>CAYMUJ010000105.1:0-7141 GCA_964393565.1 uncultured Stakelama sp. | reverse complement strand
GCCGACAAGTATAACGCGCTGACCTATCTCGACGAAGTGCATGCGGTCGGCATGTATGGCGCGCGCGGCGGCGGGATTTCGGAGCGCGACGATGCTGCATCGCGGCTGACCATCGTCGAAGGAACGCTGGGCAAGGCGTTCGGGGTGATGGGCGGCTATATCGCGGCCGATCGCACGATCATCGACGTGATTCGCAGCTATGCGCCCGGCTTCATCTTCACCACCTCGCTCTCTCCGGTACTGGTTGCCGGGGCGCTGGCGTCGGTACGCCACCTCAAGCAATCGAGCGAAGAGCGCGAGGGGCAGCAGGCGGCGGCGGCGCGGCTGAAGGCGATGTTCGCCGATGCCGGGCTGCCGGTGATGAACACGACCACGCATATCGTCCCGCTGATGGTCGGCGATCCCGTCCGCGCCAAGAAGATCAGCGACATCCTGCTCGCCGAATATGGCGTCTATGTTCAGCCGATCAATTACCCGACCGTCCCGCGCGGGACCGAACGGCTGCGGTTCACCCCCGGCCCTTCGCATGACGAAGCGATGATGGCGGAGCTGACTGCGGCTCTGGTCGAAATCTGGGAACGTCTGGAATTGCGCGCCGCTGCCTGATCGCCGCCGATCCGCAATGCGTCTGCATCACATTCCGTAATGCCCCGGTATTATTTGGTAACTTGTCAGGCCTACACGGCAGGGCTAGTTAGTCTGGCGCAACCATTTGAGCATGACCGGAATCGGGGTACGCCGAACCGGTCATTTGATCATGCAGGTTCTGAAGAGGGGAAATCATGACGGATCGTATCGAAACCGCACAGCCTGTGTCGGAACTGCGTAACTGGGTCGAACCCGAAATTTCGGTGCTGGCGATCGAGGAGACTGCGGGCGTCACTGGTCGCGGGGCCGATGGTGGTCGCTTCGTCGACTGCACGCTTTCCTGACATTCGAACTCTGACCGGATGGCCACCGGGCGGCGCGGCTTATCGTCCGCCCCCGGGGCCATCTTCATATCCGTCCATCGCAATGAGGACGATAAGCACACCCCGTCGCAGCAGCACTGACGATCGCGGTGTCACGGGCTTCGTAGCCAGCGACGGCATTGCCGTCACGATTCGCGCCAAAGACTAGCCCATGCGCGACCCGCATCGCACCGTGGCCACAGCTGAATCCAGCTTTAGCGAGATGGCGGTCACGCGCCGTCGGGAACGCTGACTCATGGATCGCACCGGCCTGTTCGGCCTGTTCAACCTCGATGGCGCACCACCGGACGCTGAAGCAGCGCGGGTGCTGGGGCTGGCGCTGCCGACGACACCGACCGATCATGTCGCGGCGGCATGCGACCTTGCCGATCCGGGCGCCGCACAGGCACTTTTCGATGGCGGCACGCTGACGCTGCTGCTTGGTCGACTGGACATGCGGGACAGCGTTGCGGCGGCCCTCGGCCTGTCAACTGACCTGAGCGATGTCGCACTCGCCGCCGCTGCACTCGACCGCCATGGAGCGGACATCCGCACGCGGCTGGACGGCGAATGGACGCTGGCGCGCTGGAGCGGGGACCGGCTGACGCTCGCCACGTCGCTGTGTCTGCGCGATCCGCTGTTTTACGCGCTACGCAACGACCGCATCGCGATCAGCCCGGATCTGCGTCAGCTTAGCCGGATCGCATGGGTGGGCGACACATTCGATCCGGCGGGCCTGATGATGGCACTGGGCCGGGCGGGTCTGCGCGGCCCGGACGATTGCCGGACACCGGTCACCGGCGTTTCGATGCTGCGTCCTGGCGGGTTCGTCACGATCGATCGCCGCAATATCCACCTTGCCCCGACCGCAACCGTGCAGGTGGCGCCGGACTGGCGCGGCGACATCGACACGGCAATGGCGCAGGCCGAAGCGCTGCTGGTGGAAATTGTCCGCCAACGGATGGTCGGTGGCCATTATGCCTGCATGCTCAGCGGGGGGCTCGACTCCTCGATGCTCGCATGGGCTGCGGCGCATGCGCTTCGCACAGACGAAACGCTGCATTTCCTGACCTCTGCAGCAGCCACAGGGTCGCAGCAGATCGACGAGATGGCGGAGGCGGCGATGGTCGCCACGCATCTTGGCATGCCGCATGTGCCCGTTCAGGCGGCGGCGACACCCGGCCCCTATCATGCCGATCCGCTCTTGTTTCGCGACTCGAACGGACCCAGCCTGGATGTCCGCCACTATCTCTATCACCGCTTTGCAGAACAGGTGTCCGCTGTCGGCGCATCCATGCTGTTCGATGGTCAGTTCGGTGAGCTCACGCTGACGAACCATCTTCCGCTGCGTACCGGGCGCACATGGCTGGGCGCGATCCGTCATGCCCTGCACACACGCTGGCACCCGGTGCGCCCGCCCTCCACCGCCGACTCATTCCATGTCATGCTTGCGCCGCACGTGCTGGCCGCTCCGCCGGAGCCACTCTCGGCTGCGCTGCAACACCACCCGGATCCCTACTCGCTGCCCGCGCCGACCGAATCATGGGGGATCCGCCCCGGCTTTGCCAAGGCGGCACGCGCACCGGCATCGATCGCGCTGGGCCGGGTACGGGTGGCGATGCCGTTCCGCGATCCGCGCCTGATCGCGCTGTGCGCGGCCGTTCCCGCCGCGCTGCTCTACCCCCGGACCGGCGAACGCACCCCGGCGCGCACGCTGCTCACCGGCAAGCTGCCCGATGCGGTTCGGCTTCGCGGCAAGGGGCCGGGCTTTGCGCCGGACTATTTCGACCGATTGCGGAATGACGCCCCTGCGGCGCGCGCGCGCATTGCCCTGTTCCGTCGGGCAGGGGCAGATGAATGGCTCGATCTCGATGCGCTCGACCGGGGGCTGCTACGCGCGGGGAACGGCGCGACCACAGGCTATGCCGACGTGACGCAAACCCAGCTGACCGCGCTGGCCGCCGAGTTCATCGCCTGGTGGCGCGACGTTTCATAAGGCGCGGACACGCTCCAGCAGCAGCGCCGCGCGATCGGCATGCACCGACGCGCCCCCCCCGGCGACCGCCGGAAAGCCGATGACCGCTACGCGCGCCGCCAGTGCGAGCAGCGCGTGCTGGCGCGCGGGATGGCCGGGCAGCGCCGCCATCCACACCGGCCGGAACAGGTGCCGGGACAATAGCCCCGCACGGGCAAGGGGCGAACCGGCGTCCGCCCCGGATCCCAGCTGGATGATCGCGGCCAGCGGCACTGGCCCACCGTCACTGCGCACTGCCGGCCGCACGACCAGCTTGCCACGGGTTTCGCGCGGCGGCAGCGCAAGCCGCTCCCCTGCAGTCCATGCCGCGACGGTCGGATCGAGCCGGATCGTCGTGCGCCCGGGCAGCACGGTCGGCTGCGCGCCGGTTGCGGGGTCGAATGCAAGTGCCGACAGATCGTCGCTGACCAGTGTTGCACCGGCCGCGATCAGCCCTGCGGTCAGGCTCGACTTGCCTGCCCCGGCCTCGCCCAGGATCAGCACCGCACGGCCATCGATCGCGACGGTGCAGCCATGCATCGGGATCAGCCCGCGCCATGCGAGCAGATGCGCCGCGACCGTGCCGTAAAAGGCATGCGGCAGCGATCCGCTCCAGGCCGGACCGGGCAGTACATCGATCCGCCGCCCATCGACCATGTCGAACAGCGCCTGACGGTGCCAGGGGAAGCGGGTGCCGTCGGCAAAGACCGCTCCGGCACGAACCTGTGCCAGCGGTGCGCGTTCGGGCAGCGCGGCAATCCGGCACACGCGGACATCGGGCGCGGCGGTGCCGGTGACGGCCTCGAACTGATCGAGCGGAAACGCGCTGGCCCAGGTCAGGCCATAGGCCTGCGCGATGAACTCCGGCTCAGGCGACACGTGCGAGCTGCTGAACCTCCATCTGCGCCAGCGTGCGCTCGACCGCCGCCGCGCAGGTATCGGCGGCGACGGCGAATTCCGTGGTCAGCTGTGCCGTGATCTCATCCTTGGTGCGCGGCGTTTCCAGCGCGTCCCAGATTGCGTGAGCGGTTTCGTTGAGCGCGACATAGCTGCCATTGATAATGTTCACCATCACATAGCTGTCCTCGATCGCGGACCCCACCCAATCGTCATTCCGCGCCCATTTAGCTTCGCTCATTCCTGCGTCCTTCCGGCGGCGATGCGCCTCAGCATATCCCGTTCGGCGGGGGTCAGTGTCTCCGTCCCAGCCTGCCTGCGCCAGCTATAGACCGGGATTTCGGTGGCGAGTAGAGTTGCATGGTGCAATGTTTCGCCGGATTGCCCGATCAGTGCCGGCACTTTCGGACGATGTCGGTTAGCCAGAAACGCCGTCAAGGCGGCGACCCCGGCGCGGCCCATAATCCTGCCATCCCCGGTCGCGCCGGTTTCCAGCACAAGCAACGCGCCAATCGCGGCATCACTGCACGACTGGCCGGATGGCGTGGACACAAAGCGGCGTGAACCATCGGCCAGAGATTCGAACCAGCCCCCACTCAGCCCGCATGCCGATGTGCCGGTGGCGGGGGCGAACGCGATCGTGTCATCGCCGATCAGCGCCGCGCCATCGGCAACCAGTTGCGCCAGAACCGTCGACTTGCCGCTTCCGGTCGGGCCGGCAATCGCAACCGCCGCACCGTCGGCAAAGCGAACTGCAGCGGCGTGGAGCACAAATTGCCCACGCAGCCATAACAATGCGGGCAAGGCAGTGGCGACCAGCATCCCGCTGACCATTTCGGACGCGGCTGCCGGATCGGGAACGACCGCGATCGACTCGCGTGCGATGCGATAGGTGGCAAGCTGGGGGCAGGTAAAGATCAGCCCCGTATCGGTCAGGGTGTAGAGCGGCGCCGGCTCCATCGCGCGAGCAGCTTCAAGCGTGATCGTGACATCCGGGGCAGCGCGATCATCGTTTGCGACCGCACCGGGGACGGTGAGCTGCGACGCGAGCCGCAGCCCATAGCCGGTCAGCCGCTGCATGCTTCGGTCAGCCAGGCCAGATATCGAACGCGACGCAGATGCGCCGCTCAGCCGCCCCGTGCGGGAAAGTGCGGTGGTAGCAATGCGACGGGAACAGCATCACCGTGCCGGCGCTGGGCCGCACGACCGTGCTACCAAATGCCTGCGCCGCTTCGTCGCCGACCATATCCTCGGGAATGCCGAACGCGATGCAGCCGGCATCGTCGGTACCCGTCGCAATTCCTTCAGGAATCTGGACATAATAGACGCCGCTGAGCCAGCCAAACTGATGCACGTGCCAGGTTTCATAACCCGTGCTTTCGGTAATAACGCACCAGCTGTGCAGTACGCCCGCAGCGGGACGCGCCCGCAGCCAGGGGTGATCGTCACCGACCAGCGTTGCCAGATGCGCGTCGATCACCGTCGCCAGCCCATCCAGCAGCTGGCGGACCCGTGGCGCGTCGCCCGTCGCCGGGGCATCGATGCGCCACGTCTTTTCGGACGCGGTGCCATAGCTTTCGTAGCGCAGACCGGGATGCGTCAGCAATTCGGCGGCCAGTTCGGCATTGAAACTGTCAAGGTCGCCGAACCCCGCCGGGGTCGGAAGCATGCCGCGATGCAGGAAGCGCTGCCAGCCATCCTGCGCCCGCGCGGCGTCGATCCTCCCCAGCTGCGCGAGCGCGAGCGTCTGGGCGGCAAACAGCCGCGAATGCCCGACACCCTGTGCGTCGAGCTGCGCCATATCGGCCAGCACCTTGTCCGGCGCACCAGCGTCGAAGTGCAGGCTGGCGAGCCGCTTGCACGCATCCTTGCTGTGCGGATCATGCTCCAACGCCGCGCGCAAACTCTGCTCAGCAGCATCAAACAGGCCCAGACGGCGCTGCGCCTTTCCGCGCGCAGCGAGCGCCGCCGCGCGCTGAAATTCCTCCTCGGCAACTGCGAACGCGACCGTCGCCAGCTCGGCAGCGCGCACCGTATCGTCCGCCCGCTCGACCGCCAGATGCGCGTAAATCAGCTGGAATACCTCCGCAAAGCCGAGCGTGGCGGGGTCGATATCCGCGTATAGCGCAATCACCGCGTCGAACCGGTCATTGCGGTTGAACAGCACAGCCAACCGGTCACGAATCAACGGCGATTCCGGGTTGCGCGCATAGGCGGCCTCGATCAGCGCGCACTCATCGGCTGCGGTGATCCGCTTGCCGACTTCATGGTCGATCTTCATCTGATCGGTCATGCGCCTTGTTCCACGCTGATAGCCCACCCATTGGCCATCGCGGCCGGTAGTGATAGTGCATGCCGCGTAACCCCCGACGTCACAAGCCGAAATGCGCGGGGATGGAGGCGATGGAATGTTGCGGGCCGGGATCGTCATACGAAAGCTGGGCGTTGCGCGACGCCTGCCGCTGTTCGTGCTGATCTGGCTGCTCCCCGCCTGGCTGCTGATCGGGGCCTCATCTGCATTGATCGCCCTGCTCCCGTTCCGCCGGATCGCGCCATTCCTGGGGGTCAATCTGGGCGCGACGACGCACAGCCCGGCCTGTACGCCGCAACAGATGCTGCGCGCACGCCACATCGGCACAGCCGTGTCGATTGCAGCATCCTATGCGCCTTTCCGTTCCAACTGCCTGCCTCAGGCCATGGCCGCAAAGGCGCTGTGCGCGCTGTGGCGCGTACCCTGCGCGGTGCTGCTAGGAGTGGAGCGCCAGCGCCCCGAAGGTGAGTTCCGCGCACATGCCTGGACCAGTTGCGGCAATGTCGTCCCGACGGGCGGATCCCATTGTTTTGCAACCCATGTGCCATTGTCGTGCTTCGTCCCGGCGGCGGTGGCGCAGACGCTGGCGCGCTAGGATCGCTTTCAGTCAGGTGCCACCGCCTTTCGCAGCCTGTCCGATTCAGCATTGTGAACACGACTCCAGCCAGGACCGATCAGTCGGGCCAATCGCTGGACGCGCAGCTTCATGCAAAGACGGCTCTGTGCAGCAATGCGGCAGCCGGCTGAGCGGGGAGACAGAGCCTGTTCGTCGCATAACACTTCTGGCCCTATGGCCAGTCTGCGGACGAATCCCGCCGCGCTTGCCCGCAGCACGCTGCGCATAACGCAAAAAAAGCCGCCCGAAGGCGGCTTGAATAAGGTGTCGATGGTTGCGGGGGTTGGATTTGAACCAACGACCTTCAGGTTATGAGCCTGACGAGCTACCGGGCTGCTCCACCCCGCGCCATC
>CAYMUJ010000104.1:0-7328 GCA_964393565.1 uncultured Stakelama sp. | reverse complement strand
TGCTCGACGTGCGCAATTCAAGCGGCGTGGCGCAGACCCAGAACGGCACCGTCGGTTACAGCGCCAGCTTCTTCGGCAATTGCTGCCGCCGTGCCTATGACCTCGACTATACGACCAAGGCACCCTTTGCCTCGCTCGGTCTGAAGTTCGGCGGTCTGTCGCTGGATGGCAGCATCCGCTGGGACTTCTCCGATGCGCGCGGCCGTACCTTTGGCGACGGCGCGGTCACGACCCGCGACATCAATGGCAACGGATCGACCAACCCGGCTGAAACGCTGGTCAGCGTGATGCCCACGACGGGTGCCGCCCTGGTCGATTACGGAACCGACTATGTCTCCTACTCGGTCGGCGCGAATTACCTGATCAGCAATGCGCTGTCCGCATTCGCCCGCTACAGCAAGGGCGGGCGCGCCAATGCCGACCGCATCCTGTTCAACGCGAACAACGTCAACCCGGCGACGGGTGCGCTGCTCAACGCCGCAGTGGCGGTCGATTTCGTCAAGCAGGCGGAAATCGGGCTGAAGTATCGCGCCAATGGCGTGTCATTCTATGCCACCGTGTTCGACGCACGGACCGAGGAAGAGAATTACGAAGCCACCACCCAGACGGTGTTCAGCCGCTCCTACAAGGCGCGCGGTGTCGAGCTGGAAGCGGGCTATCGCACCGGTGCATTCTCGCTGTCGGCGGGCGCGACCTATACCGATGCCAGCATCTCACGCGACAACATCAGCCCGGCGAATGTCGGCAACACGCCGCGTCGTCAGGCCGACTGGATCTATCAGGCGACCGCGTCCTATGACGTGGAGAAGTTCGGCCTGGGGATCAGCGCGGTCGGGACGTCGGACAGCTATGCCCAGGACAGCAACCAGCTGGTCCTGCCGGGCTTCACCGTCGTCAACGCATTCGTCAACTTCCGCCCATTTGAGCGGGTGACCCTGTCGCTGAACGCCAACAACCTGTTCGACACCATCGGCCTGACCGAAGCCGAGGAAGGCAGCATTCCGGCCAACGGGATCGTCCGCGCGCGTTCGATCAACGGCCGCACGGTTTCGGCATCGGTCCGTTTCGACTTCTGATCTTCCCCCCGGCCCGGTCCCTAACGGGGCCGGGCCACCCCGGACCAGCCTTTAAAGGACCATGATGACCAGCCCCTGGACCTCGGCCCATGTTGCCGCGATCGATACCGACAAGGCCGCGATCGTGCCCGCATTCGCCGACACGCCCAGACCTTCGGGCGGCGCAGATCTTTATTATTGGGACATGTGGCCGATCCAGAATCCCGATGGCACGATCGCATCGATCGCCGGACGCCAATTGTGGATGGCACTGACCGCACCGGATCGCGGCGACCCCGCTGCGCGACACTTCGAAGCCCGCATCCGCTGGCTGGAGCCGATCGATGGCAAATGGGTCGATCAGGGCCCGGTTCTTCCCCCCGCCAATGTCCCCTATGAACGCGAATGGGCAGGATCGGCACTGTTGATGGACGGGCGGGTGACGCTGTTCTTTACCGGTGCCGGGTCCGCCACCCGCTCCGGGGGCTATCAGCAAAAGCTGTACGAGGCGCACGCGCCGGTTGCGGCAGACGGGTCCATCGGCCCCTGGAGTGTCCCGGCACCGTCGATCCGCGCAATCACCGCCGATTATTGCCCGGCCGACGCGCATGAAGGCGAACCCGGACGCATCAAGGCATTTCGCGACCCCGCCTTTTTCCGCGATCCGGCGGACGGGAGCGACTATCTTGTCTTCACCGCATCGCTGGCCGCGACAACGTCGGACTATAATGGCGCGGTGGGACTCGCCCGCCGCACGCCGGACGGATGGGCACTGCTCCCGCCGGTCGTCCATGCCGATGGCGTCAACAATGAACTTGAGCGGGCGCACATCATTGCCCGCGACGGCCGCTACTATCTGTTCTGGGTGACGCAGCGCTCGACCTTTTCGCCGGACGTTGCGGCTGGGCCGACCGGCCTGTACGGCATGGTTGCCGACCGGATGACCGGCCCCTGGCGTCCGCTGAACGGAAGCGGTCTGGTGATTGCAACCCCCGGTACCGATCCCTTCCGCAGCTATAGCTGGTTCGTCAGCGCCGAGGGGATCACCGCTAGTTTTGTCGACGCGCCGGGCGATGGCGGCTTTGTCGGCGCCCCCGCCCCGCTGCTGCGGCTCGACTTCGATGGCGATGCCGTGCGCCTTAGCGAGCCGGCGCTGGCCTGATGCTGGGCGCGATCGAGGCAGGGGGCACGAAGTTCGTGCTCGCGATCGGGTCCGCACCCGATGCCATCATCGCGCGCACATCCATTCCGACCCGCGATCCGCAGAGCACGGTTGCGGCAGCGCTCGACTGGTTTGCCCAGCAAGCACCGATAGCAGCGCTCGGCCTCGGCACCTTCGGACCGGTCGGGCTGGACCGGGCACGACCGGACTGGGGCCATATCCTGTCGACCCCGAAACCGGGCTGGAGCGGGTTCGACCTTGCCGGGTCCCTGGGCAACGCCTTGCACGTTCCCGTCGCGATCGAGACCGACGTCAACGCTGCGGCAGTCGCCGAAGCACGGCTTGGTGCGGGGCGTGGCGGAAGCGCGCTCGCCTATATGACGGTCGGCACCGGGATCGGCGTCGGACTTGTGCTCGACGGCCACTGCGTCCACGGCGCAGCGCACCCCGAGATGGGGCATTACTATCCGCGCCGTCCCCCGGGGGACACCGAACCGGGGAGTTGCCCGTTTCACGGCGACTGCCTTGAAGGGCTGGCCAGTGGACCCGCCATCCGGAAACGCTGGGGCGCGACACTGTCGGAGCTTCCAGCGGATCATCCCGCGCACGCGCTGGTGGCCGGCTACCTCGCTCAGGCATGCCATACGCTATTTGCCACAACGGCGGTCGAGACGGTCGTGATCGGCGGCGGCGTGCTGGCGACACCCGGACTGCTCCCTGCGATCGCCGACGCGACACGGGCGCTGGATGCTGCCTATCTGCCCGGCGGTCAGCGGCACCGGGTCTGTGCACCCGCCCTGGGCGACGCATCGGGCATCACCGGCGCGCTCATCCTGGCGACTGAGGCGCGCGGCCTGCAATGATGCGGTCGCAAGTGGCCGGGTCGTCCCGCTAGTCCAACCCCGCATGGTCTGATTCGCTACCGAGGCTCAGATCGCATCACGCCGACGCCTTGTGCTTTGCGCGGACCTTGCGGCGGGCTAGACGGGGATCATGCGGTCATTTCGCTTATGTTTTCTCGCGATCGTCGCGCTTCTGGGATTGGCCAGCCCCGCCGTAGCGCAACCGGCGCAAACCCGCGTCGAGGCGCTGGCACAGGACGCCGCCGAATATGCCCGCGCCTATGGCGTGCCGGGGCCTGAGGCGCTGCGCCGCCTGATCGCGCAGCAGGACAGCGTCCCCGCGATCGATGCCATTGCCGAGCGGTATCGCGACCGTCTGGCCGGAATCTCCGTCCAGCATCGCCCCGATTATCGCTTCATCGTCTATCTCACCGGCAACCGTCCGGTTCCGCCCACCCATGTGCTGAGCGGACCGATGCGCGTGCCGGTCGTGTTCCGCACCGGCGCCAAGGCCAGTCGCGAGCGGGTGCTATGGGCGCTGACCAACCATCAGCCGGCGATCCGCGCGGCACTCGCCGACACGCCATCGATGGGCATCGATCCGCGCACCGGCGAGCTGGTCGTGATCGCCCCCAAGTCCGCAGTCGATCGCGCCGGGGGCAAGACCGCACTCGACACAAGGCTGACGCAGCTGACCGGCGTTCCGGTGCAGGTCCGCATGATCGATCAGGTCGATCGCAACCTTGGTCCGCAGGGTGGCGGACGGCTCGACGGCACCGATCCGGCGAACGGGCGCCGCTATCGCTGCACCAGCGGCTTTCTGGTCGGCGACGGCGCGCGCACCGCGATTACCACCGCCGCCCACTGCCTGGACGAGCTGGCCTATATCGATCCGGCGCGTCAGGCGACGCCGCTCGGCTTTGTCGGACAATGGGGCTGGGGCTATCACGATGTCCAGATCCACACCCTCCCCACCCCCGCGCGTGCGCTGTTCTTCGCCGATACCGCGCGTACGATCGCGCGTCCGGTCGAGGCGCAGCGCGCCAAGACCAGCACGCGCGCGGGCGATTTCGTGTGCCATCGTGGTGAGAGCACCGGCTATAGCTGTGCCGAAGTGGCGTTGCTCGATTTCGCGCCGTCGGGTCAGCTGTGCGGCGGATACTGCCTGCCGACCTGGGTCGCCGTGTCGGGACCGACGTGCAAACAGGGCGACAGCGGCGGCCCGGTGTTCAGCGGCACAACCGCATTCGGCATCGTCAAGGGCGCGGCATTCCGCCCCGACGGCTCCTGCGCCTTCTATTTCTACATGTCGCTTGATTATTTGCCGACGCCGTGGCGGCTGCTGACGGACGCCTCGCCCGGTGTCGATAGCAGATAGCTCGGAAAGATCGCGATGGCTGGGGCGGCTGGATTCGAACCAGCGCATGGCGGTACCAAAAACCGCTGCCTTACCGCTTGGCTACGCCCCAACATCGTGCGGAAGCGACGCCCTTAAAGCGCCGCGTCGCTGGTGAAAAGAGGATTTAGAGTCGCTTTCAGCTTCGCTGTATCCGGCACCGGCCCGCTCCCCCACCCGGCCACCCATAGAATACACTGTCGTTGGGTGGCCGGGTGGGGGAGCGGGCTGGTGCCGCAGCGATCAGGCGAACCGATGCACCCAGCCATGCGGGTCGGGGGCCTCACCGCGCTGAATTGCGGTCAGGCGCGCCTTGAGCGCTTCGGTAATCTGTCCCGGACCGCCGCTGCCGATGGTGAAGCCGCCCTTGCTGCTCTTCACCTGCCCGACCGGAGTGACGACCGCCGCAGTGCCGCAGGCAAAGGTCTCGACCAGGCGGCCGCTCTTTGCATCCGCCTCCCACTGGTCGATCGCATAGGGTTCTTCGCGCACCGTGATCCCCTGTTCGCGCGCCAGCGTCAGGATCGACCCGCGCGTGATGCCGGGCAGGATCGTGCCGGTCAGCGGCGGGGTGACGATGCTGCCATCGTCGAACACGAAGAACAGGTTCATGCCGCCCAGTTCCTCGACCCAGCGACGTTCGGCCGCGTCGAGGAATACGACCTGGTCGCAGCCCTGCCGAATCGCTTCGGCCTGCGCGACCAGGCTCGCGGCATAGTTGCCGCCGCACTTGGCAGCGCCGGTGCCGCCGGGCGCGGCGCGGGTATAGTCGTCGGACACCCAGATCGTGACCGCCTTGGCCCCGCTCTTGAAATAGCCCCCGGCGGGCGACGCGATGACGAGGTAGAGATATTCGCTGGCCGGCTTCACACCCAGAAACACCTCGCTCGCGAACATGAACGGGCGCAGGTAGAGCGAGCCGCCTTCGAGCGTCGGGATCCAGTCGCGGTCGGCAGCGACCAGCGCTTCGAGCGAAGCGATGAACAGCTCCTCCGGCAATTCCGGCATTGCCAGCCGCTGGGCGGATTCACGGAAGCGGCGGGCATTCTCCTCAGGCCGGAACAGCGCGGTGCCGCCATCGGCGAGGCGATAGGCCTTCAGCCCCTCGAAAATCTCTTGCGCGTAATGCAGCACGGCGGTCGCCGGATCGAGCATCAGCGGGCCGCGCGCGGTGATCCTGGCGTCGTGCCAGCCCTGAGTGTCCGACCAGCGGATCATCGCCATATGATCGGTGAACAGCTTTCCAAAGCCGGGATCGGCGAGCAGCCGCGACCGCTCGTTCTCCGCGACAGGAGCCGGATTGGCTTCGATCTGGAACGTCGTGCTGCTCACTTCACTCTCCTGCATGACCCGGGAATTGGGCGTTGCGCAGGCCTAAGCCCGATGGCAAAACAGGTCAACATGGCTGTCCCAACTGCGTCCCCACTATTTCTTCGCGAGGCCGAGATCCGGCGTGGCGTGGAACTGCTGTACTTCGGCTACAGCAACCTCACCCGGTCGATCGATGAGGGGCTGGCGGCGCAGGGCCTTGGCCGCGCGCATCATCGCGCGCTCTATTTCGTCGCGCGGCAACCGGACATTAGCGTGGGCGATCTGATCACCTTGCTCGCGATCACCAAGCAATCGCTGGGCCGGGTGCTGACCGACCTGACCGAACGCGCTCTGATCGAGACGCGGCCGGGGCGCGAGGACCGGCGGCAGCGCCTGTTGCGCCTGACCCCGGCGGGGACGCAGCTGGAGGCGCAGCTGTTCGACGCGCTGCGCGAAAAGATGACCGCCGCCTATTCCTCGGCGGGACAGGCGGCAGTCGGGGGGTTCTGGGCCGTACTGGAAGGGCTGATCCCCGCCGACGAGCGCAAGCGGGTGTCGGATCTGGGGCGGTAACCGGGATCAGCGCGCGGCGGCGGCCATTTCGGCGTTGCGGCGCTCCGACGCTTCGAGCGTGGCGGTGAGCAACTTGACCAGCGCGGCATCGGCGTCGAGCACGTCCAGCCCCTTGCGCGTCGAACCGCCGGGACTGGCCACCTTGTCGGCGAGCGTGGCGGGACTGTCGCTGGACCGGGCGGCGAGCAGCGCCCCGCCCTCGACCGTCGCGAGCGCCAGCCGCAGCGCCTGATCGGCGGGGATGCCGACCGCCGCGCCCGCCGCAGCCAGCGCGTCGATGAAGCGATAGACGAAGGCCGGGCCGCTCCCCGCCAGCGCGGTCACGGCGTCGAAGCGCGCGACATCGACCCATTCGACCAGGCCAAGCGGCGCCATCAGCGCCTGCGCCCCGGCCCGCGCGGTGGCATCGGCGCTGTCGCTGTGCAGCGCGACCACGCCCTTGCCGATCTCGACCGGCAGGTTCGGCATCGCACGGATGATCGCGTGCGCATCGAACCGCGCCGCCAGCGCCGCTTCCTCGACCCCGGCCAGGATCGACACCAGCATCGGCACGCCCGCGATCCGCCCGGCAATCTGTTCGGCGATGACGTCGAGCTGCTGTGGCTTGACCCCCAGCATCACCGCGTCGGGCAATGCGCCATCGGGCAGCACCCGCCCCTGCCGCACGCCAACGGGCAATTCGCGGTCGCTGCGATTGAGGACGAATATATCCGTCCCCTGCACCGCGCCCGTCGCGATCCAGCGCCGCAGCATCGCCCCGGCCATATTGCCGCATCCGATCAGCCAAAGGGTTTTGGGAGTGGACAAACGGGCCTCCGGGCATTGGCCGCCGGGGCAGCGCCGGGCGGAAGTTTACACTGGCTTTACACTATCGCGCATCCCGGCGCGGGCCTGGATGCGGGCTGGTTCGCGGCCTTCGAGCGAGCCCGTCTGCCGTCCGTTCTGCGATATGCCGAGGGGGTGGTTGTAGGAAAGCGAATTTTGGAGGC
>CAYMUJ010000103.1:1282-7438 GCA_964393565.1 uncultured Stakelama sp. | reverse complement strand
GGAAGCTGCGCATCTTGCGGCTGCGGCTCGGGTGCTTGAGCTTGCGCAGCGCCTTCGCCTCGATCTGACGGATGCGTTCGCGGGTCACGCTGAACTGCTGGCCGACCTCTTCGAGCGTGTGGTCGGTGTTCATGCCGATGCCGAAGCGCATGCGCAGCACACGCTCTTCACGCGGGGTGAGGCTGGCAAGGACGCGGGTGACCGTTTCCTTGAGGTTCGCCTGGATCGCCGCATCGACCGGGATGATCGCGTTCTTGTCCTCGATGAAGTCGCCGAGGTGGCTGTCCTCCTCGTCGCCGATCGGCGTTTCGAGCGAGATCGGCTCCTTGGCGATCTTCATCACCTTGCGCACCTTCTCCAGCGGCATCGAGAGGCGTTCGGCCATCTCTTCCGGAGTCGGTTCGCGGCCCTGTTCGTGCAGGAACTGGCGGCTGGTGCGGACCAGCTTGTTGATCGTTTCGATCATGTGCACCGGGATGCGGATCGTGCGCGCCTGATCGGCGATCGAGCGCGTGATCGCCTGACGAATCCACCAGGTCGCATAGGTGCTGAACTTGTAGCCGCGGCGATATTCGAACTTATCGACCGCCTTCATCAGGCCGATATTCCCCTCCTGAATGAGGTCGAGGAACTGCAGGCCGCGATTGGTGTATTTCTTGGCGATCGAGATCACGAGACGGAGATTGGCCTCGACCATCTCCTTCTTCGCGATGCGCGCTTCGCGCTCGCCCTTCTGCACCATGTTGACGATGCGGCGGAACTCGCTGAGCGCCATGCCGGTCTGCTGGCTGATTTCCGACACTTCGACGCGGATGCGGTCGACGGCGGCGGCTTCGTTGGTGGCGAAGGCGGCCCATTTCTTGTCGATGGTGCCGACCGATTCGAGCCAGTTTTCGTCCATCTCGTGATCGACATAGCGATCGAGGAAGTCCTTGCGGCTGACCTTGTGCCGCTCGGCCAGGCGCAGCATCTGGCCGCCCAGCGCGGTCAGGCGGCGGTTGAAGCTGTAGAGCTGGTCGACGAGATATTCGATCTTCGCCTGGTGGAACTGCACGCTCTCAACCTCGGCGGTCAGCTCTTCGCGCAGCTTGTGGTATTTCTTCTCGTCCGCCGCCGACAGCTCTCCACCGGCCGCCATCGCGTCGAGGCGCTGCTGCTGGACCTTGCTGAACTTCTTGTAGATCGCGGTGATGTTGGCGAACTTCTCAAGCGCTTGCGGCTTGAGCGTTTCTTCCATCTGGGCGAGGCTGAGGGTGTTGTCCTCTTCCTCATCGTCCGAGATGCGCGGCGCGCGACGTTCGGTGAGGTCATCCTCATCCTCGTCCGCAGCGGCTTCTTCGGGCTCTTCCTCTTCCTTGAAGCTGGTGCCCGCGGTCTTTTCGCTGATCTCGCCCGAATCATCGTCTTCGGCGCCTTCGACCTGTTCGGCCGAGGGACCCTTGGACAGCATGGCGTCGAGATCGAGGATCTCGCGCAGCTGCATCGTGCCTTCGTTGAGCGCGTCGGACCAGCCGATGATCGCGTTGAAGGTGATCGGCGATTCGCACAGGCCGAGGATCATCGTATCGCGGCCGGCCTCGATCCGCTTGGCGATCGCGATCTCGCCCTCGCGGCTGAGCAGCTCGACCGCGCCCATTTCGCGCAGATACATGCGAACCGGATCGTCGGTGCGATCGACGGTTTCCTTCTTCTTCGCGATCTCGAAGGCAGGCTCGTCGTCCTTGCTGTCGGCATCGATCTCGTCTGGCGTGTCCTCTTCCGACTCGCCATCCTCGCCGACATCTTCGTTTTCGACGACGTTGACGCCCATGTCGCTGAGCGCGGACATGACGTCTTCGATCTGTTCGGAGGTGAACTGGTCCTGCGGCAGCATCTCGTTGAGCTGGTCCACGGTGATGTAGCCGCGCTTCTTCGCACGGGCGACCAGCTTCTTGATGGAGCCTTCGTTGAGATCGATCAGCGGTGCGTCACCGGTTTCCGTGGGTCCCGTGTCGTCCGCCATATTTGCCTTTGCCATCGACTGCCTTTGAAATCGTATGGCGGCTATTATACGCCGCCCTAATCACCCAATTACGTCTCGTCCGCAAGCATCAGATTGGCGAGCCGCATTTCCAGCTCCGCTTTTCGCTTCACCAGCGCGACCTGCCGCTCAAATGCCTCGTCACTGAAACGCGCCTGCACCGCTGCAGTTGCCTCTGCCAGCGCCGCCTCGACCTGAGGCCGCGCCGCCAGCACCGCAATCGCCTCACCCAGGTCGAGCGCAGCGCGTCCCGCGTCCCATTCCTTCTGGGTGAAGGTGAAGGGAAGCTGGTCGGCGCGCAGCAACTCCGCTGCCTGTGAATCGAAACCGGACATCGCCAATATGGTGCGCAGGCGCGCGCTATCAAGCGCCCGATCCTCCAGCGCGACATCGACCACCGCTTCAAACAGGCGGCCGAGCGCGCCATCGGCATGGGCGAGGCTGGTCAGCGTTTCGACATGGCGGGCGATTTCGGCGGGGTGGCGGATGAGCCCGGCGAGCACGGCCTTGGCCAGCACGCGGTCGATGCCGCCGCTGCCGACCGCCTGCACGGCGGAGCTGGGTGGCGGTTCGGGCGGTTGCCAGCGCTGACCGGGTTTGAACGGGCCGCGGGTCTGGTTCCGGGGCGTGAAGGCGCGCGGGGGCGGGGCGAAATGTTCGTCCACCCGGCGGCGGAACTCGTTCACATATTCGTGGCGGACATTGCCGTCCTGGATCGTCGCGGCGAGGTCGGACAGGCGGCGCTTGAGCCCGGCGCGCGCTTCGGGGGTATCGACCGGCTCGGCCGCCAGCTCATGCTGCCACAGCCGGTCGGCGAGCGGCTGGGCCGATGCCAGCAGCGATTCGAACGCCTGTGGTCCCGATGCGCGGACGAGATCGTCGGGATCCTGACCCGGCGGGAGCGTGACGAAGGCGAGGCTGCGGCCCGGCTGGAGCAGGGGCAAAGCGCGGTGCGCGGCGCGGATCGCGGCCTTTTGCCCGGCATTGTCACCGTCGAACGAGAGATAGGGCACATCGGCCATGCGCCACAGCCGTTCGAGCTGATGCTCGGTCATCGCGGTGCCGAGCGGGGCGACCGCTTCGTCGAACCCGGCCTGCGCCAGCGCGATCACGTCCATATAGCCTTCGACCGCGATCACGCGCCCGGCCTTGCGCGAGGCGGCGGAGGCGCGATCGAGATTGTAGAGCGAGCGGCCCTTGTCGAAGAGCGGGGTTTCGGGGGAGTTGAGATATTTCGGCTCGCCCTCGCCGATGATGCGCCCGCCAAAGCCGATCACGCGGCCGCGCGCATCCTTGATCGGGATCATCAGGCGGCCGCGGAACCGGTCGTACGGCTCCTTGCCGTCGACCTGGATCAGCAGGCCTGCCTCGACCAGCATGGCGTCGCCATAGGATTTGAGCGCTTCCCGCAATTTGGTGCGCGAGTCGGGGGCATAGCCCATGCCGAAGGTGCGCGCGGTTTCAGCGCTGACGCGGCGGCGTTCGAGCAGCGTCCGCGCCTCCGCCCCGGCGATGCCGTGGAGCTGATCGGTGTAGAATTTGGCGGCGTCGGCCATGACCTCATGCAGCCCCTTCGCGCGCTCGGCCCGCTGGGCGGCGCGCGGGTCGTCCTCGGGCATGTCGAGGCCGGCGGCTTGCGCCAGTTCCTTCACTGCATCGATGAAGGGCAGGCCGTTATGTTCGGTCATCCAGCGGATCGCATCGCCATGGGCACCGCAACCGAAGCAATGATAGAAGCCCTTGTCGTCGTTGATCGTGAACGACGGGGTCTTTTCGTTATGGAAGGGGCAGCACGCCTTATACTCGCGGCCCGCGCGCGTGATCTTCACGCTGCGGCCGATCAGGGCCGACAGCGTGGTGCGCGCGCGCAGTTCGTCGAGAAAGGCGGGTGTGAGGCTCATCGATTGCTGACCAGGATCATCGGTCCGAGTGGGTGGGATTGCTGTGGGCGACCAGCGGCGGGAGTCCAGAGTGCTGAAACATATCCGTCCAGATACAGCGCATCGGGGCAGTCGAGCGAGTCCCGAAACAAGCGGGCGAACTTACCGAACGAAACCGCGCTCCGGCTGATGGCGAATATGGCGCGGTGATCGCGGGTCACACCGACGCCGTTGCGAATGTAGCGGGAGGTGCCGTCGTGCCCGAACGCAGGATGGAGTTTTCCGTCGATCACGAGCATGGGGCCGGACTGAGTTGCCTGGCGGACCCCGGTGGGTTTCATTTGGTCGTAGGAAGTGGTCGGCGTTACATGCGGGCCATGTCGATCCAGCCAGAACACGCCATTGGGGGCCATGTAGAAATTGCCGGTCCCGCTCGCCCGGTTGAGCGGGAAGCGCTGTTCGCCGTCCTGTACGTGTAGTCCAATGGGTCTCCCCGCAGCATCGAACATGCCGGCGTTCATCGCGAACGCGACCTTGTCGGCGCCGCCGCCGAGAGCATGGCGCAGATTATCAAACGACCGATAAGGTCGTCCGCTCTTGTCTTCGAAGATCAGCCTGAGGGTTTGTCGGGCCGGATCAAAGGAGCAGGTGACGAAGCGGTCCCCTTCGAACAGCGTCTCGACACATGCGGCATCGGCCCGTGGTTCGCGTCCGACGGTCGAGCTCTTCCAGCTCACGAACAGATAGGTGAGCGCGACTGCCGCGAGTGCGACAAGGCCGATGCCGGTTCGGATCGCCAGCAGTTGGACGCTCTTGTCGCCACCCAGCGGGTGCGGAGGGGCAGGCTCGGGGCTCATGATGCGCTGCAGGACATGCCCAAGCGCGGGGCGGCTCGCAAGCGTGGGCGTGGGGTCAGAGCGATGCGACGGCCTTGAGGAACGTCGCGATTTTGGACGTGTCCTTCACGCCCGGCGCGCTTTCGATGCCGGAGGAGACGTCGACCAGCCGCGCGCCGCTGATCGCGACGGCTTCGGCGACGTTGGTGGCGTCGAGGCCGCCCGACAGCGCCCAAGGCAGCGGGTGGTCGAAGCCCTGTAGCAGCGTCCAGTCAAAGCGCAGGCCCATGCCGCCGGGGAGCTTGGCGTCCTCAGGCGTCTTGGCATCGTAGAGAATGCGCTGCGCGGCTCCGCGATAGGCGTGCGCGGCGTCGAGATCGGCGCGGGCCTTGACCGCTACCGCCGCCCAGACCGGGAGGCGCGTGCGTGCGCCGATCGCGGCGGCGCGTTCCGGGCTGGCGCGGTGCAGCTGGATCGCGTCGAGTCGGGCGGAACGGATCGCCTGATCGAGCAGCGCGTCTTCAGG
The DNA here is from genome assembly GCA_964393565.1 of uncultured Stakelama sp. Taxonomy (GTDB): domain Bacteria; phylum Pseudomonadota; class Alphaproteobacteria; order Sphingomonadales; family Sphingomonadaceae; genus Sphingomonas. The sequence continues at coordinate 2,176 of CAYMUJ010000103.1, read as the reverse complement.
ATCGACGAATACGCCGACTCGCTGAACCGCAGCCGGGACCTGTGCCGCGAGTGCGGCGGACTGGTCGAAGGTCACGTGGCGCGGGGAGGGCGGAAAGAACACGAAACCGACATGGCTGGCCCCGCCCGCAAGCGCGGCGTCGAGGGTTGCGGCGGTGGACAGGCCACAGATTTTGGCGGTGACGGGCATCGCGGTGGCAATCGGCGTAGTGCGGGGCTTTGGCAAGCGGAAGTTGGCGGGACGACGCCTCAGCAGTCCGCCTGTCAGGGAAAGGTGGCAGCCCGGATTGGAGCCGGGCCAGCCGAGCGTCGCCCATTGGTCCTCAGCTCAGCGCCGCCTTTACCAGGCCGCTGGCCTTGCTCATGTCGAGGCTGGCGGCGTGACGGGCTTTCAGTTCGGCCATGACGCGGCCCATGTCCTTCATGCCGGTGGCGCCGAGATCGGCCTTGATCGCTTCGATGGCGGCCTTGGTGTCTTCCTCGCTCAGCTGGGCGGGGAGGAAGGTTTCGATCACCGCGACTTCGGCCTTTTCCTTGTCGGCGAGTTCCTGGCGGCCGCCCTTTTCGAACATCTCGATCGATTCGCGGCGCTGCTTGACCATTTTCTGCAGCACTTCGACCACCAGCGCGTCATCGTCGGCGACCGGGCTTTGCGTGCGCGCTTCGATATCGCGGTTCTTGATCGCGCTCTGGATCAGGCGGATGGCGGCGGTGCCTTCCTTGTCGCCGCCCTTCATGGCGGTGACGAGGGCGGCCTTGATGTCGTCGCGGATCATTGGGTTTATCTTTCAACTGAATCGGAATTGTCCCCAGATAGTCGCGACAGGCGCCAGTGGCGAGGGTTGACGCGAGGGGGGTAGGGGTCTAGCGGGCAGCGCTTAGCGACATCGCCGGA
>CAYMUJ010000103.1:0-1182 GCA_964393565.1 uncultured Stakelama sp. | reverse complement strand
GGTTGACGCGAGGGGGGTAGGGGTCTAGCGGGCAGCGCTTAGCGACATCGCCGGAAAAAACTGACAGGAGCGACCTTCTCTGATGGCCGAAGCCACGCCTATTATCGTGCCTGAAGGAGCTACAGGCGTTCTGGTTCTCGCGAGCGGCGAGGTCATCTGGGGCCGTGGATTCGGGGCCGAGGGCGCGGCGGCGGGGGAAGTCTGCTTCCACACCGCGATGACCGGATATCAGGAGATCATGACCGACCCGTCCTTCGCGGGCCAGATGATCTGCTTTACCTTTCCCCATATCGGCAATGTCGGCGCGAACCCCGATGACGTGGAGGCGGACAATCCGCACGCGCTCGGCATGATCGTGCGCGAGGATGTGACCGAGCCGTCGAATTTCCGCAGCGTCGAGCATCTCGACAGCTGGATGAAGAAGCACAACCGCATCGGCCTGTCGGGGATCGACACCCGCGCACTGACGCGGCGCATTCGCGGCAATGGCGCACCCAATGGCGTGATCGCGCATTCGGCGGATGGGCAGTTCGATATTCCGGCGCTGATCGCGCAGGCACAGGCCTGGCCGGGGCTGGAGGGCATGGACCTGGCCATCACCGTGACCACCGAGACGCATTTCGGGTGGGAAGGCGGCGTGTGGCGGCTGGGCTTTGGCTATGAGGTCGATGGCGATGGCGCGCGGCCGCATGTCGTGGCGATCGACTACGGCTCAAAGCACAATATCTTCCGCAATCTGGTGAAGGCCGGGGCGAAGGTGACGGTGCTGCCCGCGACCGCGACCGCCGAGCAGGTGCTGAGCTTCAACCCCGACGGTATCTTCCTGTCGAACGGGCCGGGCGATCCGGCCGCGACGGGCGAATATGCCGTACCGGTGATCCGCGAGCTGCTGGCGACCAAGAAGCCGCTGTTCGGCATCTGCCTGGGCCATCAGTTGCTGGCGCTGGCGGTGGGCGCGCAGACGACCAAGATGTTCCAGGGGCATCGCGGCGCGAACCATCCGGTCAAGCGGCTGAGCGACGGCGCGGTCGAGATCACGTCGATGAACCACGGCTTTGCGGTCGAGAGCGCGACGTTGCCCGCAGGCGTGGTCGAGACGCATGTGTCGCTGTTCGACGGCAGCAATTGCGGGATCGAGATCGACGGCGGGCGGGCGTTTTCGGTGCAGTACCACCCCGAGGC
>CAYMUJ010000102.1:2708-7706 GCA_964393565.1 uncultured Stakelama sp. | reverse complement strand
AACCTGTGACCCCCGCATTACGAATGCGATGCTCTACCAACTGAGCTAAAGCGGCTCTGGCCAGCGTGATCCGCCGGGAGAGGAGGCGCGCTTATCAGCCTAATGGGTGGCTGACAAGCGTTCGTGAAATCTTGTCGGCGCGGGGTTTGCCGGTTGGTCGCCTTTACGCGGTGTTTACCACAAGCGGGGCAAAGTCGTGCTTGATCGGGGGCCGTCGCCCTCTGTGGAGCATGCGCATGGACACCGCCCGCGGACTCGATGACCGCCCCGACATTGACCACGACGCAAGCGGCGTGGGTGATTCGGGCCACGATACGCACCGGCTTTCGATCGGCTCCGACGAGCGCCGCATGCATGTGCGCGCCTATAATCACTGGGTGTCGCTGCTGAACGGTCGCGCCTATCCGTCGATTGAGGATCTCGATCCCGACAATATCGCCGATTTCGGCCCGCACAGCGTGCTGCTCGATTTCAGCAAAGGGGTCGAAAATCCCGCGATCCGCTATCTCGGCCGCTCGCTGCGCGACGAATGCGGCGTCACTGCGGACATCACCCATGTCGGCGAAGTGCCGAGCCGATCGCTGCTTTCACGCCTGACCGACCATTATCTGCAAATCATCGCCAACCGCGCGCCAATCGGCTTTGAGGCGGAATTTGTCGGCCAGCGCGGACACAACACGCTGTATCGTGGCATCCTCATGCCGTTTTCGTCCGACACGGACACGATCGACTTCATCTATGGCGTGATCAACTGGAAGGAGCTGGTCGACGCCGAGACCCAGGCCAGTCTGGAGCGCGAGGTCGAAGAGGCCCGCCGCACCGCGCCCGCCCCCGTCAACGCCGCACCGGTCTGGGCCGATGGACCGAGCGCCGGTTTCGGCGAGAGCGTCGAGGTCGAGGCCGAGGCCGAGGCCGCGCTCGACACGATTGAAGGCGCCAGCGGCGACACGCTCGCCGACCGGCTGCTGATCGCGCGCGAAAGCGCCGCCGCCGCGCGCGCCGCCGATACGCGCAGCCGCTCCTCGCTCTATCGTGCTTTGTCACGCGCTTATGATTTCGCGCGCGCGTCCGAACACCATGCCGATGATTATGCCGAACTGCTCGCCGATGCGGGGATCACGGTTCAGACGCGGGCGCCGATGACTGCGGCGGCCAAGCTCGTCTTCGGCGCCGATTACGACAAGACCCGGCTGACCGAATTTGCCGCAGTGATGACCCATGCCCGCCGCCACGATGTTGCCGAGGGCGGGCTCGATACCTTCATCAGCGCGGCCGATGGCGGGATCAAGGGGATCGTCAAGGCCGAGCGCGCGCTGCGCAGGCCCGCACCGCAACCCGATCTGTTCGATCAGGTCCGCGCCGAACTGCGCGCGCGCCCGGCGCTGGCGCATGTCCAGATGGATGCCGGCGCACAGGAATTCGTGCTGCTGCTCGCCCGTGCCGGTGCCGATGGCGAGCTCGATATCGTCGCGCGGATCGATGACGACGCGGCGCTCGCCAACCGCGCGCTGCGCAAGGCCGCTGCATGAGATCCTGAATCCTCTTCGAAGTCTTCTCCCGAACTGCGCGCGAACTGGTCAAAAACACCGGTTCGCGCGCATTTTTTTGTGCCCCGAAGTAACGAACAGGGCAATTTAGTCTCAAATGTTACTGTGCAGTGCAGCAAGCCTTGAGCCGCGCGCGCTGCAGGCGCATAGCTTTCATCCATGAGCAAGACGCCGATCAAGTCGCTCGCCGAGGCAGTCAGTGTACGCCTCACCGATGGGGCCCTGCCGGGGGAGCTGGAGGGGTTTGACGACACCGCCCGCGCTGCGGCCGCACGGTTCGTGGCGGAAGCTGCGGCGACCCGCGCGCCCGGCACGCCCGGGATCGCGCTTGAATCCGGGCTGGGTGAAGACAGCCGTGCAATGCGGCTGGCGGTGGTCAATGACGACATGCCGTTCCTGGTCGATTCAATCGCCGCGACCATCGCCGCGCATGACATCGCGATCCGTCGGATCATCCACCCGGTCGTCGCGGTCGAGCGCGCGGGCGACGGCACGCTGGCCGGAATCGGCAACGGCCGGGACGGGGGCGGTTCACGCGAATCGATGGTCTATCTGGAGCTTGAACGTGCCGATGCGCGCGACCGAAGCGGGCTGATCCGCGATCTTGAACGCAATCTGGGCCATGTTCGCGCCGCAGTGACCGACTGGAGCGAACTGCGCCGCGCGATGAGCGACGATGCGAACAGGATCGCCGATGCCGAAGGCGCCGCGCTGCTGCGCTGGTTCCAGGGCGGCAGCATGACGCTGGTGGGACATGAAAACTGGCATCGCGACGGCAGCGTGACCGACGCGGCGGGCATTTGCCGCATGGACCTCGACACGCCGTTGCTCGCCGAAAGCGCGCGCCAGGCGGCGATCAAATGGTTCGAACAGGGCGGCCAGCCGCCGCTGCTGCTCAAGTCCAATTTCATGTCGACCGTGCACCGTCGCGCACCGCTCGATCTGGTACTGGTGCCGTTGCGTACCAAGGGCGATGACGGCGTGTCGCATATCACCGGCCTGTCGATCCATGCCGGCCTGTGGACCAGCGCCGCGCTGCATGCCACGCCCGACGAAGTGCCGATGCTGCGCGCACGCATCGCCAGCCTTGAAAGCAAGTTCGGCTTCGACCCGCGCGGCCATACTGGCAAGGCGCTGGCGCATGCCCTGACCGGCCTGCCGCACGACCTGACCACCGCCTTCCCGCCCGAAGCGCTGGAGCAGATCGCGCTCACCGCCATGTCGGTAACCGATCGCCCGCGCCCGAAACTGGTAATGATCCGCAGCGCGCTGGGCCGCCATCTCTTCGCCTTTGTCTGGCTGCCGCGCGATGACGTGTCGACCGGTCGGCGCGTGGCGATTGGCGAGATGCTGACGCGCGCGGCACATGCCGCGCTGCTCAACTGGTCGATTGCGCTGGAGGACGGGCCGGTCGCACTGCTGCGCTACACGCTCGACCTGCGCGGAGAAGGGCGGATGCCCGATGCCGCCGCGCTCGACCTTGAACTGGAGCGGATGGTGCGCGGCTGGCTGCCCGCGGTCGAAGTCGCACTGCGCGACGATGGCGCGACGCCGTCGCGCGCGGCGCGGCTGGCGCTGCGCTACGCCCCGTCCTTCCCGTTCGGCTATCGCAACAGCAACCCGCCGGAGGAAGCGGCGCGCGACATCGTGCGCATTGCCGGGCTGGGCGATGCCCAGGCGCGCTCGGTCCGCATCTATGACCATGACGGCAAGCTGCGGATCAAGCTCTACCGCCTGGGCGGGCCGCTGCCGCTGTCCGACGCGGTGCCGGTGTTCGAGAATTTCGGCTTTCGCGTGATTGAGGAGCTGCCGACCGCGCTGGCCGGCGATGCCGACGCCTTCATCCATGATTTCGAGGTCGAACTGCCCGGCGGCGACACGCTGAAGGGCGATGTCGCGACGGTCGAGGGCGCGATTGCTGCCGTGCTCGAAACGCGCGCGGAAAATGACGCCTTCAACCGCCTGATCGTCGAGGCGGGGCTGGCCCCGGCATCGGTCGTGCTGCTGCGCGCCTGGTTCCGCTATCTGCGCCAGACCGGCCTCAGCTACGGTCTGGTCACGGTGGTCGAAGCGCTGCGCCGTGCGCCGGCCGTCGCCACCGCTTTGGTCGACCGCTTCGCCGCCGCGCATGATCCGGCACGCGCCACGGACAGCGCCGCCGCCATCGCCGCCGCCGACACTGCAATCGCTGCAGGGCTCGACGCGGTCAGCGCGATCGACGACGACCGCATCATGCGCGCGATTGCCGGCGTCATCCGCGCGACGCTGCGCACCAACGCCTATGCCCCCGCCGCCACCGAAGCGCTGGCGTTCAAGATGGACAGCAGCCGCGTGCCGAATCTGCCCGCGCCGCTGCCATGGCGTGAGATCTGGGTCTATTCACCGCGGGTCGAGGGCATCCATCTGCGCGCCGGTCCGGTGGCGCGCGGCGGGCTGCGCTGGTCCGACCGGCGCGACGATTTCCGCACCGAAATCCTCGGCCTGATGAAGGCGCAGCGGGTGAAGAATGCCGTGATCGTGCCGACCGGCGCAAAGGGCGGCTTCTATCCCAAACAGCTCCCCTCCCCCACCCTCGACCGCGATGCGTGGTTCGAAGAGGGCAAGGAAAGCTATCGCATCTTCATCCGGTCTTTGCTGTCGATCACCGACAATATCGTCAGCGGCGCGGTGGTGCATCCCGACAGCGTCGTGATCCATGACGGCGAAGACCCCTATTTCGTGGTCGCCGCCGACAAGGGCACCGCGACCTTCAGCGACGTCGCCAACGCCATCGCGATCGATCGCGGCTTCTGGCTGGGCGACGCCTTCGCCAGCGGCGGCTCGGTCGGCTATGACCACAAGGCGATGGGCATCACCGCAAGGGGCGCGTGGATCAGCGTCCAGCGCCACTTTCTGGAAATGGGCACCGACGTCCAGACGCAGAGCATCCGCGTCGCCGGTTGCGGCGACATGTCAGGCGATGTGTTCGGCAACGGCATGCTGCTCAGCAAGGCGATCAAGCTGGTCGCGGCGTTCGACCATCGCCACATCTTCCTCGACCCCGATCCCGACCCGGCGGCAAGCTGGGCCGAGCGACAGCGCATGTTCACCCTGCCCCGATCGAGCTGGGCGGATTATGATCCGGCACTGATCTCCAGCGGCGGCGGCGTGTTCGCGCGGTCGGAAAAGGCGATCAAGCTGACCCCGCAAGTCCGCGCGGCATTGGGCATCGAGGCGGAGGAGATGGAGCCGAATGCGCTGATCTCCGCGATCCTCAAGGCACCGGTCGATCTGCTGTGGTTCGGCGGCATCGGCACCTATGTAAAGGCCGCCGCCGAAGCGCATATCGAGGTCGGCGATCCCGCCAATGACCGCCTGCGCGTCAATGCCGAGGATCTGCGCGCACATGCGATCGGCGAGGGCGCGAATCTGGGCGTGACCCAGGCGGCGCGCATCGCCTTCTCGATGCGCG
>CAYMUJ010000102.1:0-2608 GCA_964393565.1 uncultured Stakelama sp. | reverse complement strand
AACACCGACTTTATCGACAATTCGGCGGGCGTCGATTGTTCGGACAATGAGGTCAACATCAAGATCGCGCTCAATCGCGAGGTGATCGAGGGTCGCCTGGAGATGGGCGACCGCAACACGCTGCTGGCGTCGATGACCGACGATGTCGCGCATCTGGTGCTGGAGGATAACCGCCTCCAGACGCTGGCGCTGTCCTTCCTGCAGAATGACGGGCCGGTCGCGGTGCCGAGCTTCGTGCGGCTGACCGAAATCCTCGAGGCCGGCGGCCGGCTCGACCGCGCGGTCGAGGGGCTGGCGACCAATGAGGAATATCTGCGCCGGGCACAGGATGGCGCGGGACTGACCCGCCCCGAGCTCGCGGTGCTGCTCGCGACGTCGAAACTGGCGCTGCAGGATGCGATCGAAACCGGCGGGCTGGGCCTCGACCCGGCGCTGGAGCCCGACCTGATCGCCGCCTTCCCCCCCGCGATGCGTGAGACGTTCAGGACCGCGATCCTCGAACACCGCCTGCGCGGCGAGATCGTCGCGACCAAGCTCGCCAACCGCATCGTCAACCGGCTTGGCGTGCTGCACCCGTTCGAGCTGGCCGAAGAGGAAGGCGCATCGCTGCGCGACATCGCGATGATGTTCGTCGTGACCGAACGGCTGTTCGGCCTGCAGCCGCTCTGGGCGGAGATCGAAACTGCGGCGATGAGCGAGCGCGCGCGTCTCGCGGTGCTGGACGAGATCGCGGTCGCCACGCGCGCGCAGATCGCCGATCTGCTGCGCGCATCGCGCCCCGGAGAGGACATCACCGCCATGCTGGCGCGACTGAAGCCCGGCATCGACAGCCTCGACCGCCAGGCGAAGACATTGCTCAAGGAAGAGGCGCTGGCGCAATCGGGCCGCATCGCCGCGCAGCTGGAGGCGGCGGGCGCACCGGCGGCACTGGTCGCGAAGATCGTCCGCATCTTCGAACTCGACGGCGCGGTCGGCCTGGCCGATCTCGGCCAGCGGCGCGGCATCGGCGAGACCGAACTGACCCATGCCTTCACCCATCTCGGGCAGGCGCTGGGGCTCGACTGGGCACAGGCCAATGCCGCACGCATCGTCGCGGGCGACCCGTGGGAGCGGCTGCTGATCGCGGGCCTTGCGCGCGACTTCCAGCAGCTGCGGCTGGAATTCCTCGCGCGCGGCACCGGCACGAACCCGCTGGCCGAGGTCGAAACCTGGCTTACCCAGCACGCCGCGCGCGTCGCGCAGTTCGTGACATTGGTCGAGCGGGCGAAAAAGGCCCCGGCACCGAACGCCGCGATGCTGGCACAGATCGCCGGACAGGCGCGGGTACTGCTGGGGCGGTGAGGCTCAGCTGACTACAACCGGGCGCTGCACCGGTATCCCGCGTAAGCCACTGTCGTCACCCCCGCGAAAGCGCGGGTGACGATTAGGTGCGGGCGGTTTTCAGTAGATCACCAGCGCAAAGGCGCGCGCCCGATTGTAATTGCGAATCACTCTCGCTAATGCTGCGAACGAATCGCAATTAGGTCTTTCTCATCCCGATGCATGGAACCACCCCGACCGCGCGTGCCAAGCGCAGCCGCAAAGCCTTCTGGCTGAAGCAGCTGCACACCTGGCACTGGATCAGTTCGGCGATCAGCCTGGTCGGCCTGCTGCTGTTCGCGATCACCGGGTTCACGCTCAACCACGCCGCCGAGATCGAAGGATCGCCGCAGACCGTCGAGCGTGCCGCGCAGCTGCCCGCGCCGCTGCTGCCCGCCGTGAAGCCCGACGACGCGCCCGACGCGAAGAAACCGTTGCCCGCCCCGGTGGCCGAATGGGTCGAGGGCAATCTGGACATCAAACATGCGCGCGGCGATGCCGAATGGTCGGCGGACGAAATCTACCTCGCCCTTCCCCGCCCCGGCGGCGATGGCTGGGTCGCGATCGACCGCGCGAGCGGCGCGGTGACGACCGAGCAGACCAGTCGCGGCTGGATCGCCTGGCTCAACGATCTGCACAAGGGCCGCAACAGCGGCACGGTGTGGAAGTGGTTCATCGACATCTTTGTCCTCGCCTGCATCGTGTTTTCGCTGACCGGCCTCGTGCTGCTGCAAATGCATGCGAAGAACCGCCCGAGCACCTGGCCGCTGGTCGGCGCGGGCCTCGTCATTCCCGCGATCCTCGCGATCTTCTTCATCCATATCTAAAGGGAGCCGCCTTCCATGCAGTTTCGCGTAACCGGATTGACCGCCACCGCGCTGGGCGCTGGCCTGTTCGCGCCGGGGATGGCGGCCGCGCAGACGCTCGACGTCTCGGTCACCATTCCGCGCCTGACGGTCGCCGAATATCACCGCCCCTATGTCGCGATCTGGATCGAGAAGGAAGGCGGCCCGGCCCAGACGCTGTCGGTATGGTATGACGTCGATCTGAAGAACAACGAAGGCACCAAATGGCTGCGCGACGTGCGCCAATGGTGGCGCGCATCGGGGCGCACGATGCGCTTTCCCGCCGCCGGCGTGACCGGCGCGACCAGGGCACCCGGCACGCACAAGGTCAGCTTCACGCCGAAGCTGACGCCGGGCAACTACACGCTGGTGGTCGAGGCCGCACGCGAAGTGGGCGGGCGCGA
>CAYMUJ010000101.1:4544-7772 GCA_964393565.1 uncultured Stakelama sp. | reverse complement strand
AACCGGTCGGGGAACGCCGCCTCGATCTCCGCCGTTGCGGTCGGGAAGGACGCGATCGGGTTGCGAATCGTGCTCTTGGTGTAATCGACGTTGAAACTCAGATCGAGCTTCTGCACCGGCTGATAGTTCAGCCCCAGCTTCATCACGCTGCGGTTGTCGGCGATCAGGCCGGGATTGCCGCCATCGCGGCGGGTGATGTCAACCGTCTCGCCGCGCACGAAATCGAACACGCGCACATTGGGAGTATCGACCACCGGATTGCCGAGCTGCTGTGCCGAGGGGGCGCCCTCCTCCTCGGTGAACGACGCCAGCATGCGCAGCCCGTCGATCGGCGACCAGTTCACGCCATAGCCATAGGTAAGCAGCGTACCGAAATCCGACAGCTGCTCGACCTCGGCATTCGCATTGAGCGACAAATTGCCAAGCGGGCCGATCGGCGCGCGGGTGCGGCTGGCGATGGGCAGGTCGATATTGCCGCGCACGCTGCCGCTGGTGCGGCCGATATCGGTCGCGGAATAACCGGTTTCGCGGCGCGACTGTGCGTCTAGATCGCTGGTGCGGCCATTGATGCTCAGGCTGGTGTTGATCGCGCCGGCGGGCAGTTCGGCGACGGGGCCGTTGACCAGCGCATCGATCGACCCGACATTCGATACCGACCGCGCCCAATCGGTCCACAGGGTGTTGCGATCGGTGAGCGTGCGGCTTTCCACCCGGTCCCAGTTACCGGTCAGCGACCAGCGCCATTTGGTCGAAAGGTCCCCGTTGAAGGAAACGCCGCCCTGCAGCGTGCTGGTTTCGCTGCTGCGCTCCAGCGGATCGGTGCTGCCGCTGGGCAGGCCTAGCAGCGAATCGCTCCAATTCTGCTCCATCCGCAGATTGGCGGTGGCGACGGTCTTGCCGATATTGCGGCTGAGCACGCCGTTCAGCGTCACATTCTGAGTTTCGGGACGCAGCGTCCGGAAATCGAGGTCGGTGCGCGCCGGGGCGGTCGGATCGGGGATGATCTCGCGCTCGCTCTCCAGCAGCGCGGTGTCGCGCTCATATTCCAGGTCGAGGTTGAGGCGGCCATCGGGATTGAGCCGCAACAGACTAAGCTCGACATCCTGCCCTGCGGTCCCGCCACCGGTCGCGCCGCTGCCGTCGAGTTCGACGGTGAACGCGCGGAAACGGCGGCGCAGCACGATGTTCACGACCCGCTGATCGGCGCGATAGCCGAGCTTGAGCGCAGCTTCTTCGGGCAGAATGTCGATCCGTTCGATCGCCTCGGGCGGAATGTCGCGGATCTCGCCAAAGCCGGAGATGCGCCGCCCGCTCAGCAACAGCACGGGCGCACCGCCGCCGCGCCCGCGCCCGCTGCGCGTCTGCGGCTCCAGCTCGGTCAGCAGCTCGGCGAGCGATCCGACACCATAGGCGCGGATGTCGGCGGGATTCAGCACCCGTTCGGGCTTGACGTCGCCCGGCACGGAGCCGCGCGGCGGGGCACCGGTAATCACCACCTCCTCGGCGTCCTCGCTCATCGGCGCGCCGGCCTCAGGCTGCTGCGGGCTGGTTTGCGGAGTGGCGCGCGTGCCGGCTGGTTCTGTCTGGCCCGCCGCCATTGCTCCGGACGAGGCCGTCGCCATCCATACCGCCATCATCCAGGCCATTTGCCGCATAATCGATACTCCAGAATCCGCAAAACACGCCGGATAATGCCCGTGCGCCAGCGCTTTAGCCGTGCTTTGTCGCAAAATTGTGCCGGTGCGAAAACGGTTACGCTTCAGGCGCCGTCGGCACCATCCTGCATCTGCGCATGGTGACGGATCACCTCATCAATGATAAAGCGCAGAAATTTCTCGGAAAACTCCGGGTCCAGATCGGCCGCTACGGCCAGTTCGCGCAACCGGGCAATCTGCCGCTCCTCCCGCGCCGGATCGGCCGGGGGCAGGCTGGTCACCGCCTTGTAGCGACCCACCGCCTGGGTGATCTGAAACCGCTCGGCCAGCAGGAATACCAGCGCCGCGTCGATGCGGTCGATGCTCTGGCGATAGCGCTGCAGCGTTTCGTCGCTCAAAATTCTGTCCTCCGGTCGCGCCATAGGTCACGCCGGCGCCTTGTTGCCGTGCTTTCCGCCACACGCAACCCCCTGCTCCATCGCGCGGCCCCTTGCCTTTACGGCAAGTTGCCGCCATCGCGTCGCCATGAGCGCGACCATCCATCGCATCGGCCGCAGTGCCGCCCCCTCGCTCGAGCCGATGATCGCGCTGGTTGCGGGTGACATGAACCATGTCAATTCGGTCATTCTCGACCGGATGCAGTCACAGATCCCGCTGATTCCCGAACTCGCCGGCCATCTGATCGCGGGCGGCGGCAAACGCATGCGCCCAATGCTGACGCTGGCGAGCGCGCGGCTGCTCGACTATCCGGGCAACCGCCACCACCGGCTCGCAGCGGCGGTCGAGTTCATCCACACCGCGACTTTGCTCCATGACGATGTCGTCGATGGCAGTGACATGCGCCGCGGCAAGCGCACCGCCAACCTCATCTGGGGCAACGCCGCCAGCGTGCTGGTCGGCGACTTCCTGTTCAGCCGCAGCTTCGAACTGATGGTCGAGGATGGCAGCCTCAAAGTGCTCAAGATCCTGTCCAACGCCAGCGCGGTGATCGCGGAAGGGGAAGTGAATCAACTTACCGCCGCCCGCCGTGTCGAATTGGACGAGGGGCGCTATCTCGACATCATCGGCGCGAAAACCGCCGCCTTGTTCGCCGCCGCCTGCCGCATCGCCGCCGTCGTCGCCGAACGCAGCGAATCCGACGAATCCGCCCTCGACGCCTATGGCCGCAATCTCGGCATCGCGTTCCAGCTGGTCGACGACGCCATCGACTATGTTTCCGACGCGGGCACGATGGGCAAGGACGCGGGCGACGATTTCCGCGAGGGCAAGATGACCCTGCCCGTCATCCTCGCCTATGCGCGCGGCAATGAGGAAGAGCGCGCCTTCTGGCGTGAAGCGGTGCTGGGGCGCCGCAACGACGACGCCGACTTCGCCCATGCGGTCCAGCTGGTCCGCTCCAGCCGCGCGGTCGACGACACGCTCGCCCGCGCGCGCCATTACGGCCAGCGCGCGATCGACGCGATCGGCAGCTTCCCCGCCAGCGCGGCGAAGGATGCGATGATCGAAGCGGTCGAGTTCGCGGTCGCGCGGGCGTATTGAGTTTCTGATCCGGCGGTGCCGGATCAGAACACCA
>CAYMUJ010000101.1:0-4444 GCA_964393565.1 uncultured Stakelama sp. | reverse complement strand
GCGGTCGCGCGGGCGTATTGAGTTTCTGATCCGGCGGTGCCGGATCAGAACACCATGCTTACTCCTTGACCGGCTCGTCCGCATCGTCATCGACGCCGAGCGCGCGATCCGGTGCCATCGCGGCTTCAAGCAGCGCGCCGAATTGCGTAGGGCGGGGCGGTGAGCGACCTGCCGATCCATGCCGTCCTGCCCGACCTGCACGCCGCGCTGCGCGATGGCAGCAACGCCGTGCTCGTTGCCCCGCCCGGTGCGGGCAAGACCACGGCAGTTGCCCCTGCGCTGCTGACCGAGCCCTGGTGCGATGGCGAAATCCTGCTGCTCTCCCCCCGCCGCCTCGCCGCGCGCGCCGCCGCCGAGCGGATGGCGGCACTGGCGGAGGAGAAGGTCGGCGCGACCTTTGGCTATGCCACGCGGATGGATACGCGGCGCTCGGCGGCGACGCGGGTGACGGTTGTGACCGAGGGGATTTTCGTCAACCGTATTCAGGCCGATCCCGAACTGACCGGGGTCAGCGCCGTGCTGTTCGACGAGGTGCATGAACGCAGCCTCGACAGCGATTTCGGGCTGGCGCTGGCGCTGGATGCGCAGGGGGCGTTACGGCCCGACCTGCGGATCGTGGCGATGTCAGCGACGCTCGACGGCGCGCGCTTTTCCAGATTGATGGACGGCGCGCCGGTGATCGAAAGCGAAGGGCGCAGCTATCCGCTTGAGCTGCGCCATCTCGGCCGCCCGGCCGAAGCGCGGATCGACGAACCCGTCGCCGCCGCGATCCGACAGGCGCTGCGCGAGGCGGAGGACGGCATCCTTGCCTTCCTGCCCGGCGTTGCCGAGATCGAACGGACCGCCGAGCGGCTGGGCGATATTCCCGGTGCCATCGTCCACAAGCTGCACGGCAGCCTCGACCCCGCAGCCCAGCGCGCCGCCATCACCCCCGATCCACCCGGGCAGCGCAAGATCGTGCTGGCGACGTCGATCGCCGAAACCTCGCTCACGCTCGACGGCATCCGGGTGGTGGTGGATTCGGGGCTGGCGCGCCGCCCGCGCTATGACCGCGCGGCGGGGATGACGCGGCTCGTCACCGAACGCGCAAGCCAGGCATCGGCCACGCAGCGCGCCGGTCGCGCCGCGCGGCAGGGGCCGGGGATCGCCTATCGGCTGTGGGAGGCAGCGGCGACCGCAGGGCTGCCACCATACGACCCACCCGAGATCCTTGAGGCCGACCTGTCGGCGCTGACGCTCGACTGCGCGCTATGGGGCGTGGCCGATCCACGCGAACTGCGCTGGCTCGACCCGCCACCTGCTGCGGCAGTGGCCGAAGCACGGGCGCGGCTGACCACGCTCGAAGCGCTCGACGCCGATGGTCGCCCGACCGCGCATGGCAAAGCGATCGCCGCGCTCCCGCTCCCGCCCCGGCTTGGTCACATGCTGGTGCGCGCGGGCGAGCTGGGCATGGCCGTGACCGCCGCGCGGGTCGCGGTGCTGCTGGGCGAGCGCGGGCTGGGCGGCAATGACGCCGATCTCGAATCGCGGATGCGCCGCTGGCGCAACGAACGCGGCCAGCGCGCGGAGGCGGCGCGAAAGCTGGCGGAGCGCTGGGCGAAGCTCGCGCCCTCCGCACCCGCCAGTGCCGAGCCCGGCGCGGAGCAGGTCGCCCTGTGCATCGCCCTTGCCTTCCCCGACCGGGTCGCGCGCCGCCGCGATGCGTCTGGCGAAACCTGGGCATCGGCGGGAGGGCGCGGGTTCAAGCTCGACCCCACATCCTCGCTCGCCCGCCACGGATGGCTCGCGGTGGCGGAAACGCAAGGAATGGCGGCGGGCGCACGGATCCTGTCTGCCGCGCCACTCGATTCCACGCAGATCGAAAGCCTGTTCGCCGATCGGATCGAAACCCGCCGCCAGGTCCGCTTCGACCCCGCGACCGGTCGGGTCGAGGCGACGCGCGAACGGCGGCTGGGCGCGATCCGCCTGTCCGCCGGGCCCGACAGCGCCGCCGACCCGGACGAGATCGCCGCCGCGCTGCGCGAAGGGGTGCGCGCGCATGGCGTGGCGCTGCTGCCCTGGTCCGATGCCGCACAGGCGCTGCGGACGCGCGCGGCCTATGCCGGACTCGACACGCTGTCGGACGCCGCGCTGATCGCCGATCTCGACGACTGGCTGCCCCCGCTGCTGGCGGGCAAGCGCCGGCTCGATGCGGTATCGGGCGAAGGATTGACCCAGGCGCTGCAGAACCGGATCGGGTGGGACGGGCAGAAGACGCTCGACCGCCTCGCCCCGGCGCGGTTGGAGACCCCCGCCGGGTCGAGCCATGCAATCGACTATGCCGCAGAGGGCGGTCCGACGGTCGAGGTCCGGGTGCAGGCGCTGTTCGGCCTCGCCGCCCACCCGATGCTGGGCGACGGCACGCCGCTTGTCCTGTCGCTCACCTCTCCCGCTGGTCGGCCGATCCAGACGACGCGCGATCTGCCCGGCTTCTGGAAGGGCAGCTGGGCCGATGTCGCCAAGGAAATGCGCGGCCGCTATCCGCGCCACCCCTGGCCCGACGATCCCGCCAGCGCGAGCGCCACGCTGCGGACGAAAAATGCGGATGCACGGCGCGGAAGATCCGGTTAAAGGGCGGCATTGATGCTGAGCGCGGCACCGGCCCGCTCCCCCACCCGGCCACCCAACGCAAGTATGATATGGGTGGCCGGGTGGGGGAGCGGGCCGGTGCCGGGGTTCAGCTTGCTGAACCACTGCCAAAGGCAAACCATGTCCACCGCACGCATCTATCAGCGCCCGAAAAACGCCATGCAGTCGGGCCGCGCCCGTACCGATCGCTGGGTGCTCGAATTCGAATCGAATGAGAAGCAGCGCCCCGACCCGCTGACCGGCTGGGCCGGATCGGGCGATACGCGCGCGCAGCTGCGGCTGAACTTCCCGACGCTGGAAGCGGCCAAGGATTATGCCGCGCGCGAGGGGATCGACGCGCATGTCGTCCCGGCCCCGGTGAAGACGCTCAAGCTGCAGGCCTACGCCGACAATTTCCGGTAAAGATCAGTCGAGCAGGCTGCTGCCCAACGCCAGCAACAGCTTCACGTCGATCGCCATCCCGCGCGCGCGGCACTCCGCGACATAAGCGGGCACATCCGCCAGCTTCACGCGGTGGACGGTGATGTCCTCACCCTCCACGCCACCACCATCGCCCACGCGCGTCAGGCCATGCGCGCGGACCAGGGTGAAGCTCTCGCTGACCATGCCGGGTGAGGAGAAAAACTCACCGAGCGATTCGATCCGCGCGGCGCGGTAGCCGGTTTCTTCCTCCAGCTCGCGCGCAGCGGCGGTCTCGTCCGCCTCATCATCGCCGCCATCGCCGATCAGTCCCGCAGGCAGTTCGAGGCAGCGGCGGCCGAGCGGCACGCGATATTGCTCGACCAGCAGCAGATGCCCGTCGTCATCGATCGCGACGATCACCGCCGCCCGGATGCCGCGCGCGCGCGCGACATACTCCCAGCGGCCCTGGCGCTTGGCGGTGATGAACTTGCCCTGCCAGACGGTCTCGACCGGCGCGTCACTGTCGGGAAAGCTCATAGCTCGATCAGCCGGTCGGGCAGCTCATTGGCGTCGCCTGCGGTCTTCGGGAAATGCGTCGTCAGCACCGCGCCGATCTGCGTCACCGCATCGGCCATGCCGCCCGCCGGATCGCCTGCGCGCACCTTGTCGACCAAAGCGACCATCGCATCGCCCCACACGCCCTCTTCGACCTTCGCCAGAATCGCCTCGTCCGCGACGATCTCGGCGCGGTGTTCGGCGAGGCTAAGGTAAAGCAGGACGCCGACACGCTCGGCGGTCCGCTTCTCCGCGCTCGCCTTGAAAAACTGCACCGCGCGCCGCCGCACCCGTCGCCCACGCACCGCACCAGGGATCAGCACGCCGCGCCCCGGCAGCGCCTCGAACCCGAAACGGACTGCCAGAAACACCACCGCCTGAATCACCACCAGCAAAGCGAGCTGCAGATGCCGCTCCGCCTCGCCCCAGCCGCCGGTGAACAGCGCGAGCTTGGCATCGAGCAGGTCGGGGAAGAAGGCGAACAGCCCCAAAGTCGCGAGCATCGCCGCCCCGGCATAGTAAAGCGAGACGTCGTGATAATGATCGGACCAGTCGGTGACGATCGTCACGATCTCGCCATCGGTGCCGCGCTCCGCCTGTGCCACCGCAGCGGTGACGCGGGCATGTTCCTCAGCGGTAAACCGTCGTGCCATCACCATCCCCCCGATGCGCCGCCGCCACCGAACGACCCGCCGCCGCCGGAGAAGCCCCCGCCGCCGCCAAAGCCGCCGCCGCCACCCCAGGAGCCGCCACCGCCGCCCCAGGACGATCCACCGCCGCCGCCCCAGCCGGGGCCCCAGATCACCACCGGCGCACGCCCACGGCGATATTTCTTGCCGCGCGCCGCGCCGATCACGAT
>CAYMUJ010000100.1:0-7826 GCA_964393565.1 uncultured Stakelama sp. | reverse complement strand
GTGGTCGCGCCGGACAAGGACTATGCGACCGATGTCGACGCGATCCTCGCCAGCGTCACCGACAAGACGCGGATCGTGTTCATCGCCAACCCGAACAATCCGACCGGCACCCATGCCAGCCGCGAAGAGATTGCCCGCCTCCATGCCGGGCTGCGCGACGACATCCTGCTCGTCCTCGACCACGCCTATGCCGAATATATCGATGGCGATATCGACGATGGCGGCATGGAGCTGGCCAAGACTGCGCCGAACGTGCTGGTTACGCGCACCTTTTCCAAGATGTACGGCCTTGCCGCCGAGCGCATCGGCTGGGGCTATGGCGCACCTGCGATCATTGAGGCGATGCACCGCATCCGCCTGCCGTTCAGCATCACCATTGCCGGGACCGCGGCCGCCATCGCCGCGCTCAACGATGACGACTTCGTGGCGCGCTGCAAGGCGGAGAATGCCAAGTGGCGCCGCTGGTTCAGCGACGAGATCGCCAAGCTCGGCAATGCCGGGCTGCGCGCGGTGCCGAGTCAGGCCAATTTCGTGCTGGTGCTGTTCGAGGGCAAGCTGACCGGCGAAGTGGCCTATAAGGGGCTGATGGATGCGGGTTATATTGTCCGCTGGCTGCCCGGCCAGGGCCTGCCCCATGGCCTGCGCATCACCATCGGCAATGAGCAGGAGACGCGCGCAGTAGCGGCGATCCTGCAGCAGCTGGTGGCCGACGCCGACGCGGAATGAGGCGCTTCGGCATCATTGGCTTCGGGCGGTTCGGTCAGCTTGTTGCCACGCATCTGCGCGATCATTTCTCGGTGGTCGTGCATGATTCGCGCGACGTTTCCGAAGATGCGGCGCGGATCGGCGTTATCACGGACACGCTGGAGGCGGTCGCTACGTGCGATGTCGTGATGCTGGCGGTGCCGGTGCAGGCGATCGAGCGCACGCTCGCCGCCATCGCGCCGCATGTCCGCCCCGGTGCGCTGGTGGTAGACGTTGCATCGGTCAAGATGCTGCCCGCGCGCTGGATGGCAGAAGCCCTGCCCGAGAGCGTCGATATCGTCGCCACCCACCCTTTGTTCGGCCCGCAGAGTGCGCGGCGCGGGCTGACGGGCCAGCCTTTGGTGGTGTGCCCGGTGCGCGGCGAGCGCCATCATCTTGTCGCCGAATTCGGACAGATGCTCGGCCTTAAGGTCTCGATCACCAGCGCTGAAGAGCATGACCGAGAAATGGCCTATGTCCAGGCGCTCACGCATCTGATCGGCCGGACTCTGGTCAATATCCGCATCCCGGACGAGGAGCTGAAGACCAACAGCTACCAGCATCTGCTGGAGCTGTGCGCGCTGATCGGCGACGACAGCGAGGAGCTGTTCTTCGCGATCCAGAACCTCAACCCGTTTGCGGGCGAGATCACGCAGCAGTTCATCGGTGAGGCGAACGGGCTGCTGGCCCGCGCGCTTAAGGCCGGAAACCGCAGCTCGGATTAGTTTCTGTTCCGGCACCGGCCCGCTCCCCCACCCGGCCACCCATAGAATACACTGTCGTTGGGTGGCCGGGTGGGGGAGCGGGCCGGTGCCGCATTCAGCGAAGCTGAGTTAAATCTCGAACGCATTAATCCCGCGATGCACCGCTGCTTCGATTTCCTCGCGCGGCAGGCCGGGCGGAAGCGAGTCGCCATAGCGGAAGGTGACGGTGCCGGGGCGCTTTGGCCCCTTGCGCGGCCAGACCTTCCCCGTCTCGCACGCCACTGGCACGACCGGCAGTCCGATTGCCCGGTAGAGGCCGGCAAAGCCCGAACGTAACGGCGGTGTTTCCCCGGGCGGTGTGCGGGTGCCTTCGGGAAAGATCACCACCGATCGCCCTTCGGCGACGGCGGCGCGCGCTTCCTTCATCATCGCGCGCAGCGCTTTGGCCGATCCGGCGCGGTCAATGACGATCACGCCATAGCGTCGGGCGACCCAGCCCCAGACCGGGATGCGCGCCAGTTCCTGCTTCATCACGATCGCGGGCGCATCGAGCATCGCCGCCATCGCCAGCGTCTCGTACATCGCCTGATGTTTCACCGCATAAAGTGCCGGGCCATCTTCGCGCTGCCCCTCGACCGCGACGCGGATGCCGAGGATCTGGTGTGCGAGAAGCAGCCCCAGCCCGGCCCAGGCCATCGAATAACGCCGCAGCGTGATGGTGCCGAACAGCGCCACGATCGGCGCAGCCAGCACGATCGGCACCGACAGGCCGTAGAACAGGATCGAATAGATCAGCGTGCGGATACGGTCAGCCATTGCCGATCCCGAACAACAGGGCGAAGCGGCGCACCAGATATTTGTGATATTCGCGCAGCAGCATCGACCAGCTTGCCGTGGTGCGTACTCCGTCGCCGCGAATCTCGACATCGGGACCCAGCGCGTTGGCGAGTTCGAGCTTGGCGCGTGGCACATGCCAGTCGGCGGTCACCAGCCGGATGGACTTGTAGCCATGCTGCGCGACCCATGCCGCGGTCTCGTCGGCGTTGGAGCGCGTATCGACCGCCTCGTGCCCCAGGTCGATGCAGCAGCGGAACAGGCGCGGCGAGGTCTTGTACTCGACCGCCAGCTCGATCGGGCGCACGGTCGGATCGGTACCGGTGATCAGCATCCTTTTTGCCGCGTTCGCCTGAAGCAGCGTGATCCCGCGATCGATCCGCCCCGGGCCGCCGGTCGGCACCACGATTGCATCGGTCTTCACATAATCGTCCAGCGGCTTGCCGAGCGAGAGCATGAACAAGCCGAACCCGATCGCCCAGGCCATCACCAGCAGCAGCGGGATGCGCCAGATCACAGCGTGCGCCCCAGCGATCGGAGCACCGCGACCCGTGCCGC
Source organism: uncultured Stakelama sp. (assembly GCA_964393565.1). Taxonomy (GTDB): domain Bacteria; phylum Pseudomonadota; class Alphaproteobacteria; order Sphingomonadales; family Sphingomonadaceae; genus Sphingomonas. The sequence goes on along the minus strand of CAYMUJ010000100.1, from coordinate 4,986 downwards.
GCCCATTGCCAGCAGCGCAAAGGCAAGCGGGACCAGCGCAAGCAGCACCCAGTCTAGCTCCGCCAATGCGACGTTGCCGAGCAGCTCCGAACCCAGTCCGGCCGACTGCCGCCCGAGCAGCCACACCGCGCCCAGTGCCGCCACCGTGCCGATCACGCCGCCCAGCAGCGTATCGAGCGCGATGCGTCGCTGAAACAGGCGCGCCACCTGGGTGTCGGTCGACCCCAGCATGTGCAGCACCGCAATCGTGTCGCGATGCGTGTCGAGCCCCGCACGCGCGACCAGCAGCACGACGGCGGTCGTCGCGCTAGCCATCAGCAGCACCAGACCCGCGGCTGCCCAGGTCAGCGTGGCGATGAACCCCGCGACCGGGGAGAGCCATTGCGCGTGCTGATCGACCCGTGCCGACGGCGTCACCGCCAATGCCGTCTGACGCACCCGTGCGATCAGCGCCGGGTCCCCGCTGACCAGGTCGACATCGATCATCGCGGGCATTGGCAGTTCGGCGTCCAATCCCGCATCGCCCAGCCACGGACGCAGCAGTTCGGCCAGTCGCGCGCGGTCGACTTCGACCACCTGCTTCACGCCGGGAATGGCGCGGATCTGCTCGACCAACGCGCGGGCGTTCGCGTCGCGGCGCGCGGAGTCGGCCTCGATCACCTGTACCGTCAGGCGACCGGCGAGCTGGCGTTCAAGCGACCGCCCGGCCCCTGCCATGCCGAAACCGAGTGCGCCGGCCAGCACGGTCAGAAACAGCATGATCGCCATGATCCACACCATCGCACGGGTCCGCTGCCCGTCGTCGAGCCAGCGATGATGGGGCCGCCCCCGCACGATCCGCATCACGCATCCCCCCGGTCGGGCGGAAAGCGCAGCGCGCCGGTGGGGTCGAGCAGGCGCCCTTTCTCGATCCGCATCATTCGCGCATTGGGGATGCGGTTGAGCAGGTGAAAGTCGTGAGTCGCCACCACGACGGTGGTGCCAAGCCGGTTGAGCGAATCGAACAGATGCAGCAGCCGCTCTGCCATGTCGGGATCGACGTTGCCGGTCGGTTCATCCGCGACCAGCATTTCGGGCCGCGTGATCACCGCCCGGGCGATGGCGATGCGCTGTTGCTCGCCGCCTGACAGCGTCGGCGGCTTTGCCGTACCGCGATCGGCCAACCCGACCCAGGCCAGCATCTCGCGCACCGGTGCCTCGATCTCCGCCTCCGGCATTCCGGCGACGCGAAGCGGGAGCGCGATATTGTCATAGGCGGAGAGGTGCGGGAGCAGGCGGAAATCCTGGAACACCACACCGATGCGACGACGGAACCCCGGCAAGCGCTGACGCGGCAGCGCGCCCGCGTCCTCGCCGAACAGCCGCACGACGCCGCGCGTCGGTCTCTGGGCGAGGTAGAGGAGCTTCAGCAGCGAGGTCTTGCCCGCCCCCGATGCGCCGGTGAGGAAATAGAATGACCCCGCGCTGAGCGTGAAACTGACGTCGCTCAGCGTTTCGGTCCCGGTGCCATAGCGCAGGCCGACATTCTCAAACTGAACGATATTGGCCATGTGCCGGCGTTGGCCGCTCCTGATCCTTCTGCCCCTCTGCCAGCCATCGCACAGGCAACCGGCCTGCTCAAGCACAGCCGCACCGGCGCGACTCGGGCCTTGCCATTCCGGCGCGGCGGGTGTTTAGATTCGGGACCGGCGATTTCCATTTCGGGTTTGGAAAGCCGCCCAACAATGCGTGCCGCCATGATCCTCGAATGCCCCGAATGCCGAACGCGCTACCTGGTGCCGGATACCGCCATTGGAGCGGACGGGCGGACGGTGCGCTGTGCGAGCTGCAAGCATAGCTGGTTCCAGACGGCGGCTGCCACCGCCACCGCCACCGCCACCTCGGCTGCGGCACCCGTGCCCGCTCCGGTGCCGGAAGTCGTGCGCGCCGACGCCTATTCGCAGCCGCCGGTCGCGCAGGAGCAGCCGCGCGACTATGATCCCTTCGCGCACGAGCCGCCGTTCAAGCCGCGCCGTAACCCGGAAAAGCGCTGGACCGCCGCTGCTGCGATTGCCGGGCTGTCGATGACTTTGGGCGCGGCTGCGATCATCTGGACCGGCGCACCGGGCATTGCCGCGCAACTGGGCCTGCCGATCGGGGCATCGCAGACGCCGCTGATCTTCACCGCCCAGTCGGTCGAGCGCAAGCCGCGCCTGAATGGCGGGGAGCTGTTCGTGGTGAGCGGGCAGGTGATGAACCCGACGCGCGAGACGCAGCGCGTGCCCAACATCCTGGCCGAACTGCGCGATGCCAACAACACGATCGTCTATAGCTGGACGATCACGCCGGACCCGCGCACGTTGCCGGCCGGGGGCAGCCTCGACTTCAACAGCGGCAAGCTCGACGTGCCGCCGACCGGCAAGACGATCCAGTTCAGCTTTTCCGGCGAAGGCGGCGGATAATCCACCACAGCCGCCCGCCATTGAGCAGGGCCGCCGCCACCATGCCGCTGCCCGAGGCATAGACGAGGCCCATCGGTCCCCAGCCATGCTGGACGGTCCACAGGCCGATCGCGCCCGTGAGCAGGAAGAAGGCGAGGATTCCGTTGATGCCCGCCACCACCTGATCGCCGAGCGAGCGGAGCGCGTAGACGAACACGACCTGCAGCCCGTCGAACAGGATGAACGGCGCCCAGACGGTCAGCATCAGCACGGCCAGCGCGGCGACCTCCGCCGATGCGGGAAAGCCCGACACGATCAGCATCGGTGCAAAGGTAAGCGGCAGCGCGAGCAGGCCGAGGATCAGCGCGGCGAGGATTGCGGCGATGCCGGTGCGCGGCCCGGCCTGTGCCGGAACCCCTTCCCCCACCGCATTGCCCGCGCGCACGCCAGCGGCCGAACCCAGGCCGAGCGCGAAGGCGAAGGTGACGTTGTGGACCGAGAACACGATCTGGAAGGCGTGGGTGACCGATTCGCCGAGCTGGGTCGACAGCGCGATCAGGATCGAGAAGCCGGCGAGCTCCAGCCCCGACGCGACCGCCGGAACCGTGCCGAAGGCGAGCAGGCGGCCGACGCCGCGCCACATGTCGGGGGTGCCGAGGTCGCTCCAGTCGCGCACGCCGCGCTCCTTCGCGCGCGGAAGGGTGAGGGCGGCGGCGGTCATCGCGGCCGCGCCGACGATGGTGGCGATGACGGTCGCACTCGCCGCGCCGACCGCGCCGAATTGCGGCAGGCCGAACTGGCCGGTGGCGAGGATCCAGGCGAGTACCGCGTTGAGCGGCAGGATCGAGAGGTTGACCGCCATCACCCGGCGCGGGCGGCTGACCCCTTCGAGGAAGAAGCTGGCCGCGACGATGACCAGCTGGAAGGGGTAGGCGATTGCCATGGTCTGGACGACGCGCGCGGCATCCGGGGCGATGCCGGGATCGACGCCGACGCCGCGCAGCATCGGCAGGGCGAAGACGAACAGCAGCGCACCGCTGATCAGGCCGAGGATGCCGCCGAGCACCAGCCCCTGCCGCAGCACCGCGCCGGTGGCGGGCAGGTCCTTTGCCCCGTCGGCGCGGGAGGAGAAGACCAGCACGCCGGTGAGCCAGCCCAGCGCGACGACGATGCCGATAAAGGTCAGCGTGCGGCTGGCGCCCAATGCCGCGACCTCATGCGTACTGACGAGGCCGACGACGATCACGTCGGTGACGTGGAGGATCGTCCAGTTGAGGCCGGTCAGCACCACCGGCCACGCCAGCGCGAGGATGCGGCGAAGCTCTGCGCGGGTTTCGGGGGTCAGCGTCATGGGGCGGTCGCCTTAGCCGCAGCGGCCTGCGGAAAAAAGGGAGGTTGCATGCCCCCCGGGGCTTTGCTAGGGGCCGCTGCCTTACCAGCCACCCGGTTTATCGGGTGGGCGAAATCAGTGCGGTCGTGGCGGAACTGGTAGACGCGCAACGTTGAGGTCGTTGTGGCCGAAAGGCCGTGGAAGTTCGAGTCTTCTCGACCGCACCATTTCTTGAAAAATCTAAGTGTACCAACCCCTTAGGGGGAAAGGCGCGCGGTGTTTGTTGGGTTGCGGCACCAGCCCGCTCCCCCACCCGGCCACCCATAGAATATACTGGCGTTGGGTGGCCGGGTGGGGGAGCGGGCTGGTGCCGCCCAGGATCAGAACGGCACGTCGTCGTCGAGATCGTCCGGGAAGCCGCCGCCTGCGCCGCCGCCGCTGGCCGCGCCACCGCGCGAACCGCCGCCATAGCCGCCGCCGCTGCCGCCACCAAAGCCGCCACCGCCGCGATTGCTCGACTGGCCGGCAAAGTCGTCGCCGCCGCCCCAGTCATCCGCGCCGCGACCACCGCCGCCGCCCATGCCACCGCCCTGACCACCGCCGGGACCGTCGAGCATCACCAGCTTGGCGTCGAAGCCCTGCAGCACCACTTCGGTCGAATAGCGGTCCTGGCCCTGCTGATCCTGCCATTTGCGGGTCTGGAGCTGGCCCTCAAGATAGACCTTGCTGCCCTTGCGCAGATAGCGTTCGGCGACATTGGCGAGACCTTCGGAGAAGATCGCGACGCTGTGCCACTCGGTCCGCTCCTTGCGCTCGCCGCTGTTGCGGTCCTTCCAGCTTTCGCTGGTCGCGATGCGCAGGTTAACGACCTTGCCGCCGTTCGAGAAGGAACGGCTTTCGGGATCGCGCCCGAGATTGCCGACCAGGATGACCTTGTTGACGCTGCCCGCCATGGAAACTCCGCTGCTAATTCGATATCGAGGGACGAATGGCCGATATCCTTAACCTCAACAAAGCCCGCAAGGCACGCGCAAAAGCCGACGCGGCGGCAAAGGCTGTGCACAACCGCGCCAAATTCGGGCGCACCAAGGCGCAGAAAGCGGCGGACGACGCAGAGCGCGCCCGGATTGTCGAAAATCTTGACGGCGCGCGGCGGGAGTGAGGTTCGACTTTGCCATACCCATGGTCAGGGTATAGCAGAATGAGAACATGTAGGAAACATGTTCGATATTATCG
>CAYMUJ010000099.1:5786-7832 GCA_964393565.1 uncultured Stakelama sp. | reverse complement strand
TCGCGCTGATGTTTGACAACCCGTCGGCATCCTATCTCAGCGAATTCCTGATGGGTGCGCTGGAAGAGGTGAGCCGCGCCGACATCCATCTTGTGGTGCAGAATTGCGAGGATGTCACTGAGGCGAAGGCGCTGGTCCATCACCTGATCGATGGCGGGATCAAGGGTTTCATCCTTCCCCCGCCCTTGTGTGACGATCAGAGCGTGCTCGATCTTGTCACCAGCGCCGGTGCCGTCGCGATCGCGGTGGGGCCGGGCAAGGCGAGCGGGTCACATGCCGCAGTGCTGATCGATGATTTCCAGGCCGCGTACGACATGACGCGGCATATCATCGGCCTTGGTCACAAGCGCATCGGTTTCATCATTGGCAATCCCGAACAGGTGTCGAGCGAGCGCCGCTTCAATGGCTATAAGGCTGCGCTAGAGGATGCAGGTATTCCGATCCGCGACGAACTGATCGCGCAGGGCCGCTTCACCTATCGTTCGGGCATGCAGGCGTCGGAGCGGCTGATCGCGGTCGAACCGCGGCCGACCGCGATCTTCGCATCGAACGACGACATGGCCGCCGCGACGGTCGCGGTTGCGCACCGACTGCATCTCGACGTGCCCAACGACATCACCGTGTGCGGATTCGACGATACCGCGATGGCGAGCACGATCTGGCCTGAACTGACCACGATCCGCCAGCCGATCCGCGGCATGACGGCCTGGGCGGTGGCGGCTGCCGTCCGCATCCTGAGGGCGAAGCGTAATGGCGAGCCGCTTGAGGTCGAGCAGAAGACGCTGCCTTACACCTTGGTGCGCCGTGATTCGGATTCGGCGCCGACGCTGGCGCGTCGCGCGTCTCCCAAGCGGAGCCCTGATGCCTGACGCCACGCCCGCCCGGCTGCGGTCGCGCGCGCCTGTCGATCGCAGTCAGTCGGCTGTGTCCGTTTCGGTCACGGTCGCTGTGTCGCGCTGAAGCCCGCCATCTGCACCTGGGCCAGGGGGTGGCCGGGAATGCTGGCCTCGAACGCGAACAGGTCGCCGGCATGCGGCTGGGCCGCGCGCTCATCCGCGCTCAGTCCCTTGGCGGCGGTGGTGGCATAGAGCGTCGTCAGCCCGTCGCCGCCGAACGCCAGCTTGGTGACATTGGCGACGGGCAGGCGGACGAATTCGAGCTCGCGCCCGGTGGGATCGAAGCGGCGCGCGCCATGCCCGGCGAAGAAGCCGACCCAGACATTCCCCTCGACATCGGTGATCGACCCGTCGGGATAGCCTTCATCTCCGGCGAAGGTCAGAAATGGCTGAACCGCGCCGAGCGAGCCGTCGTCATGCAGCGGCGCGACCCAGATGCGTCGCCCGATCGTGTCGGTGAAATAGATGCGATCACCCGCCGGGGACACTGCCGGGCCGTTGGTGATGCTCATCGGCCCCGGTCCGACCCGGTCGAGCTGCCCGGCATCGAGGCGGTAGAAATGTCCGGTCGCAGCGCTCTCGGCATTGTCCATCGATCCGAACCACACGCGCCCCTGCGCATCGGTGCAGGCGTCGTTGAGGCGGTTGCCCGCAAGGTCCGGCTCAACCGTGCGCCAGAAGATGAAGCTGCGCGCTTCGGGATCGAACCAGTGGAGCCCGCTCTGCAAGCCGCACAGCAACCGGCCATTGTCGGCGGGCAGCGCCCAGCCAATCTCGCCCGGCGCATCGGCGCTGATCAGCGCACCGGATGCGGGGTCGAAGCGGTGGAGCTGCTTCCCCTTGATATCGACGAACCACAGGCAGCCGCGCTGCGCATCCCACACCGGGCCTTCGCCCAGCGTCGCGCCAAGGCGCGCGGCAACCCGCACTTCGCTTATCGCCATCCGGCATCCACCCAATAATTATGCGCAGTGCACATGCGCGCGTCATCGCTGGCGAGGAAGGTTGCCATCGCGGCGATGTCCGCCGGCTGGATGCGGCCCTTCAGCGCCTGTGCCGCGACGATCTCCGCCTCGCCTTCGGGTGTGTACCATTTCTCCTGCCGTGGCGTCTGGACGTTGCCGGGAACGATGGTGCAGGCGCGGATGCC
>CAYMUJ010000099.1:0-5686 GCA_964393565.1 uncultured Stakelama sp. | reverse complement strand
CCCTCGCCGATCCCCGACGCGCCACCGGTGATCAGCACATGGCGATCACGCAGGCTGGGGTAGATTGCGCGCATCGCGGCCGCTCCGGTGGACTTCTGCAGCAACCCTCAATCCCCCGAATAGACCGTTTTGACGGTCGTGTAGAATTCGACCGCAGCGAACCCCTGTTCGCGCGCGCCATAGCTCGACTTGCGGGTGCCGCCGAACGGCACGTGATAATCGACGCCAGCGGTCGGCAAATTGACCATCACCATGCCGGCACGGATCCGCTTGCGGAAATCGCGGGCATATTTGTGGCTGGTGGTGACGATGCCCGACGACAGGCCGAACTCGCCCTGATTGGCGATCTCCAGCGCATGTTCGTAATCCTTCGCGCGGACGGTCGAGACGACCGGACCGAATACTTCCTCGCGGTTGATCGTCATGTCGGGATCGGTGTCGGCGATCAGCGTCGGCGCCATGAAATAACCCGGCGTGTCGAGCGTGAGCGGGTCGGGGCCGCCGCTGGCGACGCGACCGCCCTCTTCGATCGCCTTGCGGACATAGCGGAGATTCTGTTCGAACTGGCTCTCGCTCGATGCCGGGCCGACCTGGGTGTCGGCGGCGAGCGCGGGGCCGACCTTCAATGCCTTGGCCCGCTCGGCGAGTGCGGCGACGAAGCGGTCGTGGATCGCATCCTCGACGATCACGCGGCTCGACGCGGTGCAGCGCTGCCCGGTCTGGAAGAATCCGCCGTCCAGCGCGATCGCCACCGCCTTGTCGAGATCGGCATCGGCGAGCACGACCAGCGGGTTCTTGCCGCCCATCTCCAGCTGCACCCGCGCCTGTCGCATCATCGCGGCCATGCCGACCTTGGCGCCGACGCCCTGCGATCCGGTGAAGCTGATCGCGTCGACCTGCGGATGGTCGACGATCGCCTGGCCAACGCCGCCCTGACCCAGCACCAGGTTGAACACGCCGGGCGGTGCACCGCATTGCTGAATGATGTCGGCGAGCGCGCTGGCCATTGCCGGGGTTACATTGGCGGGCTTCATCACCACGGTGTTGCCAAAGGCCAGCGCGGGCGCGGCCTTCCATGCCGGAATCGCAATCGGGAAGTTCCACGGCGTGATCAGCCCGACCACACCCACCGCCTCGCGATAGGTTGCGACGTCGAGGCCGGGGCGAGTGGATTCGAGTGTCAGCCCGTGGCGCCGCAGCGCCTCACCGCCGAAATAGCGGAAGATGCGCGCGGCGCGCATCACTTCGCCCATGCCCTCGGCGCGGGTCTTGCCCTCTTCGCGGGCGAGCAGTTCGCCAAGCTCGGCGGCGCGCGCCATGATCGTCGCACCGACCTTGTCGAGCAGGTCGGCGCGTACTTCGGGCGAAGCCGCAGCCCAGCCGGGCTGCGCCGCGCGGGCGGCCTGTACCGCCTGATCCACCACCGCCGCATCGCCCGCAGCAAAGGTCGCGACGACCTCATCGGTGTTCGACGGGTTGCGACTTTCCAGCGGCGTATCGACCGCGAGGCGTTCGCCATTGATCAGGTGGGTCAGCTTCATGATGCGCAGGTCCTGATAGTCAGAGTTCAGATCCGGTCGGCCAGGCCACGCCGCGCGAGATCGCGCACGAACGCACCGATGCCGACTTCCCATATGGGGGCGTCTTTCGACGTGGTCACGCTATTGGCCAGCGTGCCAAGCCGGGGCGACGCGATCGTCACGCGGTCACCGACCTTGTGGGTGAAGCCGCCGCCGGGGACGTCGCGGTCCTGGGTCGGCGCGAACAACGTGCCGAGGAACAGGACGAAGCCGTCGGGGTAATGATGTTCGCTCATCGCCTGTGCCGCGATGTCGAGCGGGTCGCGGCTGATCTCGCTCATCCGGCTCGCGCCCTCCAGGCGAAAGCCGTCAGTGCCCTCGATCGTCAGCGCGACATCGGCGCTGCGCACATCGTCGATGGTGAAGCCGTCGTCGAACAGGCGGATGAACGGGCCAAGCGCGCAGGACGCATTATTGTCCTTGGCCTTGCCCAGCAGCAGCGCCGAACGCCCTTCAAAGTCGCGCAGATTGACATCGTTGCCCAGCATCGCGCCAACCGCTTCGCCCCGGCGCGACATGGCCAGCACGATTTCGGGTTCGGGATTGTTCCAGCTCGAATCCGACCGCACCCCGATCGGCGCGTCATGGCCGACCGCCGACAGCACTGGCGACTTGGTGAAAATTTCCGCATCCGGGCCGATCGCGACCTCCAGATATTGCGACCACATGCCATCCTCGATCAGCGCGGCCTTGAGTGTTGCTGCCTCCGGGGAGCCGGGCACGACCGCACGGATACCCCCGCCGATCCGCTCCTCCAGCCGACCGCGGATCGCCGCCGCCTGACTGGCATCGCCGCGCGCGCGCTCTTCGATCACGCGCTCGATCGCCGACACGGCAAAGGTCACGCCCGCCGCCTTGATGCATTGCAGGTCGATCGGGGCGAGCAGCGCGGTGCCGTCGGGCAGATGCGGATCGGTGGCATCGAGATCGGCGATCCGGCGTCCGAACTCAGGAGTGGTCAGGCCGCGATCGATCGCTCCGGCGACGGTTGCCGCATGTGCGGTGAGGTCGAACAACGCGCCATCGGCGATCAGGACCGGCACCGGGCCATCGCCCCGATCGACCCGACCCAGGAAGCGACCGGTCCGCCAATCGTGCGGCAATATGTCTGCTAGCGCGATGGCCATATCTGTCACCCTTCTGCCATCATTGTTCTTGATAGCGCTAACATCATGCTCCTATGTAGGTGTCAAGCATCGTACGGAAAAAACGTCGATGCCCCTGCGGGAGAAGCCGTAGCGGGATGGAGAAGAGGAGCAAGATGAAGGGCTTGGCGAGCATATTGGTGCTCATGATCGCTGCGCCCGCTGCTGCGCAGCAAGGCGCGGCGCGATTCGACTTTCACGGCTGTTCCGGCGACTCCGGCGCGCCGCTGTTCCCCGGCGGCGGTGCGACACGGGCGATTGATGCCTGCACCGCGCCATCGCTCAAGAACAGTTGCGCGTCCGGGCGGCCGGACGTTGGCGCGACATCTTCAGCTAAGATCCTGGGGGTTATCGCGACCGCGACCCCATGGCTCCGGGCGAATGGTTCGGCGGATGGTTCGCGAACGGCGCGCGCCGCGCGCATCGATCCGGCCACCGGCGCCCTTCCGACAGACCAACTGATCCGCATCGTGGAGAAGAACCGATGAAACGCTTGATCCTCCTGGCGCTTGGCGCCGCCCTTGCCGCGCCGCTCGCCGCGCAGGAAAGCAAGGTCCATCCCGAAACCTGGCCCAGCCCCGCCTGGCCCCAGCAAACGGACAATGCTGTCGAAGCAAGGATCAAGGCGCTGATCGCCCAGATGAGCGTCGAGGAAAAGGTCGGCCAGATCGTCCAGGCGGACATCGCCAGCGCCACCCCGGCGGATGTGCGCACCTATCATCTCGGCTCTGTCCTCAATGGCGGCAGCAGCGGCCCTTATGGCGACGATTTCGCCGCTGCGCCCAAATGGCTGCAGCTGGCCGACGAATTCTACGAGGCTTCGGTCGACAAGAGCGGCGGGCGCGTCGGCATTCCGATCATCTGGGGCACCGATGCGGTGCACGGCCATAGCAACATCATTGGCGCGACGCTGTTCCCGCACAATATCGGCCTGGGCGCGATGCGCGATCCCGATCTGATCGAGAAGATCGCCCAGGCCACCGCGCTGGAAATCCGCGCGACCGGGCAGGAATGGACCTTTGCCCCGACCGTCACCGTCCCGCGCGATTTCCGCTGGGGCCGCGCGTACGAGGGCTATTCGTCCGACCCCAAGCTCGTCGCTTCCTATGTCGAGCGGATGGTGCGCGGCCTGCAGGGGCCGGGCAGCGGCACCAACCTGCTGTCTGGCCCCTATGTCCTTGCCTCGACCAAGCATTTCCTTGCCGATGGCGGGACGCATGAGGGGCGCGATCAGGGCGATGCGCGGATCAGCGAGACTGAGCTGCGCGACATTCACGGCGCCCCCTATGTCCCCGCGATCGAACAGGGCGTGGCGACGGTGATGGTCAGCTTTTCCAGCTGGAACGGCACCAAGATGACCGGGCACAAGGGGATGCTGACCGATGTGCTCAAGAACCGGATGAACTTCGGCGGCTTCCTTGTGTCCGACTGGAACGCCCACGGCCAGGTCGAAGGCTGCACCAACGCCTCCTGCCCAAAGGCGGTCAATGCCGGGCTCGACATGTATATGGCGCCCGACAGCTGGAAGCCGCTGTGGCACTCGCTGGTCGCGCAGGTGAAGTCGGGCGAAGTGCCGATGGCGCGGCTCGACGATGCGGTCGCGCGCGTCCTGCGGGTCAAGATGCGGTTGGGGCTGTTCGAAGCGGGTAAGCCGTCGGCGCGCAAATATTCGGGCGACTGGTCGCTGCTCGGCCATGCCGATCACCGCGCAGTGGCGCGCGATGCGGTGCGCAAGTCACTGGTGCTGCTCAAGAACAACGGTTCGCTGCTGCCGGTGAAGGCGGGCGCGCATGTGCTGGTGGCGGGCGATGCGGCGGACGATATTGGGCGGCAGTCGGGTGGCTGGACGCTGACCTGGCAGGGCACCGGGGTGAAGAACGACCAGTTCCCCGGCGCGACATCGATCTGGAAGGGGCTGAAGGACGCCGTCACCGCGACCGGCGGTCGCGCGGAACTGGCTGCGGACGGCAAGTTTGCGAAGAAGCCCGACGTCGCGATCGTGGTGTTCGGCGAAACGCCCTATGCCGAATTTCAGGGCGACCTGAAAACGCTTCAGCTGCGCCCCGAACTGCGCAAGCCCTATGAGACGATGAAGAAACTCAAGGCAAAGGGCATTCCGGTGGTCGCGGTGATGGTCACCGGCCGCCCGCTGTTTATGAACCCGGAGCTCAACGCCGCCGACGCCTTTGTCGTCGCGTGGCTGCCCGGATCGGAAGGGGCGGGGATCGCCGACCTGCTGGTCCAGCGCAAGGATCGCCGTGCACCCTATGACTTTACCGGAAAGCTCCCTGTCGCCTGGCCCGCCACCGCGCGCGCCGACGGGCCGACCTTGTTTCCGTTCGGCTATGGCCTGACGCTGGCGGACAGGACCGTGCCGTGGAAGCGGCTGTCGGAGGATAGCGAGGTTCCCCTGGAAGATGCCGGCAATGTCTATTTCGCGAGCGGCGTTCCGGCGGCGTCCTGGTCGCTGCTCGTCTATGGCGATCCGTCGGATTCGACGCGCATCACCACTGTTCCGGCGGTGGCGGCGAGCGGGCGTGTGCGCGTAACTGCAGTGGACCATGTGGTGCAGGAAGGTGCGCGCCGCTTTTCAATCGGCTCTGGCAGCGCTGCGGTCGGGTTGACGACCTATGCGCCGTTGGATCTGACGCGCGAAACCAATGGCGATGTCATGCTGGTGGCGACATTGCGTGTCGATGCCAAGCCGGTGGGTGCGGTCAGTTTCCGCATGGGCAAAGCCGCCGTCCGGGCAGCCGCAGTCGAGGATGCGAAGCCCGGCGAATGGGTCAGCTATGGCGTCCCGCTCAAATGCTTTGCAAAGGATGGCGCGAATCTCGGCCGGGTCGAGGCGCCGTTCATGCTGCACAGTGAGGGCGCATTCACCTTTAGCCTGTCACGGGTCGCACTGGGGACCGCAGCGGACCGTGTGATCGCGTGTCCGTGACCTGACCATCACCGCCG
>CAYMUJ010000098.1:0-7869 GCA_964393565.1 uncultured Stakelama sp. | reverse complement strand
CCCCAGTCGCTCAGCAGCGCCTCACCGATCACCGCATGCGGCGTCGCCGCGCGCACCGGCGGCGCATCGAATACCCCCGCCAGCTCCTCGGCGAGCGGCGCATGGCCACTCAGCGCCGCCCGGATCGCCTCGGCCAGCACCACCGCCGCGCTCATCGCACCGCCCCCGCGCCCAGCCGCATCACCCGCCACGGTCGCCACAAAGCCGTCACCGCCGCTGGCGGCACGCCCTCGCCATCCAACCGCAGATGCGCCGCCAGCCGCAGGATCCCGTGCCGCACCGGCTCGGGCACCGCGTTCCAGTCGCCCGCGCTCCCCACGCGATAGGTCACGGCAATCCGCCCGGCATCGGGCGCGCACCGCACCCAGCCCTGCCCCGACGCATCGATATCGATGGCATATGACGCGGGCGCCAGCGCCACCGCGCTCCCATCGCCCGCCAGCTGATGCACCGCCGTCACTGCGCGCACCGGCGCGACATTCAGCGCCTGCCATTCACCGCGCGCCGTCAACATCTCGCGCAGTGTCCGCTCCAGCAGCGCCATGCCGATATAGCGTTCGCACAGCTCGGTCGCGACACGCAGCTGCGCCGCCAGCTCGGCATCGCCCGCCGCGCCGTCGATCCGCAGGAACGCGCGCAGCTCGGCCAGCGCGACAGGGGCCGCCTCGGGCGGCGCGATCGTCTCGACCATCACCGCCGCTCCACCCGCACGTCGATCGCGCGCGCATCGCGCCGTCCGTCGCTCCAGCGCACCTGGTTGGTCAGGCGATAGACCAGCCCCGGCCGCCCGCCCTCAACCGTCGCGGCACAGCGCGGCCCGCTCACCGCCTCCGCGACCACCGCCAGCCCGCCCTCATGCTCCGGCTCGACGCTCCAGCTGCTCGCGCTCACTCCCGCCGCGCCGGCAATCGCCGCCCAGTCGATCGCATAGTCCAGCGCCGCCGCCGGATCCTTCAGGAAGATGCCCATTGCTCACCCCCGTTTCCCAAGAAAAAAGGGGCGGCCCGACGGACCGCCCCTGCGTCATGTTCACTGTCGCGATGCTTCAGCCCGCGCGCACCACGCGCTCGCCGTCGACCGCACGGATCATATCGCCGCCACCGCTGCCCGCACGCGCAGCCCCCGCGACCTTCACCAGCCGCGCCGGGCGCGATCTGGCCTGCTGCGCCCTGCCGATCGCGCCCGCAGCGATGCGTGCCCGCCCGATCAGGGCTCCACCCTGCACCCTTACCATGCCGCCATGATCCGCCAGTCCGCGCCGTCGCTCACGACAACACCGCCATTGCTCCCGTCCCCCGCCGCGATACTCCCGGTCGTGGTGGCATTCAGATCGGTCACATAATGCAGCGCCCCTGCGCCCGCCGTCGCCGCCGACCCCGCATCCGCCACGGTCGCCCCCGGCAATCTCGGCGCCTTCATGAAACTGGTCTGCAGCGTCGTGAAGTTGATCCGCAGCGCATCGGCGATATCGTTGCCCTGATCGGTCTGACCGATGGTGAAGTCGCCATTGGTCTTGAGCCGCAGGCCCCAGCGATGGAAATTCGCCTCGTTGAAAAAGTCGAGATACAGGTTGCCATTGCCCTGGATCCGGCCGCCCGCGACGCCGCTCGCATGGGTGTTGCGCAGCTTGAACCCTTCGAACCGCGTCGACGCGGAAAGCTCGGTCTCGAACCCCGTCACCGACCCCGTCACCGCATTGGTGTTGAGGTAGATCATCCGCGCGCCGTTCGTGAACCCCGACGTACCGACCAGCGACAACAGCGACTGAATGCCCAGCGGATTGGTCCCGACATTCCCCGCCGACAGATAGATGTCGCGGCTGAAGGTATAGCCATCGCCCGAATTGACATAGGGCAGGTTGATCTGGGACGTTCCGGCGGCATTGGTCTGGGTCAGCCACGCACTGTTGTTCCCCGCCCGGTTGATCCGCACCTGATTGGACAGAGTGATCGGCTTCGCGTCACCGGCCGCGCCGTTCCAACCGAATGTGACATGCGCGTTGCGATAGCCATCGGCAAAGACATAATAGGCCGCCTGAAAGCTGGTGTCGGAATCATACCCCCAATCGCCTTCGTCGAACGGGGCATAGATGCTGATCGGCCGATATTCGGACCCGCCCGCCCCGGTCGTGTGCATGGCATGGTGGAATTCGGACCCGTCGACCCAGCCGCCCGGATTGCCCGGATTGCGGCTCGGCTTCTTGAACCGGCTCTCGATCCGGATCGACGGCCCGCCCATCGCGGTGTTGATCGGCGCAAAGCTGGTATTGAGGTTCCAGCTCAGCCCGAACACATTGTTGGTATAGGCAAGCTGTCCCGGAAACTGCGCATCCGCCGGATAGGGCCCATAGGTGAAGTTGAGCCCGAAGCGGATGCTCGACGGCTCGCCCCCTTCGTCGCGCGACGGTGAGTCATAAACCACCCCCTCCTGCGACCAGCCCGAATCGATGTCGGGCGGCGTCTCAGTTTCGATCGTGTAATGCGGTGCCGACAGCCCGTCCGCACCGGTCACCTGATCCAGGAAATCGCTGACGGTCAGGCCCTCATTGCCCGGAATCGCCTGCCACGCCGCGAACACATCCGATGGACCAAACACGTCCGGGTTCACCGTCGCGGTCAGAAACTCCGC
This sequence comes from uncultured Stakelama sp., assembly GCA_964393565.1. Taxonomy (GTDB): domain Bacteria; phylum Pseudomonadota; class Alphaproteobacteria; order Sphingomonadales; family Sphingomonadaceae; genus Sphingomonas. The sequence continues at coordinate 5,241 of CAYMUJ010000098.1, read as the reverse complement.
AACGGTCCCGTCCGCATTTCCGGGAAGCGACTGCCACGCCGCGAACACGTCGTGCGCCTGCACGATCTGATAGAATTCTGCCGCGACCGTCAGCGCGATCGTTTTGATCCCGGCGGGCAGATCCACCGCGCCGGTCCCGGCAGACGACACGATCGGCGCCCGCTCGATCATCCCGCTCGTAAAGGTCCCGATCCCCACCTCGAACAGGCTCGTGTCCGCAGGGGCCCCGGAGATGTTGTAATAGAATTGATCCCCCTCGCTCAGCACGGATGCAAAGCTGCGCGATCCGTCCACCGCTCCGCCGGGCGTGACCGCGCCGGTCCCGGTGGTGCTCGTCACTTCCTCGACTAGGTCTGCGTAAATCAGCTCTGCCATCTGTCTTCTCCCGCGGAGGTAAGTCGGAACTGGCCGGGGCGCCCGCACCGCCCCGGCCCGACTGTATCAGGGGGGCAGTGTTCGGCAGAATCGCGACGGCTATCGCCCCGCTAACCATGCCGCCCACCGCCCATGCGCCTCAGGAGGCGGCGAACTTCATGACCTTGATCGCCTCGCTGTTGGTCACCGCGCCGCCGACCCGCTTGGTGGCGTAGAAGTGGACGAACGGCTTGTTGCTGTACGGATCGCGCAGGATCTGCGTCTCGCCGCGCTCGGCGATCAGATACCCCGCCTTGAAATTGCCGAACGCGATCGACAGCGAATTGGCCGCGATGTCGGGCATGTCCTCGGCTTCGACCACCGGATAGCCCAGCAACGTCGCCGGCTGCCCCGCGCTCAGCGACGGCTGCCACAGCAATGCGCCGTCGCTCGTCTTGAACTTGCGGATGCGCGCCAGCGTCGCCGAATTCATGGCAAACACCGCCCCCTGCCGGTATGGCGGGCGCAGCGCCTGGACCAGGTCGATCAGCTTTTCTTCGGGATTGGCCGCAAACGCGCCCGCCGCGCCCGACACGATATGCTGCAGCGTGCCGAACGCCCGCACGTCATCACCCGTCGCCGCCGTGGCATAGGTCAGGAACCCCTTGGGCTTGTTGGTCCCGTTGCCGCTGACGAACGCCGCCCCCTCGGCCCGCGCAAATTCCCGCGCAATCTCGTCGGCCAGCCAGGCTTCGACGTCGAACGCCGCATCGTCCAGCATCGCCTGGCTCGCCGCCGGATTGGCGAACAGGTCGCCCATCGGCGGGGCGATCTCGTTGAACACCGGCGTATCGGTCTCGTCGCGCGCCGCCGTCTCGCTCGCCCAGCCGGATTCGGTCCCGCCCGACGCGACCAGCTTGCGATAGCCCGCGCTGCCCACCGTCACGACATTGGCGATCGCGCGGATCGGCGAAATGCTCGCCAGCGTCGCATCGACCAGCGCGTCGATCTCGCGCGGCACGGCATAGCCGCCCTCGGCCCCGCTCGTCCCCGACAGCGCCTTCATCTCCAGCGCGCCGCTCCCGCTACGCAAAAACCCCTCGAACGCCGCGCCCGTCACGCTGCGCGCGCCACTCAACATCGGCCGCGCCACCGGCACCCCAGCCGCTTCCACCGCCTCGAACGACTGTTCGAGGACATCCGCCTTCGTTTCCATAGTCTTCTCCCATGCCAAAAAACCCCTGCCCGGCTTCGGGAGGGGGACCACGCCCAAAGGCGGGGTGGAGGGGGCGCGCATCAGGCGAGCCCCGTCGTCTCAAAAAGGCACCTCCCCTTCAGGATTGCCGGGTGAACCACGCCCCGCGTGGTTCAGGTCAGGCCGGGAGCCTGACCGACCCGGCAATGGGTTGGGGTGGGGCAGTCACAGCCTCGCAGAGACCGACGGCGACATCAGCCACCGCATGCACCCGCGCCAGCCCCTGCATCGGCCGCGCCACCAAACTCACCTCGCACAGCTCCAGCGCCTCGATCTCGCGCCACCGCCCCTGCCGCGCCTTGACCGTGCGATAGCCGAAACTCAGCCCATTGACCGCGCCCCGCGCGACCAACGCCGCCAGCTCGGGCGCATCGACCCGCGCCGTCACGCGCAGCCCGCGCGCATCCTCGCCGATCGCCTCGATCACCCCGACCGGCGCCCCGCGATGCTGCCACAGCAGCGGCACCCGCCGCACCCGCGCCCCGAACGCCCCGGCCCGGATCACATCCCCGCCCCGGTCCGGCACATCGAACACCGCCGCGTAACCGGCGAAGCGCACGCTCACTTCCCCACCCCCCAAAACCCCAGCTTCACCGCCAGCCCCACCACAACCAGCGCCAGCAGCATCCGCAAGACCCATCCCGCAACCGCCTTCACCGCCGACCGCTTCGCATCACGCCACGCCTCCAGCAGCTCGCGCAACTCGCCCATGTCCTTGCCCGCATGCGGGTCATCCAGCCCCAGCCGCGCCAGCGCCCGGCTCGCGCCCAGCTCGCCGGCCTCCTCTGCCACCGCACGCAGCGTCGCCATGTCCGCTCCCTCGGCGGATCCTTGCGCGATCAGCTGCGCCAGCAGCTTGCCGTCGACCGGCGCGCTCATGATTCAATCTCCGCGCCGATGCCCACCATCGCGCGCTTCTCCTCGGTCGTCAGAAACTCCGCCGCGCTCACGCTGCGCCACAGCCGCTCGCGGTCCTCCGCCATCGCCGGCACCTTGTCGACCGCGACCCACAGCCGCGCCTCGGGAAACCACGGCGACAGCCCCTGCGCCAATTCGGTCAGGATCTTGTCCGCCAGCGGCAGGATCGTCATCCGCCACACCGCCTTGTTCGCCTCGCGATAGTTCGCATAGCTGTTGTCGCCGGGCAGGCCGATCAGCATCGGCGGCACCCCGAACGCCAGCGCGATCTCCCGCGCCGCCGCCGCCTTCAGCCCGACAAAGTCCATGTCCGCCGGGGTCAGGCTCATTGCCTGCCACTTCAGCCCGCCCTCCAGCAGCATCGGCCGCCCGGCATTGGCGGCCCCGGCAAAGCCCGCCTCCATCTCGCTCTTCAGCCGCTCGAACTGCGACGGCGACAACGCGCTCCCATCCCCCGGCTCATAGACCAACGCCCCCGACGGCCGCGCCGCATTGTCGAGCAACGCCTTGTTCCACCGCGTCGCCGCATTGTGGATCGCAATCGCCCCCGACGCCGCGCCCAGGCAGCCCAGCCCATAATGATCGTCGACCGGGTTGAACGCCTTCAAATGCACGACCTGCGGCCGCCCCGCCGCATCCTCCGCCGCGATCGTGGTGACGCTCCCGCCGACACGATAGCGATAACCGACCGGCCATCCCCCGGCATCGGTCTCGACATTGACGCGCTCGGGCCGCAGCGCGAACAACTCCGCCACGCCCCCCGCACCATCGCCAAGGAGCTGCACGAATGCATTCCCATGCAACAGCAGCTGTGCGGCGATCGTCGCCCCCAATTCCTGCCCCTGGCTCCGCGCGGCGACCAGCTTCAGCAGCGCCGGATCGCTCGCCGCGACCGGCGCGCCCGCGACCCCCTCGGCAATGATCTTCACCGCCCGCTGCGCCACCGGATTGGCCGCATAACCGGCGCGCACCTGCGCCTCATAACTCTGCGGCCACTCGCCCAGCACCGCGCCCGCGCCCTGCCCACGCGCCAACACCGGACGCGAAGCATCGCGCCCGGACTTCCGCCCGAACCATTTCATAAAAATTCTCCGCTAAAACTCCCCTCCCGCTAGCGGGAGGGGCTGGGGGAGGGCGCGCGCGTCTGCGCGCCAAAGAGACTCTTACCGCTTCTTTCCGAACCAGATCACGTGCCGCGGACCTTTCCCGTTGGAACGCGCCCGCACCTGAACCTCTTCCACCGCAAACCCCGCATCGCGCATCCGCCGCGCAAAGGCCGGGTCCGGCCCCGCCGACCACACCGCCAGCACTCCACCCGGCGCCAGCGCCGTCCGCGCCTTCTCCAGCCCGCGCATCGTGTACAGCCCGTCATTGGCGTCGCGCGTCAGCCCGTCCGGGCCATTGTCGACGTCCAGCAGGATCGCCTCCCAGCTGCCCCGGCTGCGCGCTATCTCGGCGCCGACATCGCCCATCACCAGCTGCGTCCGGGAATCGTCCAGGCACCCGTCGGCCAGCTCCGCCATCGGCCCGCGCGCCCATTCGATGATGCCGGGCACCAGCTCGACCACGCACGCCCACCCCTTCGGCCCCAGCCGCTTGAGCGCCGCGCGCAGCGTAAACCCCATGCCATAACCGCCGATCAACAGCCGCGCATTCGCCGGATCGCTCAGCCGGTCCAGCGTCATCTCCGCCAGCGCCTCTTCCGATCCGCTCATCCGGCTCGACATCAGCTCGTTGCGCTCAAGCATGATGATGAAGTCACGCCCATGCCGCACCAGCCGCAACGGCTCCCCGCCCGGCACCTCGGCCACGTCAATCAATTCGCGCGGGGTCATGGTCGTATGTTCCTAAATCCGTTTGTGCTGATGAACAGGTCGCCAAAGCTCCCAGCTTTGGCTGGAACGTCCGGGGGACGTTCCACCTGTTCATTGTCGAAGCACCGAAGCCCCCGGCTCAACTCCACGTAAAGCTCAGCACGCTTTCGCCCTCAAGCAAGCCGCTCGAACTAAACCGCCGCTCGGCGATTCGCCCGCGCCCCAGATGGTCCACCGTCACCACCGTGCTGCACCGCGTGCCATAGACCGGGTTGCGGATGAACACCGGCGAGTCCACCGGCTCGAACGGATCGGGCTCATAGCGCTCCGCCGCCCCCGCCGGCCGCTCGTCGGCAAGCGCGGCGAACAGTTTCTCCATCGACGCGCTACCTTCTTCCAGCCATGCGGTCAGCGCCATCTGCACCCGGATCGTCTTGGGCCACAGCGTATCGAACAACCCGTTCGACAGTCCGTGCATCCCAGGGCTCAGCGGCCGTCGGACGGACTCGGGCCGGTTCGACAGATACAGCGGCCCGTCGCGATCCACCGCGATCAGGTTGAACGGGTTATAGGCGTTCAGATCCTCCGGCTCCTGCCCCGCCAGCATCTCGGTCACCAGTGTCCCGCGCGACAATTTGCCCGGATCGGCCGCCTCCCCGCGCACATTGGTCACCGCCGCCAGCCGCCCGGCGTCGTTCACCGCCAGCCAGGTCCCCCCGGCCTCCAGATCGCGCCCGCCAATCACCGGCGTGTTGACAGGCGCGGGCGCCATCCAGCGCGACAGCGGCAAAGTCGCGCGCGCATGCCGCTCGTCACGGTTCCCCGCGACGACCAACCGCCAACCGGGATGCATCCCCCACGCCAACGCCAGCACGCACATGACGACTGGCTTAGCGGGGG
>CAYMUJ010000097.1:6518-8005 GCA_964393565.1 uncultured Stakelama sp. | reverse complement strand
ACCTCCGGCTCGACCGGCAAGCCCAAGGGCGTGCTGCACACCACCGGCGGCTATGCGGTATGGACGTCGATGACGCACCAATATGTCTTCGATTACCGCCCCGGCCAGATCTACTGGTGCGCCGCCGATATCGGCTGGGTCACCGGACACAGCTATGTCGTCTACGGCCCGCTGATGAATGGCGCGACCACGGTGATGTTCGAGGGCGTCCCGAATTTCCCCGACCATAGCCGCTTCTGGCAGGTCGTCGACAAATTCGGGGTCGAGATCTTCTACGCCGCCCCCACCGCTCTGCGCGCGCTGATGCGCGAAGGCGATGAGTGGGTGAAGCGCACCAGCCGCAGCAGCCTGCGCCTGCTCGGCAGCGTCGGCGAGCCGATCAATCCGGAGGCGTGGGAATGGTATCACCGCGTCGTCGGCGAAGGCCGCTGCCCGATCGTCGATACCTGGTGGCAAACCGAAACCGGCGGGGCGATGATCACCCCCCTGCCCGGCGCAACCGCACTCAAGCCGGGTTCGGCGAGCAAGCCCTTCTTCGGCGTCCAGCCCGCCCTGCTCGACAATGACGGCAAGCTGATCGAGGGCGCGGGTGACGGGTGCCTGGTCATCACCGACAGCTGGCCCGGTCAGATGCGCACCGTGTGGGGCGATCACGACCGCTTCTTCCAGACCTATTTCAGCACCTTCCCCGGCCGCTATTTCACCGGCGACGGCTGCCGCCGCGACGAGGATGGCTATTACTGGATCACCGGCCGCATTGACGACGTCATCAACGTCTCCGGCCACCGCATGGGAACGGCGGAGATCGAAAGCGCACTCGTCGCCCACCACAAGGTCGCCGAAGCTGCGGTGGTCGGCATGCCGCACGACATCAAGGGCCAGGGCATCTACGCCTTCGTCACCACCAATGCCGAGGTCGAGCCCGACGCAGCGCTGCGCGCCGAGCTGATCAAATGGGTGCGCCAGGAAATCGGCCCGATCGCCACCCCCGACGTGATCCAGTTCGCCCCCGCCCTACCGAAAACGCGATCCGGCAAGATCATGCGCCGCATCCTGCGCAAGATCGGCGAGAATGACGTCAGCAACCTCGGCGACACGTCGACGCTGGCCGACCCGTCGGTGGTCGATCACCTGCTCGCCAACCGGCCGCAGCTTGCGGGGGCCTAAAGCGGCAGCCCCACATAATTCTCCGCAATCGCGGTCTGCATCGCGGTCGAGCTGGCGACATAGTCCAGTTCGGCCTCCTGCATGCGGTGCTCGAACGCGCCATCCTCGGGGAAGCGGTGCATCAGCTTGGTCAGGTACCAGCTGAACCGCTCCGCCTTCCAGATCCGCGCCAGCGCGCGCGCCTGATAACCGTCCAGCCCCGCAGCATCGCCCTGCTTCAGCGCGCCGACCAGCGCATCGCACAAATAGGCCACATCCGACGCGGCGAGGTTCAGCCCCTTTGCGCCCGTCGGCGGCACGATATGCGCGCTGTCGCCAGC
>CAYMUJ010000097.1:0-6418 GCA_964393565.1 uncultured Stakelama sp. | reverse complement strand
ATTGAACTTCAGCGCGCGGCGTTCAGCTGCTGCTCAAGCTGGTGCAGCACGCGGTAGCAGGGCAGCACCTGCGCGACGCTGGCATTGGGCTCGCGCCCCTCGCGGATTGCGGCGATGAACTCGCGGTCCTGCAGCTCGATGCCATTGTTCGACACCGCGACGCCGGACAGATCGACCGGCTCCTCGCGCCCGGTCACCAGATCATCGTAGCGCGCGATCCAGGTGCCATTGTCGCAGATGTAGCGGAAGAAGGTGCCGAGCGGCCCGTCATTGTTGAACGACAGGCTGAGCGTGCAGATCGCGCCGCTTTCCGCCTTCAGCTGGATCGACATGTCCATCGCGATGCCAAGTTCGGGGTGGTACGGCCCCTCGATCGCATTGGCCGCAACGATCGGCCCGGCCTGATAGGCGAACAGATCGACCGTATGCGCGGCATGATGCCACAACAGGTGATCGGTCCAGCTGCGCGCCTCCCCCTTCGCATTCATGTTCTGGCGGCGGAAGAAATAGGTCTGCACGTCCATCTGCTGGACGTTCAGCTCACCCGCCGCGATCTTGCGGTGCAGATATTGGTGGCTCGGGTTGAAGCGGCGCGTGTGCCCGACCATCGCGGTCAGGCCGGTCTGCTGCGCCTTGGCCAGCACCGCTTCGCCATCGGCCAGGCTGTCGCACAGCGGGATTTCGACCTGCACATGCTTGCCCGCATCCATGCACTGGATCGCCTGCGCCGCATGCATCTGGGTCGGGGTGCACAGGATCACCGCGTCGAGACCGGGCTGCTCCAGCGCCTCGGCGAGTTCGGTGGTGGCGTGCGCGATGCCGTATTTGGCGGCGACCGCCTGGGTTGGTTCAAGCCGGCGCCCGACGACCGAGATCACCTCGACCCCGTCGATATTCTTCAGGCCGTCGAGATGCTTTTCGCCGAATGCCCCGGCGCCTGCGAGTGCGATTTTCATGGTCTTCTCCTTCTTAAGCCCCTCCCCTTCAGGGGAGGGGTTGGGATGGGGCGGTCATCACGAGCGACACGCTCTGCGAGGCCAGCCATGCCCCACCCCCAACCCCTCCCCTGAAGGGGAGGGGCGTCAATCCTATTCAGCCGCCTGTGCAAACCCGCTCCCGGTCATATCCATCCCCTCGCCATTGTCGGGGCGCAGGACGAGATGACCGATCGCGGTGTTCGAACAGGCCGCATGGTAATGCCGGTGCAGCGCAGCCGTGCGCTTGCCCAGCGCGCCGCGCATGATGAGCCACATGACCATCTCGATCCCCTCGCTCCCGGTTTCGCGCAGATATTCGATATGTGGAATGCGGCGGAGATGGTCGCCCTCGCCGATCATCCCGTCGAGAAACATATTGTCCCACTCAGGGTTGATCAGGCCCGCGCGCGCGCCCTGCAGCTGATGGCTCATGCCGCCGGTCCCCCAGATCTGGACGTTCAGATCCTCAGGAAAACTGGCGACGGCACGGGCAATTGCTTCACCCAGCGCCCAGCAACGATTGCCCGAGGGAGGCGGATAGGTGACGACATTGACCGCCAGCGGAATCACCTTGCACGGCCAGGCCTCAGGGGTACCGAACATCATGCTCAACGGGACGGTCAGGCCGTGATCGACCTCCATCTCGTTGATGATGGTCATGTCGAACTCGTCGAGGATCAGGCTCTGCGCGACATGCCAGGCCAGGTCCGGATGCCCCTCAACGTCCGGCACGGGACGCGGCCCCCACCCTTCATCCGCCGGTTTGAAGCGTTCGCCGCAACCGATCGCAAAGGTCGGGATGATCTTCATGTCGAACGCCGACGCATGGTCGTTATAGACCAGGATGACGACGTCGGGCTTCTCCGCCTTCTCCCATGCCCGGGTCCAGTCATAGCCGGCAAAGATCGGGCCGAAATAATCGTCGCGATCCTTGGCCTGATCGACCGCCACACCCAGCAGGGGAATATGACTCGTCGCGATACCTGCAGTAATCCGGGCCATCATCAGTTTCCTTTGCTGATCGAACGGATGCCTTCGGGCGAGCGTCCGCCACGCATCATCATTGCGCGATATTCGGGGAAACTCATGTCGGTCATCGTGCTGACCGCTTCGGCGAATGACAGGCCATCGGTCGAAAACAGCTTCGAAAGGAAATAGATGTTGCCGCCAAGATCGAGGCACCGATTATAGTCACGGTCGAGCAACGCCTGCTTCTGCTCCTCGCTCAACGGCCATTCGTCGAGATAGGCGCGCTCGTCGGCCTTGAACCGCTCACGATTTTCCGCCTTCATCAGGCTCATCGCGAACTGGTTCATGTGATAGCCGACGCGCGCGCGCTGCGCGGTGAAGACGCGCGTGCCGGGGATGTCATCAAACTCGGCGAGATAGGCGTGGATGTCGCTATGATCGCTCACAGGCCGCGCTCCTTCAGCTTGGCGTCGAGACGGGGAAAGACGCGACGCGCATTGCCGGAGAAGATCGCGGCGCGCTCGGCGTCGCTGATGTCGAGCGCATCGACATAGCGCTTGGTATCGTCGAAATAATGCCCGGTGGTCGGATCGATCCCGCGCACCGCACCGACCATCTCCGACCCGAACAGGATATTCTTGTTCTCGATCACGTCGGCCAGCAGGTCGATGCCCGGCTGGTGATAGACACAGGTGTCGAAGAAGATGTTGTTCATCAGATGCGTGTCGAGCGCCGGCTTCTTCAGCATGTCGGCAAGGCCGCGATAGCGCCCCCAATGGTACGGCACCGCGCCGCCGCCATGCGGGATGATGAAGCGCAGCGTCGGGAAATCGGCGAACAGATCGCCCTCCAGCAACTGCATGAACGCGACCGTATCAGCGGCGATGTAATATCCACCGGTCGCATGCATCGCCGGGTTGCAGCTGCCCGAGACATGGATCATCGCCGGAACATCCAGCTCGACCATTTTCTCGTAAAAGGGGTACCAGTAACGGTCGGTCAGCGGCGGATGGGTGAAGTGCCCGCCGCCCGGATCGGGGTTGAGGTTGCAGCCGATAAAGCCAAGCTCAGTCACGCACCGCTCCAGCTCGGCGATGCTCGCGGTCATGTCGGCCTTGGGCGATTGCGGCAGCATGCACACCCCGACGAACGTCTCGGGGAACAGCCCGACGACGCGCGCGATCAGATCGTTGCAGCGCCGCGCCCATTCGATCGCGACGGCCTCATCCCCGACATGCGGCGCCATTGCCGATGCCCGGGGTGAGAAGATCGTCAGGTCCGCGCCGCGTTCCTTGATCAGGCGCAGCTGGTTCGCCTCAATCGTCTCGCGAATCTCATCGTCGCTGATCTCGGGATAAGGCGGGCATTGCGTCCCCGCCTTGAACGCCGCCTTCTGCTCTTCGCGCCAGGCATCATGCGCCTTGGGCAGGACGGTGTAATGGCCGTGGCAGTCGATGATCACGCGACTTTATCCTCTTCCCTTGCATCAATCGCGGCGAGCTTCGCCGTCAGCCCCTCAGGCGGCGTCAGATGGAGCGCACCCATTTCCCGCTGACGCTGGATCGTACCGCGCGTCATCGCCGGATCGATGCCAAGGTCGCTCAGCGTCTTCGCGACCTCCTCCATCTCGGCGGCCCGGCGCGTGCCATGGGCAAGCATCCGGTCGAGATTGTAATCGGCGCGCTCTGCCCAGCCCTGTTCCTTCCAGCTGGCGTCGAGCGAGGCGAGCACTGCCTCACGCACCCCTGCATGTTCCGCGGCGAGGACGCATTCGGCGGTCAGCGCCTCCAGCCCCTTGACCATCACCGACCGGATCATCTTGATCGCCGAAGCATCACCGACCCTCGGCCCGGCGACCGACACTTTGGTGAAGCCATAGGCGCGCAACGCCTCCGCAGCCGCGTCTGCGTGCGGCCCGGCGACGAGCAGCGGCACTGAAAGCTGCGCGGGCAGCACCGGGGCCATCACCGCGACATCGACATAGCGCGCGCCCGCTGCCTCTATCGCTTGAGCGGCTTCGCGCTTCGTACCGGGGGCGACGCTGTTCATGTCGAACCACAGCGCACCGGATTTCAGCAGGGCCGCACAGCGCTGTGCGGCGGGGAGCGCCTGATCTGCAGTAACCAGGCTCAGAACCAATTCCGCATGCGCCAACGCGCCTGCGGGGGTGGCAGACCAGCGGATCTTGGCCTGCTCGAAATCGACGATCTTCAGTGGACGTGTTTCGACATTTTCGGTGGCGATGTCGAATGCGGCGACGCCGGGTTGGGCGAAGGCCTGGCCTGCTTCGCCAAATCCCACCAAGGATGTCTGATCGATCATGCGGCCATCAAGCGGTGTTGCGCGACATGTTCCAATCGGATTGCGTCGGACGTTATCCGTTTTTTTGAAGTCTGGTCTGTTCCGATGCACGGTGGAGCAGGTCGATCATGCGTGATTGAGCGCGGGTCGGGCGCCAGCCTGTGCGCGTGCTGATGCCGATGGTACGGACGGCGCCGGGGAGTTGCGGGCCGATGCGCTCGAGCATCCCCACCCCGACCTCCAGCGCGACCTGATCGGGGGACAAGAGCGTCAGCAGATCGCTTTGCACCAGCAGGCCGCGGATCACCATCACCGACCCGCATTCGACCGGCACCGGGGGCAGCACATGCCCGGCAAACAGCTCTTCCCAATGCGCGCGCAACGGTGTGCCGACCGGGCCGACGACCCAGGATTGCGCCGCGAGCGTGTCGAGATCGACCGCACCCTGCGCCAGCGGATGCCCACGACGCCCGAAGATCGCGAGCCGGTCAGTGAACAACGGCACCTGTTCGACCCCCGGCGGGCAGTCGTCGCGCAGCGCGCCGACCATGATGTCGATGATCCCATCGAGCAGCGGATCGACCAGCTCGCGCCATGACCCTTCGATCACATCGACCACATTGCGCGGCTCTTCGCGCAGAAACTGCGCGAGACTGTGCGGAAGCAGCAGCGCGCGGCTGAGCGGCATCGCGCCGATCGCGATGCGCCCGCCCTCCCCCTCGTCACCGCGCGCTTCGGCGATCCCCGCCGCGATCTCGCCGGCGGCGAGCCGTACGCCGCGCGCCAATGCGCGCCCCGCCGGGGTCAGTGCCATGCCGCGCCCGCGCCGTTCGGCGAGCGGGGTGGCGCAGACCTGTTCGAGTTCGCGCACCGAGCGGTGGACTGCAGGCTGTGACATGCCGCTCGCCGCCGCCGCACCGGCAAAGCCCTGCGCGTCGGCGAAGTGCAGGAAGGCGTCGAGCTGGGTCGCGGTCATCAGCAGCTCGGGCCGCGCAAAGCCGCGCGTGCCCCCGCGCACCGATCGCCGGGTCGCGGCGGCAAGCTGGTCGAAGGCGCGCCCTACCCGCTCGGCCAGCGCGGTGCCGGCGGGACTGGGTGTGACTCCGTCCGAATGCCGGTCGAACAGGGTCACGCCAAGCTGCTTCTCCAGCTTGGCCAGCCCCTGCGTCAGCGCCGGTTGCGACAGTCCCGCCGCCTCCGCCGCGCGGTTGAGACTGCCCTGCGCGATCACCTGGCCGAGCGCGCGCAGATGCCGGAGATTGAGGTCGAAGGGACGGATCATGGCTCAAACATATCCGAAAATCTTATTACATAAACGGAATTCATATTATGGCGTGTTGGAGATCGACAGCCATGAAAGGCGAACAAGCCGCCGCCGCCCGCGAGATGTCCGGAAAACGGAACATGTCGCGCAACAACGCTACATCGGCCCGAATGCGGGTTCGACAATTGCACACCGGAGAAGACAATGAGTGCACGTGTCGTTCAGAATATCCAGCGCACCCCGATGGACATCGTCGATGGCCTTGCCCAAGCGGGCGTTGCGACGGTGCATGAAGCACAGGGGCGGATCGGGCTGCTCGCCCATTATATGCGCCCGATCTATGCCGGGGCGCGGATTGCGGGGAACGCGGTCACCATCTCGTCGCCGCCCGGCGACAACTGGATGGTGCATGTCGCGATCGAGCAGCTGAAGGAAGGCGACATCCTCGTCCTTGCGCCCACCTCACCCTGTCTCGACGGTTATTTCGGAGACCTGCTGGCGACGAGCGCGATGGCGCGCGGGTGCCGGGGGCTGGTGATCAATGCAGGCGTGCGCGACGTGCGCGACCTGACGCAGATGGGCTTTCCGGTGTGGTCCAAGGCGGTGTTCGCGCAGGGGACGGTCAAGAACACTTTGGGGTCGGTCAATGTGCCGATCGTGTGCGCGGGCGCGGCGATCGAGCCGGGCGATGTGATCGTTGCCGATGATGACGGCGTGTGCGTGGTCAAGCGTGCCGATGCGGCGACGGTGCTGGAGGCGGCGCGCAAGCGTGAGGCGGCGGAGGAGGCCAAGCGGGTGCGGCTGGCGGCGGGCGAGCTGGGGCTCGACATCTACGACATGCGGCCTCGGCTCAAGGAGATGGGGCTGCGGTATGAGTGACCACCTATTCCTCCCCCAACGGGGGAGG
>CAYMUJ010000096.1:0-8100 GCA_964393565.1 uncultured Stakelama sp. | reverse complement strand
GCGGCGCTGGGCGCGAAGTTCGATCCGCGCGGATTCCATGCCGCCGTGCTGGACGTCGGCGCGCTGCCGATGCCGGTGCTGGAGAAGAAGATCGACGACTGGGTGGCGGCGTCGAAGTAAGCCTCAAAGGGCCGTTCCCGCCGCCCAGCCGCTCGACCAGGCCCATTGGAAGTTATAGCCGCCGAGCCAGCCGGTGACGTCGACCGCTTCGCCGATTGCATAAAGGCCGGGGGCGGTGCGGGATTCCATGGTTTGCGAGGAGAGGTCGGCGGTGCTGATGCCGCCGATCGTCACTTCGGCCTTGGCATAGCCTTCGGTGCCGTTGGGGTGGAAGGTCCAGGCGGCGAGGGCGCGCTCGGCTTGCGCGAGGCGCTTGTCGGCGATGTTGTGGAGTTCGGTGTCGAGGCCGAGCTGGTCGGCGAGCGTGTCGGCGAGGCGGTTGGGCAGGGCGTCGCCGAGCAGCTTGCGCAAGCTGGTGCGCGGTGCGGCGCGCTTGGCATCGGTCAGCCAGCCGGGTGCACGATCGGGCAGGAAGTCGATTTCGACCGGCTGGCCGTGGCGCCAATAGGAGCTGATCTGGAGGATCGCCGGGCCGGACAGGCCGCGATGGGTGAAGAGCGCGGCTTCGCGGAACGTCGTTTTTCCGGCGCGCGCGGCGACCGGGGCGGCGACGCCGGAGAGTTCGCGGAACAGCACCTCGTCACCGCCGAGCGTGAGCGGGACGAGCGCGGGGCGGGGTTCGACCACTTTGAGGCCGAATTTGCGGGCGAGGTCATAGGCGAAGCCGGTCGCGCCCATCTTGGGGATCGACGGGCCGCCGGTGGCGATGACGAGCGCGGGGGCGGTGGCGATGCGGTCGCCCCAGGTGACGGTATAGCGGCCATCGGCGTTGCTGACGTCGCGGATCGCTTGGCCGAGCGCGATTTCGACTGAGCCGCGGTCGCATTCGTCGAGGAGCATCGCGACGATCTGCTTCGCGCTGCCGTCGCAGAAGAGCTGGCCGAGCGTCTTTTCGTGCCAGGCGATGCCGTGCCGGTCGACCAGTGCGATAAAATCATGCTGGGTGTAGCGGCGCAGCGCGGACTTGGCGAAATGCGGGTTGGCGGAGAGATAGCGATCGGGCGCGATGCCGAGATTGGTGAAGTTGCACCGCCCGCCGCCGGAGATCAGGATCTTTTTGCCCACCTGATCGGCATGGTCGATCAGCAGCACGCGGCGCCCGCGCTGGCCGGCGGTGAGCGCGCACATCAGGCCGGCTGCGCCTGCGCCGAGGATGATGGCGTCGTAGGTCGGGTCAGTCATTTGCGTGCTCTGCCTGTTGCGACCTGTTCGTCACCCCCGCGAAAGCGGGGGCCCATCTCCCGGACTATCCAGTTATCGCACCGGTCGGAGATGGTGAAGCGGCAGGAGATAGGCCCCCGCTTTCGCGGGGGTGACGGAGTGGCCTAACGCAGTTTCGCGATCGTCAGGCCGTCCTGCTTGGCGCGGTCCTTGACCGATTCCTCGCTGCGGGTCAGCGCCATGCCCTTTTTCGCCAGCGTGTGCAGCTTCTGGATCTCGTCCTGCCGCCAGGGTTGGCGGTGGCGTTCGAACTTGCCCTCGGCCATCTCAGGCGTAGGGCGGGTTGTGGCGGCCCGTCGGCGACTGGGTGAAGATTTCGCAGCCGGTTTCGGTGATGCCGATCGAATGTTCGAACTGGGCCGAGAGCGAGCGGTCGCGCGTGACCGCCGTCCAGCCATCGTCGAGCAGCTTCACATCGGGGCGGCCAATGTTGATCATCGGTTCGATGGTGAAGAACATGCCGGGCTTGAGCTCAGGCCCGGTGCCGGGGCGGCCGACATGGACGACTTCGGGTGCGTCATGGAAGACGCGGCCGAGGCCGTGGCCGCAGAAGTCGCGGACGACGCCATAGCGGTGCTTCTCCGCATGGCGCTGAATTGCGTGGCCGATATCGCCCATGGTGTTGCCGGGCTTGGCCATTTCGATGCCGATCATCAGGCATTCATAGGTGACATCGACCAGCCGCTTGGCCTTTAAGGGCACGTCGCCGACCAGATACATGCGGCTGGTGTCGCCGTGCCAGCCATCGAGCAGGGGCGTGACGTCGATATTGACGATGTCGCCGTCCTTCAGCGTCTTGTTGCCCGGAATGCCGTGGCAGACGACATGATTGATGCTGATGCAGCAGCTATGCGTATAGCCGCGATAGCCGAGCGTCGCGGGGACCGCGCCGCCGTCGAGCGTCATGCGGCGGACGATATCGTCCAGCTCTGCAGTCGTGACGCCGGGCACGACATGCGGGACGAGCGCGTCGAGGATCTCGGCGGCGAGGCGGCCCGCGGCGCGCATCCCGGCAAAGCCATCCGGGCCATAGAGCTTGATCGCCCCGTCGCGGGCGAAATTGGTGTCGGCGGTTACGGCAACATATTCAGTCATCCGCGCCATATAGGGGAAAGACGGGCGCTTTGCGAGGAGGGATAGTTCGTCTAGGTGGATCCAGCTGCGCTGGACCGCGGCACCGGCCCGCTCCCCCACCCGGCCACCCATAGGATACTGGCGCTGGGTGGCCGGGTGGGGGAGCGGGCCGGTGCCGCCACCGGTTCAGCCTGCTGAACCGAAAGGCGATTATGAGCGAGCGCATCTGGACCGCCGGGCTGGTCATCATCGGGGACGAGATCCTGTCGGGTCGGACCCAGGACAAGAATGTCGCGCAAATCGCGGTGTGGCTGAACGTGCAGGGCATCCGCCTGTCGGAAGTGCGCGTGGTGCCCGATGTGCAGGAGCGGATCGTCGCGGCGGTGGATGCGATCCGTACCGGATATGATTATTGCTTCACTACCGGCGGGATCGGGCCGACGCATGACGACATCACCGTCGATGCGATTGCAGCGGCGCTGAGCGTGCCGGTGGTGGTGCATCCCGAGGCGCGCGACGTGCTGGAACGCTATTACGAGACGCGCGGCGGTCTGACCGAGGCGCGGTTGCGGATGGCGCGAGTGCCGGAAGGGGCGGACCTGATCCCCAACCGCATGTCGGGCGCGCCGGGCATCCGGGTCGGCAATATCTTCATCATGGCCGGGGTGCCGCACATCACGGCGGGGATGCTCGACGCGCTGACCGGCACGCTGGAGGGCGGCAAGCCGGTGATCAGCGGGACGATCGGATGCTGGGTCGCCGAGAGCGAGATCGCCGAGATCCTGCGCGCGACCGAAAAGGCGCATGAAGGTGTGGCGATCGGCAGCTATCCGTTCTTCCGCGAGGGGCGGGTGGGAGCGAACTTCGTCGCCCGCGCGACCGATGATGTGGTGGTCGCGGCATGCCTGGCCGATCTGACCGCGCAGCTGGAGGCGACCGGGCGCGATGTGACGCAAGGCGGGATCTGATCCAGCCGCGATATTCGACCAATGCCCCTTGCCCTCGCGCGCTGTGCTGATAGGCTAATACAGTAAGCACGTCAGAGGGGATCGCCATGACAGTCAGACAATGGGTTACGGCGCTTGCGCTGGCCGGAGCGTCAGTGCCGCTGTGGGGCGCCGCGACGCCTGCTGCCGCGCAGACCGCGCCGGCCAGGCTGAAGGTCGAGATGCAGTATTTCACGCTGCCCAACGGGCTGCGCGTGGTGCTGGCCAAGGACACGCTGAGTCCGACGGTGACGGTCGGCGTCTATTACGGCATCGGATTCCGCATCGAACCGCGCGAGCGCACCGGCTTTGCGCATCTGTTCGAACATCTGCTGTTCCAGGGATCGAAGAACGCGCCCAAGGGCGTGCATATCAGCACGATCAGCAATGCCGGCGGCATCCTCAATGGATCGACGCGGTACGACTTCACCAACTATTTCGAAGTCGTGCCGTCCAACGCGCTGGAGCGGATGCTGTGGCTGGAGGCGGACCGCATGTCCGCGCCGGTGATCAATGACGAGGTGCTGAAGAACCAGCAGGGCGTCGTGGGGAACGAGGTCAAGGTCAACGTCCTCAACCAGCCCTATAGCACCTGGCCGTGGATCGACCTGCCGATGCTGGCCAATACCAACTGGTATAACAGCCATAACTTCTACGGCGAGCTGAAGGAGATCGAGGCGGCGACGGTGGCCGACGCCAAGCAGTTTTTCGACAGCTTCTACAAGCCGTCCAACGCCGTGCTCGTGGTCGCGGGCGACATTGATTATGCCGCGACCCGCGCGATGGTCGAGAAATATTATGGCTGGATGCCCAAGGCGCCGCCGGTCAAGCTGCCCGACATCAGCGAGCCGCGCCAGACGGCGGAGAAGTTCCGCGCGCGCACCGACCGGCTCGCGCCAAAGCCCGGCTGGGCAGCAGGCTATCATGTCCCCGCGCGCGGCACGCCCGAATGGTTCGCCATGGGGCTGATCGACCAGATGCTGGTCAAGGGTAATGACAGCCGCCTGTATCGCAAGCTGGTCGCCGAGACGGGCATTGCGGGCGAGGTTGGCGGGGGGATCAACTTCCCGCTGGGCAACATGTTCAACTATCAGGGGCCGATGCTGTGGAGCTTCAACTTCACGCATGACACCAATCGCAGCCGCGACGAGATCAAGGCGGCGGTGGATGCGGTGATCGAGGAGCTGCGGACGAAGAAGGTGACGCCGGAAGAGCTGGCGCGGGCGCGGACCAAGATGCGCTCGTCGCTCTATTCGACGATCGACGGGACGGGGCGGATCGGCCTGATCGATCTGCTCGCCGTCTATGCGCTGTTCGACAATGACCCGAACAAGGTCAACAGCCTAGAGGACGGGTTCGCCAAGGTGACGCCCGAGCTGATCCAGAAGACGGCGCAGGAATATCTGCGCCCGACCAACCGGTCGATCTATGTCATCGATCCCGGTGCGGCCCAGCCCGCCGCGCCCGCCGCTCAGCAAGGAGGCAAGTGAGATGCGCCGCATGATCGCCAGCCTGACGGCTGCCGCCCTGCTCGCCGCGCCGATGGGCGTCGCCGCGCAGGAGCTTCCCGCGACCCCGCCGCCGATCCCCGCGCCCAAGCCGTTCAAGGTGCCGGCGAGCGAGACCTATGTCCTGGCCAACGGGATGAAGGTGACGTTGATCCCCTATGGCGTCGTGCCCAAGGCGGTGGTGTCGCTGCAGACCTATACCGGGTCGATCAACGAGGGGCCGGACACCTGGCTCGCCGGCCTGACGCTCGACATGATGCGGGAGGGCGCAGGCGGCATGACTGCGGCGCAGATCGCGCAAAAGGCCGCCGAGATGGGCGGCGGGGTCGGCACCGGGGCGGGGTCGACCTCCTCCGGCGTGTCGATCAACGTCCTGTCGGAGCGCACGGTCGATGCGATCGGACTGGTCGCCGATGTCGCGCAGCGGCCGAGCTTTCCCGAGGCGGAGCTGGCGCGGGTCAAGGCCAACTGGAACCGCCGCCTCGCGATTGCGCTGACCCAGCCGGGGACGCTGGCCAATGCGGCGGTGACGCGCGCTTATTATGGCACCGACCATCCCTATGGCCGGGTGCTGCCGACCCCGGCGCAGTTCAACGCCTATGACGCGGCCAGGCTGAAGGCGTGGCATGCCGCGAATTTCGGGGCGAAGCGGTCGCACCTTTATATCGCCGGGCGGTTCGACGCGGCGGCGGTGAAGGCGGCGGTCGAGAAGGCGTTCGGCGGCTGGGCCGCGGGGCCGGAGCGGGCGCTGATCCCGGTCAGTCCCAAGCCGGGGCCACAGGTGTTGCTGATCGACCGGCCGGGTGCGCCGCAATCGACGATCAACCTGGTCTTCCCCGCGCCGGATGCCGGGACGCCGGGCGATATCCCGACGCGGGTGATGAATGCGCTGCTGGGCGGATCGTTCAGTTCGCGCATCACGCGCAACATCCGTGAGAATAAGGGCTATACCTATTCGCCGGGTTCGGGCGTGTCGTTGCTGCCGACCAATGCGCTGTGGACGTTCAACGCCGATGTCACGACGACCGCCACCGGCCCGTCGCTGACCGAGATATTCAAGGAAATCCGCGAACTCCAGGCAACCCCGCCGGGCGACGAGGAAGCGAACGGGATGCGCCAATATATGGCCGGGCTGTTCGCAATCCAGAATTCCACGCCGGGCGCGCTGGTCAACACGCTGGCGACGCGCGACGCGCTGGGCCTGCCGCGTGACTGGCTCGACAATTATGTCCCGTCGACTCTGGGTGTCACCAATGCACAGATCAGCGAGGCGGCACAGCGTTTCCCGCTCGATAAGCTGACGCTGGTGGTAGTCGGCGACCTCAAGGTCGTCACACCGCAGCTTCAGGCGTTGCCGGAACTGAAAGGCATTGAATTCAAGACGGTGACCGTTCCCTGAAGCGGGACGACGCACGGCAGGACGTTCTTTTCCGGCGGGTCTGCGCATTTTTTGGTGCGCGGGCCTGTCCGGTCCATGCTAGGCGCGGCGCGTGACTGCGACGCCCATTAACGCGACGACCGCGCTGACCCTGATCCTGCTGCTTGCGAGCCCTGTTGTGGCCCAGAACGCGCAACGGCCAACGGTGATCACGCCGCCGATCGGCAATTTCGACATCAACCCCAATCCGACGCCACGTGCAACGCCCACGCCTAGCCCGGCGCCGCAAGCAATGGTGACGCCGGTGCCGATTCCGCCGCGTGCGACACCGTCGCCGCGCCCTGCTGCAACGCGCGCGAGTGCCCCGCTCGAAGCGCAGCCGACGCCCCAACCCAGCCCGACGCGGTTTGGACCTTCCGACTTCACGCCGGTAGCGACGCCGCAACCGGGGCAGGTGCCCACGCCCGCTGAGACTGGCCCGACACCTGCGCTTGGTGGGTTGCAGGCTACCGCAGAGGCGCTCGATACATGGCTCTGGCCAGCGCTGGGCGCTGCCGCAGCGCTTGTGGTCGGTCTGGTGGCCGGCATCGCAATTGCCGGACGGCGGCGACGGCGGCGCGAGGCGGAGGCCGAGGCCGAGATCGTCGACACCCCGGTGATCGCTTCACCGCCGACGCCGGGCCCGCCGGCGCGTGCCGGGGTGGTCACTCCGCCCGCGCCGCAACCGGTTTCTCCCGGGACCGCCGCGCCCCAGCCCGCGCCCGCAGGTGCCGTCGCGCCGGTTCCGCCGCCGCCGGGTCCGCTGGTGACCGAAATCCGCCCGCTGCGCGCCGCGATCCGCGACGGTGTGGTGAGCATCGACTTTGAGCTGTACATCCAGAATCGCGGGCCGGAAGCGGCGGACAATGTCCGCGCGGTGCTGGGCCTGTTCGCCGCCAATCCCGATCAGGACGCGCAGATCGCCGCTTTTCACGCTGCGGCGCGGATGGCACCGGGGTCGGAGCCGTTCAGCATCGCGCCGGGTGGCATCCACATGCTCAAGGGGCAGGTGACGCAGGCGGGCGAGCAGATGCGCGTGGTCAATGTGCAGGGGAAGCCGATGTTCGTGCCGATCGTGCCGGTCGCGCTGAAATGGTATGCCGGCCTGTCGATCCGCACGCTGCGCGACAGCTTCATGATCGGGACCGTCCCGGCGCAGGGCAGCGACCGGCTGGGGCCATTGTGGGTCGAGCGCGCGGCGGAAGGCTTTGGACGGCTGGCGGCGAAGCGCTATGTCCCCAAGGACGTGGCCGGAACCTAACGAAGGACCAGCACGAGCAGCACGACGATCGCCGTGCCGGCGATCAGCAGCACCGCCATCATCCGGCTGAGATTGCCTAGACCACGCCATGCTGTCGCTTCGTCGAGCAGCGGGCTGTCCGGCGTAATCGTTGCCGGATCCACGCCGGTCTCGTGGGTCAGGGCGGTGGCGAACCGATCCCATGTGTCGGGGGCGTTCGCGATGTCGGCGGGGAGGCTGTTCTGCAGTGTGCGGAACACGTCGCCTGCCGTCTGCCAGGTCGGCGCGTCGGCATAGTCGAGCGTGACGCCGAACACCGCCTCGACCTCATCGATCGCCGCGATTTCATCGCCGTCGGTACCCAGGCCAACGCTGACGGGCTTGTGCGCATCCATTGGCGGGTAGGGGTAACAGCCTGTCGGCGTTCGGCAAACGAAAAGGGGCGGCCCGTTGCCGGACCGCCCCCTTCATAAGCTGCTGGTGCAGCCGCGAGATTACTTGATCTCGACGGTCGCGCCGGCTTCTTCGAGCTGC
>CAYMUJ010000095.1:0-8593 GCA_964393565.1 uncultured Stakelama sp. | reverse complement strand
GCAGGTCGGTCTTGTAGTCGAGGTTGAACTTGGCGGCGATGTCGCGCGCCAGCTCCAGATGCTGTTTCTGATCCTCGCCCACCGGCACATGCGTGGCGCGATAGAGCAGGACGTCGGCGGCCATCAGCACGGGATAGTCGTACAGGCCGACGCTCGCGCCCTCACGGTTCTTGCCCGCCTTGTCCTTGAACTGGGTCATGCGGTTGAGCCAGCCGACGCGCGCGACATTGTTGAGCAGCCAGGCGAGCTCGCTATGCGCCGGGACGCGGGCCTGGTTGAACAGGATCGAGCGGGTGGGATCGATGCCGCTGGCGATCATCGCGGCGCTCACCTCGAACGTGCTGTCGGTGATCGCCGCCGGCTCGCTCCATTCGGTCAGCGCGTGGAGGTCGGCGATGAAGTACATCGACTCGCCGCCCGCTGCCTCGACATCGGCCTGCATGCCGACCCATTGCTTGATCGCGCCGAGATAGTTGCCGAGGTGGAGATTGCCGGTGGGCTTGATGCCGGAAACGACGCGCATGAGAGTTAGTCCAGACCTTAAGTTGCTTTACGGCGCACCAGCGCCTTGATGTCGCTCGGGCGGAACGCGCCGGTCGCGAAACAGGCGGCGGCGTAGACGATGCAGCCGGCGCCGACCAGCACCATCATCGCCGCCGTGCGGATCGTCCAGCTGCCATGGGTGTAGGGCGTGAACAGGTCGTTGAGGAAGAACATGACGCCGCCCATCGCTAGTGCCGCACCGACCAGCCGCCAGACGCGGCGGCGCAGCTGGGGGTCAGCCTCGAAATGGCCGCGCTTGACGAGCGTTCGGTATAGCATGGCGACATTGACCCAGGCGGCGATCGCGGTGGCGAGCGGCGGGCCCATATGCCTGAGCGGGACGATCAGCGCGAGGTTGAGGACCAGGTTGATCGCGATCGACAGCGTCGCATAGCGCACCGGCGTCTTGGTATCCGAACGGGCGTAGAAGCCGGGCGTCAGCACCTTGACGAGGATGTAGGCGGGCAGACCGACCGAGAAGGCGGCGAGCGCCTGGGCGGTGGCGCGGGTGTCGTCCACCGTGAACGCGCCATGCTGGAACAGCGCAGCGACGATCGGTGCACCGCAGACGACCAGCGCGACGGTGGCGGGGAGGGTGAGGAACAGCGCGAGTTCGGTCCCGCGGTTCTGCGTGTGCATCGCCGCGCCGTCATTCCCCGCGCCCAGCTGACGCGCGATAGTGGGGAGCAGCACGGTGCCAAGCCCGATTCCGATCAGCCCGAGCGGGAGCTGGTTCAGCCGGTCGGCATAGTAGATGTAGGACACCGACCCCTCGACCAGCAGGCTGGCGGCGAGCGCGGTCGAGATGACGAGATTGATCTGATACGCCCCGGCACCCGCCGCGGCGGGGCCGATCAGCTTGAGCAGCTTCTTCACGTCCGGGCTGAGCCGGGGAAGGCGGAGCTTCAGCTTCACGCCGGCGGCGCGGCAGGCGAGAATCAGCCATAGCAGCTGCAGCGCGCCCGACACGGTGACGGCAATCGCCTGATTGCGCGCGGTGAGCAGCGTGTCGTCGGTGTGGAAGAACAGCAGTGCCACGATCAGCGTCGCGTTGAGCAGGATCGGCGCGGCAGCATTCACCCAGAATTTGTTGAGCGAATTGAGGATCCCGCCCAGCAGCGAGACGAGGCTGATCAACAGCAGATAGGGGAAGGTGATCCGTGACAGTTCGACCGCATAGGCGAATTCGGCCGGGCTTGCTTCGTTGAACCCGCCCGACAATGCCCAAACCACCGGAAAGGCGGCGATCTCCATGATCGCGGTGAGCAGGATCAGGATCGGCAGCAGGACCGACAGCGCCTCTTCGGCGAAGGATAGGGCGGGTTTGGTGTCGCCGCCGGATTCGCCGACTTTCTTGCTGAACATTGGCACAAAGGCGGCGCTGAACGCGCCTTCAGCGAACAGTGCGCGGAAGAGATTGGGGAGGCGGAAGGCGATCAAGAAGGCGTCGGACGCGAAGCTGGCGCCGACATAGCGCGCGAACAGCGAATCGCGGACCAGCCCCAGCACTCGGCTGACGAGCGTCAGCCCGCCGATCGACCCGAGTGCCTTGACGAGATTCATGCGTGCCCGCCTTTGTTTGCTTGATGCGCCTTACGGCACCAGCCCGCTCCCCCACGGGCGGGGGAGCGGGCTGGCACCGCGATGCAAGCAATTACGCCTGGCCGGCCTCGCCGCCCAGCAGCTGCTGCGCGTCATGCTGGGCGCGCTGCTGTTCGTACAGGCCGTTGAAGTCGATCGGCTCCAGCATCAGCGGCGGGAAGCCGCCGTCGCGGACGGCGTCGGCCAGCACGCGGCGCGCGAACGGGAAGAGCAGGCGCGGGGCTTCGCCGAGGAGGAAGGGCTGGAGATGTTCGTCCGGCACATTGCGGATCGCGAACAGGCCCGAATAGGACAGGTCGATGATGAACGCGACCTGCTCTTCCATCGTGGCGCGGACATCGATCTTGAGCGTGACTTCATGGATGTCCTGCGCCACTTCGGCGGCGCCGATGTTGAACTGGACATCGAACGCGGGCTGGCCCTGGACCTGATAGATGGCGGGCGAGTTCGGATTTTCGAACGAGAAGTCCTTGATATACTGCGAGATCACGCCGACCGACGGAGCGGTGTCGGCGCCATTCGCCTGGGGAGCTGCGGTGTCGGGCGTGTCCATGATCGTGAAACTTCCTTGTCAATATTCGGGATATTTGTCGCGGCGACCCGCGTTGCGATGACGGTCGCGACTAGCAGGGGCAGTTGAGCGTTTCAACGGGCGTGCGGCGTGTGCGAGACCGGATTTGAAACGCGGCGGTTTCCCGCCTATGTTGGAGAGAAGAAAGAAGGTGCCCAAGTGTATCTAGTGATCCTGTTTGCAGCGATTTTCGCCTTCCTCGCGCTCCGGCTCTATGCAGTGCTGGGCAAGCGCACCGGGCATGAGCAGCCGCTGCCGAAGCCGGCCGAAGAGCGTGTCGGTGCGCCGCAGATGCCGCGCACGATCGACATGCCGCCCGAAGTGCGCGATTCCGCGCCGCGCCCGCTGGAGAGCGGTGCCGAAGGCGGCCTGCGCGCACTGGTCGCCGCCGATCCGTCGTTCGACGTCGGCCAGTTCGTCGAGGGCGCGAAGTCGGCCTATCGCATGATCCTGGAAGCGTTCTGGAAGGGCGATCGCGAAACGCTGGACTGGCTGGTCGATGCGGAAGTGCGCGACAGCTTCATCGCCGCGATCGACGCGCGAGAGGCAGCGGGCGAGACGCTCGACAACCGCCTGATCAGCATCGAGCGCGCGGTGATTTCCGACATCGCGCTCGACGGCCGCCTGGCTCGCATCACCGTTCGCTTCGACGCCGATATCGCGGCGATCACGCGCGACAAGGACGGCAATGTCATCGCCGGATCGCTGAGCGATGCGGTGCAGACGCATGACGCCTGGACGTTCAGCCGCACGATCGGCAGCGGCGACCCGAACTGGAAGCTCAGCGACACCGACGAAGTTTGATCGGGCATAAAGGGGCCAGATGATGCGCGCTTGGGGGGTAGCGGCTTGCGCCGCGCTGTTGGGCGCGTGCTCGTCCGGAGTGGTGCCGGCAGGACGTCCCGCGAGCGGCGGGACAATGGCTGCGCGTCCGGGTACGTCCAGCGGCGTACCGGTGCGGCAACCGGTCGCGGCGACCCCGCTCTCCCCGGCTCCGGCAGCGCCCGTTCCGGCAGGCGTCACCACCGCAGCGGCAGCGGGGCTTCTGCCCGGACCGGCGGTCGATGACCTGCCGCTCACCATGGCAGCGGCTGCGCGCGCGCTGACCGCCTTCAAGCTGAGCTGCGCGTCGCTGGTCCGCCGTACCGATGCCAGCGGGCTGACGCGCGGCGCGGACTGGCAACCGGCCTGTGACGCCGCGCGCACCACGCAGGATCGCGACGCCGCGACCTTTTTCGCGCGCTATTTCGAAACGGTGCAGGTCGCGGACGGCAAGGCGTTCGCCACGGGCTATTACGAGCCCGAAATTCACGGATCGCGCACGCGCCGTCCCGGCTATGAAGTGCCGATCTATGGGCGACCGACCGATCTGGTCGATGTCGATCTGGGCAGCTTTACCGACACGCTGGCGGGCAAGTCGATCCGGGGCCGGGTCGATGGTACCAGGCTGGTCCCCTATCATGACCGCACCGCGATCGAGCAGGGCGCGCTCGCCGGGCGCGGGCTGGAAATCGCCTGGGCGGCCGATCCGGTCGAACTGTTCTTTCTGCAGATACAGGGCTCGGGTCGCCTCATCTTGCCCGATGGCGGCGTGATGCGTATCGGCTATGCCAGCCAGAATGGGCGTGATTATACCGGGATCGGCAAGCTGATGCTGGATCGCGGGCTGGTGCAGCGCGGTCAGGCATCGATGCAGGGCATCATGGCCTATCTGCGCGCCAACCCCGAAGAGGGCATGGCGATCATGCGCGAGAACAAGAGCTATGTGTTCTTTCGCGAACTGACCGGGCCGGGGCCGCTTGGCGCGCTGGGGATTCCGGTCACGGCGCAGGTGACGGTCGCGACCGATCCGAAATTCGTGCCGCTGGGGGCGCCGGTATTCCTGTCGATGGACCGGCAGGACGCCAACGGGCTGTGGATCGCGCAGGATACGGGCGGCGCGATCAAGGGTTCCAACCGCTTCGACACCTTCTGGGGTGCGGGTGACGATGCCCGCGCGATTGCCGGTGGCATGGCTGCGCGCGGCACCGCCTGGCTGCTGCTGCCCAAGGGGACGCTGGAGCGGCTCGGCGCCGCGCGCGACTGATCCATGGCCCGTCCGCCGCGCGCCCTGTCGCCCGAAGAGCGGGCCTTGTGGCAGCGGGTGATTTCCAGCGTGACGCCGATTGCAAAGCGCCCTGTAAGCCCCTCCCCTTCAGGGGAGGGGTTGGGGGTGGGGCCTCGTGGTCTCGCCGAGACCGCCCGCCAAGAGGACAGGCCCCACCCCAACCCAGCATCAGGTGAACCGCGCCCCGCGCGGTTCAGGTCAGGCTGGGGGGCTGACCGACCTGATGCTCCTGAAGGGGAGGGGCTTAGAAGGAAGGTGAAGGGCCGGGTGCCGCCGCTGCGCCAGCCCGCTCCGCCGAGCCCGCCCAAGCCGCCGCGCGACACGCTGGATGGGGGCTGGGATCGCCGCCTGTCGCGCGGGCTGGTCGCGCCGGAAAGTTCGATCGACCTGCACGGTCATACGCTCGCCAGCGCCCATGCGCTGCTCGATCAGGGGCTGGCGCGTGCGATTGCGCGTGGCGACCGGGTGTTGCTGCTGATCACCGGCAAGCCGCCGCGCCCGGAGTCGGAGCGGCCGCATGCGCGCGGTGCGATCCGGGCTGCGGTGGGGGACTGGATCGCTGCGTCGCGCCATGCCGATGCCATTGCCGCCGTGCGTGGCGCGCACCCGCGTCACGGCGGGCAGGGGGCGCTCTATATCATCCTGCGCAGATTTCGGTCGTCCGCTCGAAATTTTTAACTCTTTGGCGGCATACCCTGTTCGCACAATGCCGGATGGTCCGGCTGGCGTGGGGGATCGCGCAACCGCAATGGACGGATTTTCGCTCAAAAGCCGCGCGATTGCATTCGCGTTGTGCGCGGGGGCGTTTGTCTTCATCCTGGCGCTCGCCGCGACCACACGCGGGCCGTTCGACGTTGCGAACACCAGCCGTGCGCTGATCGCGGCGATCATCTGTGCAGCGATGTGCTGGGCCTATGCCGAGCGAACCATCGCCTCCACCGCCGAAGCAATCGATGCCGCGATCGAGCGGCTGACCCAGGCCGCCAATGGCGATCTGGAGAGCGAAATTCCGGGCGAAGTCGCGCAACATGTTCCGCCGCTTGCCCAGGCGATGGACGGGCTGTTCCGCCAGCTGCACAGCAATCTGGACAGCGTCCAGCGGCTCGCGCTGTTCGATCCGGTCACCGGCCTGCCCAACCGCACCCATTTCCGCCGGAGTTGCGAGCGGATGCTGGCCGAGCTTCCGCACGACGCGATGGCCGCGCTGTTCTTCATTGACCTCGACCGGTTCAAGGCGGTCAACGATACGCTGGGCCATGCTGTGGGCGACCAGCTGCTGAGCATGGTCGCCAATCGTCTGCGCGCGGTAGCCGACCGGTTCGCGATCGAGGGCGATGCGCGCCAGCCGCTGATCGGCCGTCTGTCGGGTGACGAGTTCACCATCTACTTCCCCGAGCTGGGCCATATCCGCGAGGCCGACCGGGTCGGGCGCGGAATCCTGTTCGCTCTGTCCGAACCGTTCGACCTGGCCGATCAGGAAGTGTCGATCGGTGCGTCGGTCGGCATCGCGCTGCGCCCCGAACATGGCACGTCGCTGACCGATCTGATGCGCGCCGCCGATGCCGCAATGTATCACGCCAAGGCGCGCGGCCGCGGCCGGGCCGAGCATTTTACCGATCAGCTCGCCAACGAGATTGCCGAACGCGCGCTGCTGGAAAGCGATTTGCGGATGGCGGTCGAGCGCGACCAGTTCACTCTGGTCTATCAGCCGCAGATCAGCGCGATGGATGGTCGCATCGTTGCGGCCGAGGCGCTGTTGCGCTGGCAGCATCCGACGCGCGGCCTGTGCCTGCCCGGCAGCTTCATCGCGCGCGCCGAGGAAACCGGCCTGATCGTCGAGATCGGCGAATGGGTGGTCGAACATGTCGCCGCGACGATCGCACGCTGGGGGGCGATGGGCATCGAACAGCGGATGGCGGTCAATATCAGCCCGCGCCAGCTTGACCATGCCGCCTTTTTCCGCCGCTTGCGGGAAGCGATGCAGGCGGCCGGTGCGCCTGCACGACTGCTTGAGCTGGAGATTACCGAAACGCTGGCGATGCATTGTTCGCGCGAGGTGATCGATGCGATCGCGGCGCTGCGCAGCGATGGTGCGACGGTGGCGGTGGACGATTTCGGCACCGGCTATTCGAACCTTGCCCGCCTGCGCGATCTGCCGCTCGACCGCGTCAAGCTCGACCGCAGCCTGGTCGAAAATGTCGCGACCAGCGCCGAAGCGCGGACCATCGCGCACGCCGTGATCGGCCTGATCCACGGCATTGGCTGTGAGGTGGTGGCCGAGGGGATCGAGACCGAGGCGCAGCTTGAAGTGCTGCGCGTGATCGGGTGCGACATCCTCCAGGGCTATGTCATCGCCAAGCCGATGGCCGAGGACGCATTCCTCGAATGGGCGAGCGCCGCACCGCGATCGGCGCTGCGGGCCTGACCTACCTCCGTTTGTGCTGAGCTTGTCGAAGCACCGAAGCCTGCTCTAGCGGCCCTTCGACAGGCTCAGGGCAAACGGATTGAGGTGCCGAACACCCGCCCCAGCACCCCGGCATAGATCCGCGTCAGCGCGTGGAGATCGTCCAGCGCGACGGCTTCGTCGAGCTTGTGCATCGTCGCGTTGAGCAGGCCGAATTCGACCACCGGGCAGATGCGCGAGAGGAAGCGGGCGTCGGAGGTGCCGCCACTGGTGGACAATTCCGCCTCGACTCCCGTCTCCGCCCGGATCGCGTCGGCGACGAGCGTGGACAGCGCCCCCGGTTGAGTCAGGAATGCCTCGCCATAGACGCGGCCGCGCACGATGCCGGCGGGGGCATGGGCGTGGACGATGTCCTGGACCCGCGCGATCAGGTCGTGCCCGCGATGCTGGTCGTTGAAGCGGATCGAAATGCGCGCTTTGGCCCGGCCGGGAATGACGTTGGTCGCGGGGTTGCCGACCTCCAGGTCGATCACCTCGATATTCGATGGCTGGAACCAGTCGGTCCCTTCGTCGAGCACGATGGCGTCGATCTCCGCCAGCGCACGCACAAGCCGGGGTACGGGATTGTCGGCGAGATGGGGGTAGGCGACATGGCCCTGTCGCCCCGGCACCTCGATATCGATCACGGTCGATCCGCGCCGCCCGATCTTGATCGTGTCGCCCAGCCGCTGCGCCGAGGTCGGCTCGCCGACCAGGCACAGGTCCGGGGTCAGGCCGCGCGCCGCCATCCGATCCATGATCGCGAGCGTGCCATAGGTCGCCGGGCCTTCTTCATCGCCGGTGATGATCAGGCTGACGGTGCCGGCGGCGGGCAGGGGGGCGAGGGCCGCCACGAACGCAGCGATTGCGCCCTTCATGTCCACCGCGCCGCGCCCGTAGAGCAGGTCGCCACGGATTTCCGGCTCGAACGCGCCGCTCGCCCAGCCCTCGCCCGGGGGCACGACGTCGAGATGCCCGGCAAAGGCGAAATGCGGCCCCGGCCCGGCGTTGCGCACGGCCAGCAGATTCTCGACCGGGCCGTCGGGCGCTTCACCCGCGACGAAGCGCTCGACGTCGAAGCCGAGCGGGATCAGCGCCGCCTCCAGCACATCGAACACCGTGCCGCGCGCGGGAGTGATGCTGGGCGCGGCGATCAGCGCCTTGGTGAGTTCGACGACATTGGGCACTTAGGCGGGTTCCTGCTCGAACCGTGCGATCACCCATTCCTCTTCCTGCGCGCTGGCGATCCAGTCCTGCATCCAGGGGTGCTGGAGCACGGCGTTCATATAGGCTGACGCGAAGCGCGCGACGGGGAGGGAATAGGTGA
>CAYMUJ010000094.1:0-8642 GCA_964393565.1 uncultured Stakelama sp. | reverse complement strand
CGCCGCTCCCAACCGCTGACAGACATTAGGGCCAGATGACCGCGCCACGCTTCAAACGCATCCTCCTCAAACTCTCCGGCGAAGTGCTGATGGGGCAGGGGCAGTTCGGGATTGATCCCGCCACCTGCGAGCGCGTCGCGCGCGAGGTGAAGGCGGCGACCGAGGCGGGCTATGAAATCTGCATGGTCGTCGGCGGCGGCAACATCTTCCGGGGCCTGGCGGGCGCGGCGCAGGGATTCGAGCGTGCGAGCGCCGATTATATGGGCATGCTCGCCACCGTGATGAACGCGCTGGCGATGCAGAACACGCTGGAGCGGCTGGGCGTCGATACCCGCGTCCAGTCGGCGATCCCGATGGCGTCGGTCAGCGAACCCTATATCCGGCGCAAGGCGATGCGGCATATGGAGAAGGGCCGCGTGGTGATCTTTGCGGCGGGCACGGGCCTTCCGTTCTTCACCACCGACACCACCGCCGCGCTGCGCGCCGCCGAGATGAATTGCGACGCGCTGTTCAAGGGCACCAGCGTCGATGGCGTGTACAATGCCGACCCGAAGAAGGTGGCGAGCGCGACGCGCTATGACGAGCTGAGCTTTGACCGCGTGCTGGTCGACAATCTGAAGGTCATGGACGCGACCGCGGTCGCGCTGTGCCGGGACAATGACATTCCGATCGTGGTGTTCAACATCCGCGATGAGGGCAATCTGGAAGCAGTCTTGCGTGGCGAGGGCACCTCGACCATCGTCCGCAACGACCCTGTTTCCGCTTAAGTTAAGAGCGAATAAGAGGAACCTGACCTATGGCCGCATATAACAAGGCCGATCTGGAGCGCCGCATGAACGGCGCGATCGACGCGCTGAAGCATGACCTGGCGGGTCTGCGCACCGGGCGCGCGAGCACGACCCTGCTCGATCCCGTGACGGTCGAGGTCTATGGATCGCAGATGCCGCTCAACCAGGTGGCGACGGTGTCGGCGCCCGAGCCGCGCATGCTGAGCGTGCAGGTGTGGGACAAGTCGAATGTCGGTCCGGTCGACAAGGCGATCCGATCGGCTGGGCTGGGTCTCAATCCGATCGTCGACGGGCAGAATCTGCGCCTGCCGATCCCCGACCTGACCGAGGAGCGCCGCAAGGAACTGGCCAAGCTGGCGAGCAAATATGCCGAGGCCGCGCGCGTCGCGGTGCGCAACGTCCGCCGCGACGGCATGGACAGCCTGAAGACCGACGAGAAGAAGGGCGAGTTCGGTGAGGATGACCGCAAGCGCCATGAAGCCGATGTCCAGAAGTTGACCGACGCGACGATCGCGGAAATCGACGCCGCCGCGAGCGCGAAGGAAAAGGAAATTCTGGGTAAGTAAGGGCTGTGACCCTGACTCCCACACCCGATTGTGCTGAGCCTGTCGAAGCACTGCCGGTCTTCGCCGCACGGGTGAAGACGGTTCTTCGACACGCTCAGGGCAAACGGTAGGATTACGCATGGCATCCGAACCCGCCCTGATCCCTGAACCCGCCACGGTTCCCCGCCATGTCGCCATCATCATGGACGGCAATGGTCGCTGGGCAAAAGCCAGGCGGCTGCCGCGCCTTGCGGGACACAAGCAGGGTGTCGAGGCCGTGCGCCGCGTGTCCAAGGCGGCGCGCGAGCAGGGGGTCGAGGTGCTGACCCTCTATGCCTTTTCGTCCGAGAATTGGCGGCGGCCAGAAGAGGAAGTGCGCGACCTGATGGGGTTGCTGCGCTATTTCCTGAAGAGCGAGATCAAGGATCTGGTGGCCGAGAATGTGCGGCTGCGCGTGATCGGCGATTATCGCGCGCTGTCGGGCGATCTGGTCGCGATGATCGACGATGCGATCGCGAAGACGGCGGGCAATAGCGGGGCGACACTGGTGATCGCGCTCAACTATGGCGCGCAGGCCGAGATTGTCGCGGCGGCACGGCGGCTGGCTGCGGCGGCGCAGGCGGGTGAGGTCGCGCCGGAAGCAATCGACGAGGCGATGTTCAGCTACGCGCTGACCACGCATGGCCTTCCCCCGCTTGATCTGCTGATCCGCACATCGGGTGAGCAGCGTCTGTCCAATTTCCTGCTGTGGCAGGCGGCCTATGCCGAATTGCTGTTCGTCGACACGCTGTGGCCGGATTTCGACGGCGAAGCGCTGGCGGACGCGATCGCACAGTTCGGACGGCGGCATCGCCGGTTCGGGGGACTGTGACGCCGGTGCCGCCCCGCAAGAACGCCGACCTGGGCATTCGCGCCGTAGTCGGAGTGGCGCTGATCGTGGTGGCTGCGGCGGCCTTGTGGTTCGGCGGCTTTGCCTTCTGGCTGCTGGTGACGTTGGGCGCGCTCGCGATGATCCATGAATGGGGCGGCCTGCACGGCGCGGATGCGGGGCAGCGCAAGCTGGCGCAATATGCGTTGATGGTGCCGCTGGCGATGCTGTCGCCGCTGGCCGCCGGCCCTGGTTTTCTGGCGCTGGGGCTGATCCTGGCTGCCTTCTTCTTCCTCGCCATCGTGACGCGCAACGGTGCGCTTGGGGCGGGGGCCATCTATGTCGGCCTGCCGGTGCTCGCGTTGCTGTATCTGCGCGGGCATGAGGGCGGGCTGTTGCTGGCGTTCTGGGCAATGGCGCTGGTGTGGGCGTGCGATATCGGGGCCTATTTCGCCGGGCGTGCAATCGGGGGACCGAAGCTGATGCCGGCGGTGAGCCCGAACAAGACCTGGGCCGGGCTGGTCGGTGGCGTGATCGCGGCGACGGGCTTTGCGCTGCTGCTGATGCGCTGGGGGCTGCCGCTCCCGCTGGCGCTGACGACGCCGTTGCTGGCAGTGCTGGCGCAGGCGGGGGATCTGTATGAAAGTCACCTCAAGCGCCGTGCCGGGGTGAAGGATTCGGGAACGCTGTTGCCCGGGCATGGCGGCGTGCTCGACCGGATGGACGGACTGGTGCCGGTTGCGCCGGTCGCCGCGCTGCTGGTCGTGATTCAGGGATATTGATGAAACGCGTAACGATATTGGGGGCGACCGGATCGGTGGGCACGTCGACGCTCGACCTGATCGAGCGCGATCCCGCAGCGTTCGAAGTCATCGCGCTGACGGCGAATTGCGATGTCGCCAAGCTGGCGGCAGCGGCGAAGCGCGTGTCGGCGAAGCTGGCGGTGGTGGCCGATCCGACCTGTCATCAGGCGTTGGCCGATGCGCTGGCGGGGACGGGCATTGCGGTCGCGTCCGGCGCCGATGCGGTATGCGATGCCGCCCGGATGGACGCGGACTGGACCATGGCAGCGATCGTCGGGACGGCGGGGCTGAAGCCGGTGCTGGCCGCGCTTGAAGGCGGGCAGGCGGTGGCGCTGGCCAACAAGGAGTCGCTGGTGTCCGCCGGCGACGTGATGATGCAGGCCGCCGCCGCGACCGGCGCGACACTGCTGCCGGTCGATTCGGAACATAATGCCGTATTCCAGTGCCTTGAGACGCAGAATGCAGACCGCGTCGCACGCATCATCCTGACCGCGAGCGGCGGGCCGTTCCGGGAGCGGACGCTGGACGACATGCGCGCAATCACGCCCGCGCAAGCAGTCGCGCATCCCAATTGGTCGATGGGCGCCAAGATCAGCGTCGATTCGGCGACGATGATGAACAAGGGGCTGGAGCTGATCGAGGCGTTCCACCTGTTCCCGGTGACGGTCGAACAGCTCGACGTGATCGTCCATCGCCAGTCGGTGATCCATTCGATGGTCGAATATGTCGACGGGTCGGTGCTGGCGCAGCTCGGCTCCCCCGACATGCGCGTGCCGATCGCACATGCGCTGGCCTGGCCGCGTCGGATGGAAACTCCGTGCCAGCGCCTTGATCTTGCCACCATCGGGCGGCTCGATTTCGAGGCGCCGGATTATGAACGCTTCCCGTGCCTGAAGCTGGCGCGTGAAGCGCTGGCGGCGGGTGGGGCGCGTCCGGCGATCCTGAATGCGGCGAATGAGGTGGCGGTCGCGGCGTTTCTGAAGGGGCAGATCGGCTTTCTTGAAATTGCCGCAATCGTCGCGGATACCCTCAATCGCTACGACCCGGCCGCGCCGGAAACGCTCGATCAGGTGTTGGCGATCGATGCGGAGGCGCGGAGTTTGGCGGGTGGGCGTGTGAAGGACTGCGTAGTTTGACCGAAAATCCCGGTTTCTTCCTCTACCTGATCGCCTTCATCCTGATCATCGGGCCGCTCGTGTTCGTGCACGAGCTGGGTCATTACGCGGCCGGTCGCTATTTCGGGATCAAGGCTGAGGCGTTTTCGATCGGCTTCGGGCAGGAAGTCGCGGGCTTTACCGACAAGCGCGGCACGCGGTGGAAGTTCGGGTGGCTGCCGCTCGGCGGGTACGTCAAGTTCGCGGGCGACATGAACCCGGCCGGACAGCCCAGCCCCGAATGGCTGGCACTTCCGGCGGCGGAGCGCGCGCAGACCTTCCAGGCCAAGCCGCTGTGGCAGCGCGCGATCGTCGTCGCGGCGGGGCCGATCACCAATTTTCTGGTCGCGATCGCGATTCTCGGCGCGTTTGCCTTTGCCTATGGCGAGGCCAGGATGCCTGCGGTGGCGGGGCCGATCCAGCCGGGCACCCCGGCGGCGGCGGCGGGCCTCAAGCCGGGGGACCGGTTCGTCGCAATTGGCGGGCGTCAGGTCGAAACCTTTGAGGACATGATGCGCTTCACTTCGCTGCGCGCGGGGATGAAGGTGCAGATCGACTATGTGCGCGACGGGCAGCCGGCGAGCACCGAGGCGGTGATCGGTCGTCGCGTCGAAAAGGACCGCTTCGGCAACGAAACGAGCCGCGGCATTCTGGGCATCGCGCCGAGCGAAGAGATCGTCCGCACGCCGGTTTCGCTGTGGCAGGCGCCGATCGTCGGCTTCAACCGCACCGTGTCACTGGTGGGAACGATGATCGATGGCCTGGGTCAGCTGATCATGGGCCGCGTGCCGGTGAGCGAGCTGGGCGGGCCGCTGCGAATCGCCAAGGTTTCCGGGGAGATGCTCTCGCTCGGCTTCGAGCAGTTCATCATCATGGCCGCGCTCATCTCGATTAATCTCGGATTCATCAACCTGTTGCCAGTCCCGGTGCTGGATGGCGGACATCTTCTGTTCTATGCCGTCGAAGCGGTGCGCCGGAAACCCGTTGAGCCTGAGGTGATGGAATGGGCGTTTCGCGGCGGGATGATGGCGATACTGGCATTGATGCTGCTGGTGACATTCAACGATCTGGGCGCCTTTGGCGTGTGGAAAAGCCTGGCCGGGTTGATCGGCTGAACCGGTTGGGGCAGGGCGTGCATACGGACGCAGGCTTCCGACCAATATCTCTTGGATCCGACTGGGGTGGGATGGTGACGGCACTCAAGGTTACGAAATTCGGCGTGCGCGCCTCTGCGGTCCTGCTGGCTGGCACGACATGGTTTGCGCTCGCCACCACCGCTCAGGCCCAGCAGGCCCCGGCCCGTGCGCCCACCCCTGCCGCGCAACAGCCCGCTCCGGCGGGTACCGCGGAAACGCGCACCATCCGCTCGCTGCGGGTGGAGGGCACCCAGCGGCTGGAGCCGGATACGGTGCTGTCCTATACCCGCCTGCGGATCGGACAGGCCTATACGACCGAAAGCCTCGACCAGGCGATCCGCGATGTGCTGGCGAGCGAACTGCTTGCCGACGTGGCGATCGAAGGCGTCGAGTCGGGTGACATCGTGCTGCGCGTGCGCGAAAATCCGGTGATCAACCGCGTCATTCTTGAGGGCAACAAGCGCCTGAAGGACGAGAAGATCGTCAAGGAAATCAAGCTCGCCCCGCGCCAGATGTTCACCCGCACCGCGGTGCGTGCGGATGTTGCGCGGATCGTCGAACTGTATCGCCGTCAGGGCCGCTTTGCCGCCACGGTCGAACCAAAGATGGTCAGCCTCGACCAGAATCGCGTCGATGTCGTGTTCGAAGTGCGCGAAGGGCCCAAGTCCAAGGTCCGCCAGATCAACATCATCGGCAACGAGCAGTTTTCCGACGGCAAGCTGCGCGGCGAGATGGCGACCAAGCAGGCGCGCATCACCAGCATCATGAGCTCCAACACGAGCTATGATCAGGATCGCCTGGCCTATGACCAGCAGAAGCTGCGTCAGTTTTATCTGACCCAGGGCTATGCTGATTTCCGCGTCGTTTCGGCGGTGGCGGAGCTTACGCCGGACAAGCGCGAT
The DNA here is from genome assembly GCA_964393565.1 of uncultured Stakelama sp. Lineage (GTDB taxonomy): Bacteria > Pseudomonadota > Alphaproteobacteria > Sphingomonadales > Sphingomonadaceae > Sphingomonas. The sequence continues at coordinate 2,446 of CAYMUJ010000094.1, read as the reverse complement.
TTCATCATCACCTATGTGGTCGAAGAGGGGCCGCGCTACAAATTCGGATCGGTCAAAGTCGACAGCAGCATCCGCGATTTCGATGACGAGGCCCTCGCCAAGGGGCTCGCGATGAAGGAGGGCGACTGGTACAACGCCAAGCTGGTCGAGGACACGATCGACCAGTTGTCGGAGACGGCGGGCGCTTTCGGTTACGCCTTTGCCAATGTCAGCCCCGAATTCCAGCGCGACCGTGAAAAGTTGACCATGACGATCAACTTCAACATCGCGGAAGCCCGCCGTACTTATGTCGAACGGATCGACATTAACGGTAATACGCAGACACAGGACAAGGTCATCCGTCGCGAGATGCGTCTGGCTGAAGGCGATGCGTTCAACGCCTTTCTGGTCAAGCGCTCGCAGGACCGCATCAACTCGCTCGGCTATTTCAACGAAAAGTTCGAGATCGAGCAGAAGGAGGGATCGGCACCCGACCGCGTCATCCTGACCGCCAATGTCGAAGAGAAGTCGACCGGCGAGCTGACGCTGTCGGCAGGCTTCTCCAGCCTTGAGCGGTTCATCTTCCAGGGCTCAATCCGTCAGCGCAACTTCCGCGGCAAGGGGCAGGATCTGCGCCTGTCGGCTGATTATTCGAGCTATTCGCAGTCGGTCGAGCTGGGCTTTACCGAACCCTATCTGTTCGATCAGAATGTCGCGCTCGGCGGTACGATCTTCCGCCGCGACTATAACTCGTTCAACTATCTCGGCACCGATCGCCGCACCACCTATCAGCAGGTGTCGACCGGCGGTCAGGTCGTGCTGGGCGTACCGCTGACCGAATATTGGACGCTGTCGGGCCGTTATTCGCTGACCCATGATTCGGTGACGCTGGACGAAAGCACCTTCTTTACCAGCGGCGCGTGCGATCCGCTGAAGGCCGGGCGCTATCTGTGCGAGGCGCTGGGTGAACGCTGGACCTCTGCCGTCGGCCTGTCGCTGATCTATGACAGCCTGAACAACCGTCTGCGTCCGACGCGCGGCCAGCGGCTGGTGCTGGGGACCGATTTTGCGGGGCTGGGCGGCGATGTGAAGTATCTGCGCGGCCGCTTTGACGCCGATAAATACTGGAATGTCGGCAGCGGTTTCGTTTTCTCCGCCGGGCTTGAGGGCGGCTATATTCACAGCCTGGAGGACGGTGCGGCGGGCATCGATCCTGTACGCATCACGGACCGCTTCTTCCTGGGCGAGCCGCAGTTCCGCGGGTTTGATATCCGCGGTGTCGGCCCGCGCATTCAGCGCGCCGGTTTTACCGGAACCGTTGCCGCCGGTAACCAGACGCTGATCACCGATCAGGACCAGATTTTTGACGACGCGATCGGTGGTCGTGCATATTATCTCGGTAAGCTCGAACTGGAGATTCCGCTGGGCGCGGGCGCGCGTGAAATGGGCATCCGTCCGTCGATCTTCCTGATGGCCGGTGCGAACTGGGGTGTGCGTGAGCCGAACAAGACGGCGACGTTCACACAGGCAACCGACTCCTCGGGCAATCTGCTGTTCAACGCCGATGGTTCGCCCTCGCTGTTGCCGATTTTGACGGCACAGTTCGATTCCTCTGGCCGCGCCTTGTACGCTGTGCCGGCTACGGATGCGGTTGCCCCTGGTCTGGTCACGACCTGCAGCGTTGGTTATTCGGACACTTATGGCGGGGCCTGCTCCGGTACATCGGTAAACAGCGTGTACAATATCCAGACGGATCCCTTTATCGAGACGTTCCTGGGCAATTCGCCAAAGCCGCGCCTGTCGGTGGGGATCGGTGTCAACTGGAACTCGCCGTTCGGTCCACTGCGGCTTGACCTTGCACACGCTTTCCTCACACAGAAGGGTGACGACACCAAACTCTTTACCTTCAACGTAGGGACTGCATTCTGATGCGTAATAGCAAAACCATTCTGGCCGCCATCGCGGCTGCGGGCGTCACGTTCGGCGCCGGTGCGGCCGTGGCGCAGACGCTGGCCGACGCCAAGGTTGCCGTCGTCGACGTCGAGCGCGTGATGAGCACCTGCGCCGCCTGTGTCGCCGCGCGTGGCCAGCTGCAGGCGCAGCAGACCCAGTATCAGCAGTTCGTCCAGCAGCAGAGCGCACCGCTGCAGCCCGAACGCACCGCGATCGAGACCGCGCTCCGTGCCGCAAATGGCAAAGCGGACGCAGCGTTGGACCAGCGGATGCAGGCGTATCAACGCCGCGCCGAGCCCGTTCAGCGCGCCATCACCGATCGTGAGCAGACCCTGCGCCGCAATATGCAATATGTGGATCAGCAGATCAACGCTGCATTGTTGCCGGTCATCGAACAGGTCGCAAATCAGCGTGGTGCGACCGTCGCCCTTCCGAAGAATTCGTTGCTGTTTGCAGCAACGGCTGCGGACATCACGGATCCGGTCCTGGTGGCGCTGAACCAGCAGCTGCCGAG
>CAYMUJ010000093.1:0-9087 GCA_964393565.1 uncultured Stakelama sp. | reverse complement strand
GCTTGCCGCTGTCCGCCGTTGCGGTGATCTCGAACAGATTGTCCTGCTGCGCGGTAATCTTGATCTTCTTCTGCAGGCCCGCGACCCGGTCCGCGACATCGCGGTCGGTCGCGACCGTGTTGGCCAGATCGGTGCCGCGCACGACCTTTTCCAGATTGGTCGCGCTCGCCAGCGTGGTGCGGACACGGTCGATGTCCTTCTGCTGCTCCTGCTGAGTCGCGATTCCTTCACCGGGCAGGATCTGGCGCAACTGCACGAACACGCGCGCACGGCTTTCATACTGATTGGGGATTTGCGAAACCACCAACCAGCCCGCCAGGCATACGCCCCAGGCAACCGCCACGGCGATCCAGCGGCGTTGCCACACGCCGTGAAGTGCCGTCCTGATCTCGTCCCACAATCCTCCCACCGGGCGGTCTCCGTCTGGTTAGAACATGCTTTCGGGAATGATGATCACGTCGCCCGGCTCCAGCCGGACGTTCGCGCTGGTATCCCCGTTTTTGAGCAGATCGGACAGGCGCACCTTGTATTCGCGCTGCTTGCCGCTCGTCTTGTCGTATCGGATCAGCCGCGCACGATTGCCCGCCGCAAATTCGCTCAGCCCCCCCACCGCGATCATCGCGTCAAGCAATGTCATGTTGGCGCGGTACGGCAGCGACGCCGGTTTTTCGGTCGCACCGACGATCCGCACCTGCTGGCTGAACGTGCCTGAGAAGCTCTTGACCACGACCGACACGATCGGGTCCTTGATATACTCGCCCAGCGCGTATTTCAGGTCGTCGGCCAGCATTGCGGGTGTCTTGCCCACCGCCGGCATGTCGCTGACCAGCGGCGTGGTGATGCGGCCATCCGGGCGCACCTGCACTTCGGCCGACAATTCCTGATTGCGCCAGACAAAGATCTGCAGCGTATCGAGCGGGCCGATAACATATTCCTCGCCCGGCCCTTCACGGCTGGCCACAAAGGCGGTCGGAGGCAACTCCGGCCGGCTCCCGCCGCCAATACAGCCAGAGAGCGCCCCCGCCATCATCAGCGGAAGCGCCAGTTTCTTGCCGACCTGTCCCAAGCGCATCACTCTCGAACCTCCTGACGCCCGTGCCGCCCCGGCGTCATGGGCCGACATGCACGAACAACCGCTTTGCTATGGCGGCGGGAGGTAAAGATTGCGTTAGGAACGCCGCGCCTGGCGGCGTGACGTCAGGCTTTGGAGCGCCATTGGCGCGGCGGCACCAGCCCGCTCACCACCCGGCCACCCACCTAGGATACGCTGCCTGGGTGGCCGGGTGGGGGAGCGTGCCGGTGCCGCTTCAGCGAAGCTGAAATCAGTTCAGGCGACAATTTCGGACGCTGGCCCATGGCCAAGAAATCCTGAAGGACTCGCACTCGCGCCATAGGCTCCGGCGAGGAATATAGCGACCACATCGCCGACCTGCGCCTCCGGCAGCGCCACCTTGTCGCCCAGCCGGTCGAGCGGCGTGCACAGCGGCCCGACAACCGACACCGTCTCGGTCGGCTCCGCGCCCATCTTCCCCGCAATCGCGATCGGATAGTTGCGCCGCACCACCGTCCCGAAATTGCCCGATGCGGCAAGCTGATGGTTCAGCCCCCCGTCACAGATCAGGAAGGTCTCGTCCCCGCTGACTTTCCGGTCGACGATTCGCGTCAGATACACGCCGCAATCGGCCGCGATCCACCGCCCCAGCTCGATCGCATAGGCCTGCTCCGGCTCCAGCACCTCAGCTAACCGCGCGCCGACCAGCGCGATGTCCACGGGGGTATCGCCCGAGAAATAGGGCACGCCCAGCCCGCCGCCGATATTCACCAAAGGCGCCCGCACACCGACCGCATCGGCCAGCTCGCGCGCCAGCCCGACGGTCGCCGCCTGCGTCTCGCAGATCGCCTCGCTGTCCAGCGCCTGCGATCCCGCAAAGATATGAAAGCCGCGCCAGTCCGCGCCCGCCGCGATCAGCCGCCGGATCAGATCGGGCACCCGCGCCGCATCGATCCCGAATGGCGACGGCCGACCGCCCATCTTCATCCCCGAACCCTTGAGCTCGAACGACGGGTTGACCCGCACCGCCAGCTTCGGCGTCACGCCCAGCCGTTCGCCGATCGCCAGCGCGCGGTCCGCCTCGCCCTCGGATTCCAGGTTCAGCGTCGCCCCGGCGGCAATCGCCGCCTCCAGCTCGGCATCGCGCTTCCCTGGCCCGGCAAAGCTGATATGCGCCGCATCCTTGACCGTCAGGGCAATCGCCAGCTCGCCCCCCGACGCCACGTCCAGCCCACCGACCAGCGGCGCCACCGCCGCCACAAACGCCGGCAGTGGATTGGCCTTCATCGCGAAATGGATCTCGACCGCATCCGGCAGCGCCGCGCGCAACTGCCCGATCCGCGCGCGTACAATGGCTGTGTCATAGACGAACAACGGCGTCCCCGCCTGCGCCACCCAGTCGCGCGCGGTGCGGCCCGCGATTCGCAAGTCCCCGCTCTGCCCCGCAAAATAGGGCGGGATCGGTCCCATCGGCTTCATGCCGTCATCTCCGCCTTCAGGCCCGACCGGTCGAGCTTCCCGTTCGCATTGCGCGGCAAATCGTCGCGCCAGACATAGCGTGTGGGCTGCATGAACGCCGGCAGCTCGCGCCGCAACCGCTCGCGCAATGCCGCCTCCGCCGCCTCCGCCTCGCCCCGCGCCACCGCGATCACCACCACCGCCTGACCCAGCCGCGCATCGGGCACGCCCAGCGCCACCGCCTCACGCGCCTCGCCCCCGGCCAGCACCGCCTCCTCGACCTCGGTCGGGCTGATCCGGTTGCCCGACGATTTGATCATCTCGTCATCGCGCCCGACGAACCGCAACAGCCCGTCCGCGCCCTCGACCACCGTGTCCCCCGAAAACACCGCCATCCCGCCATAGCTGGACTCGGCCGGCGCAGGTTTGAACCGCAACGCGGTCCGCTCCGTATCCCGCCAATAGCCTTGCGCGACCAGCGGCCCGGCATGGACCAGTTCCCCCGCCTCGCCCGGATCGGCGCGCGTCCCATCGCGCCGCACCACCATAATCTCGGCAAAGGGGATCGCCCGCCCCATCGATTCCGGATGCGCATCGACCAGGCTCGGATCGAGATAGGTCGACCGAAACGCCTCGGTCAGCCCGTACATCGGATACAGCGCAGCCTCAGGAAACCGCGCCCGCAACCCCCGCACCATGCCCAATGTCAGCGCCCCGCCCGAATTGGTCAGCCGCTTCAGCTTCGCCGCGACCTCGACCGGCCACTCGGCCTCCAGCAATTGCGTCCACAGCGGCGGCACCCCCGCAATCGTGGTGGCGTCATGCCGGTCCACCGCCTTGATGACGTCGCGCGCGGTCAGATAATCCAGCGGAATCACCCGCCCCCCGGCGGCCCAGGTCGACAGCAACTGGTTCTGCCCATAATCGAAACTCAGCGGCAGCACGCCCAGCACGCGATCCTGCGCCGTCACCTTCAGATAATGCGCCACGCTGATCGCACCCAGCCACAAATTGGCATGGCTCAGCATCACCCCCTTGGGCCGCCCGGTCGATCCCGACGTATACAGGATCGCCACCAGATCACCGGGATCGCGCGGCGCATAGCTCAGCCCCTCACCCACCAGCGGCGCATCCGCATCGAACACGACGCGGCACCCCTCGGGCAAGTCACCGCTCTCCAGCGTCCCCGCCCGCGCCGCCTGCGTCAGCAACAGCCGCGCCCCGCTATCGGCCAGAATATGCGCCACCTGCGCGCGCTTCAGCACCGGATTGACCGGCACATGCACCAATCCCGCCCGCGCCGCCGCCAGCGGCATCACGCACGCATGCCGCGTCTTGGGCAGCCAGGTCGCGACGCGATCCCCCGGCTCCAGCCCCTGCGCCCGCAACCACAGCGCCAGCGCCGCTACCGCACCCTCCAGCTCGGCATAGCTCAGCGCCCCCGCACGGTCCTCCAGAGCTATCGCCTCGGGCGCTCCGCGCGTCGTCAGTGCATCGATCGGATAGGGGGTCGGGTTCAGTTCTACCATGATGTCGCCTTACCCTGCATCGGTTAACGATCCGGTGTCTATTGTTCGATCCAGCTGCGCTGGATGGCGGCACCGGCCCGCTCCCCCGCCCGGCCACCCAACGGCAGTATCATATGGGTGGCCGGGTGAGGGAGCGGGCGGAGCAGCCCAAGGCTCCGCCGATGCGAAGCATCGACGGACAGGCTGCGGAGGGCGGTGCCGAACGGGTTCAGCTTGCCTGAACCCCACAAACAGGCACTACTTGGCATCGCCGCGTCCAGCGCGTAACGGGCGCCAAAACAACCGGGGATTCTGGGCCGTGCAGCCTGACGGATATAACCAAGTCGAAGAAACCGTGCGCGGCGTGCTGCGCGACGTGCTGGGCATCGACGCTGCCCGTGCGGCGGCCTTTGACGAAACAACGCCTTTGTTCGGCGCCCTACCCGAACTTGATTCGATGGCGGTCGCCGGCGTGCTGACCGAGATCGAGGACCGCCTCGGCATCATCATCGACGATGATGAAGTGGATGGCGACATGCTCGAAACCTTCGGCGCGCTCGTCCGCTTCGCCGCGTCCAAGGCGCTCAGCTGATCCGCGGCGCTCCCTTTTCCGGCGCCTATGACTGGGCCGGCGGCCGCGAAGCGATGCTCCGCTTCGGCCCCGATACCGGCCCGGTCGTGGTCGTCGCGCTCCCTTTGTTCGAAGAAGCCAACCGCACCCGCGCCTTCGCGGTAACGATCCTGCGCATGCTGGCGGAGCGCGGCATCGCCGGAGCACTCCCCGACCTGCCGGGTCAGGGAGAGAGTCTGGTGCCGACGCATGAGACCAGCATCATGAAGCTCCGCGACGGCTTTCTGGCAGCGGTGGAGAGTATCGATCGCCCAGCCTATTCATTGGCCATCCGAAGCGGCGCACTACTCGATACGCTCGGGCTGCTTAAGGGGCGTTGGCACCTCTCGCCGATGACAGGTACCGATCTGCTGCGCGAGCTCGTGCGCACCCGACAGGCATCGGCTCGAGAGGCAGGCGATAGATTTGATCCATCGACACTTGGCGTCGACCGTGCCGCCCCGCCGGTCGAGCTCGCGGGCAACCTGATCTCTCAACACCTGCTGAGCGAACTGTCTGCGGTGACGCCGATGACAGACGCCACCCGCACCGTTCGCCTCTCGACCGAAGCCAAGCCCGCCGACGCCAAGCTCCCCGGCAGCCCGCTGTGGCGCCGCGCCGAGCCCGACAACGACCCCGCCTTCGCTCAGGCCGTCGCCGATGACATTGCCCAATGGATCGCGACATGCGCCGCCTGACCAGCTTCCCCTGCGCCGGCGAAACCCTCGCCGCCACGCTCGACGAAGCCCCCGGCACCACCGGCCTGCTGATCGTCTCCGGCGGCAACGAAATCCGCATCGGCGCGCATCGCGGCATGGCCGAACTCGCCGCCACCGTGGCCGCAGCAGGCCACCCGGTGTTCCGCTACGACCGCCGCGGCATCGGTGATTCATCCGGCGAAAACAACGGCTTCGAATCCACAGCGCAGGACATTTCTGAAGCCGCCAGCGCCTTCCGCCGCGAAGCCCCGCACGTCACCCGCATCATCGCCTTCGGCAATTGCGACGCCGCCAGCGCGCTGATCCTGTTCCACGCGCAAGCGCCAATCGACGCCCTGATCCTCACCAACCCCTGGACGATCGAGCCCAGCGCGGAGGGCAACGACCTGCCCCCGGCCGCCGCGATCCGTTCGCGCTATCTCGAAAAGCTGAAGAACCCGCGTGAACTCCTCCGCCTGCTCACCGGCGGCGTCAATATCCGTAAATTAATCAGCGGCTTGGCCAAGGCATCGGCGAAACCGTCGCAACCCGCAACCAGCCTCCCCGCCCGCCTCGCAACATCGCTGGCAACGACGCAAATCCCGGTCACAATCCTGCTGGCCGAACGCGACAACACCGCCCTCGCCTTCGCCGACCACTGGAAAAGCGCAGCGTTCGCGGGGTGTCGCACCCGCCACACCCTCACCACCTGCCCCACCGACAGCCACAGCTTCGCCCGGCCAGAGGACAAGGCGTGGTTGACGGAGCGAGTGATTGGAATCCTGAGCTAGTAAGCGCCCATTGCCCGTCACATTCCGGAAGCTATCCTGATCGCATGGCCAAGCGACGCGAGACCGAACTGCCCCCACCCTTTTTGCGTCACATCTGGCTGCCGTCGGCGGGTGACGACTCGGCGGCTACCCGCGATGCCTATCCGTTCACGCTCCCATTTATCCGCAACGGGGGCTTTGACTTTCGCTTCGAAAAGTCAGTGACCATCATTGTTGGCGAAAACGGCACCGGAAAATCCACGATCCTCGAAGCGATCGCGCATAATGCAGGCTTCAACGAGGCAGGCGGGGGGCCGGGGATGCGCGCAATCGAAGCAGCAAAATGGTCAGGGGCAGACGCCGGGGCGCTCGGCTCTCGCCTTCGTTCGGCTTGGCTGCCCCAAGTCAAACAGGGCTGGTTCTTCAGGGCCGAAACCTTTTTCTCGATCGCTCGCTACCTTGATGAATCCGGCTCTCCCGCAGACTATCTGTCCGCGTCGCACGGCGAAGGCTTCATGTCCTTTTTCGAGGAGCGATTGAACCGGCAGGGTCTCTATATCCTCGATGAGCCCGAATCCGCTCTGTCCCCGCAGCGCCAGTTCGATTTTCTAAAGCTGCTCCGCCAGCTCCAAAGGACAAATCGATGTCAGGTTATCATGGCGACACATTCGCCGATTTTGATGGCCCTGCCATTTGCCGACCTGTGGCAGCTTGATGAGTTCGGTATTCAACCGGTAAGATTGGAAGAAACGGCGCACTATCAATTGTATCGAGAGTTTGCCCTCTATCCGCACGAGACCGTTGAAGCGATGATCGATTAGCACCCTCCGTCGCTCGCCCCCAAGAACAGACCTCCGCTACAATCCGCTCTTTCCTACAACACCCCAAAAAGCGCATAAACTGGTCGATGCGCCCCCGACTCGCCTTACCCCGACCCGCACGCCGCTTCCCCGGCCCCGGTCGCCCCGCGCAAAACAACGCCGATAGTGTAAAGCCAGTGTCAACTTCCGCGCCGCGCGCGCATGACACAACGCCATTTCCGTCAGTTTCGTATCCCGAAACTGACAGAACCGCACACCCCGCCAGAACCTGCGTCAGCCGCCCCGGCTCACTCCGCCGCGTGGGCAACCGCCTCGAAATCCGCCTCGGCCAGGAAGCGTTCGGCGTCCAGCGCGGCCATGCAGCCGGTGCCGGCGGCGGTGATCGCCTGGCGATAGACCTTGTCCATCACGTCGCCGCACGCGAACACGCCGGGCACGCTGGTGCGGGTCGAACCGGTCTCGACGGTGATGTAGCTGTCCGCATCCAGCTCCAGATGCCCACGGAACAGCTCGGTCGCCGGGTGGTGGCCGATCGCGACAAAGCCGCCTTCGACATCGATGCGCGACTCTTCGCCCGTCACGGTATCGCGCAGGCGCAGCGCCACCAGCCCTTCGGGATCGCCGCCGCCGACGAACTCGACGACTTCCTTGTTCCACAGCGTCTTGATCTTCGGATTGGCGAACAGCCGCTCCTGCAGGATCTTTTCGGCGCGCAGCGTGTCGCGGCGGTGGATCAGCGTCACGTCAGGGCTGTGGTTGGTGAGGTACAGCGCCTCTTCGACCGCTGTGTTGCCGCCCCCGATCACCGCGACCTTCTTGCCGCGATAGAAGAACCCGTCGCAGGTCGCGCACGCGCTCGCGCCCTTGCCCTTCATCGCGTCCTCGCTCTCCAGCCCCAGCCACTTGGCCTGCGCGCCGGTCGCGATCACCAGCGTGTCGCCCGAATAGACGGTGCCGTCATCGCCGATCAGGCGGAACGGACGGCTGCTCAGATCGACCTCGACGATCGTGTCGTACATCATCCGCGCGCCGACATGCTCGGCCTGCGCCTGCATCTCGCCCATCAGCCACGGGCCCTGAATCACCTCGCGAAAGCCGGGATAATTTTCGACATCGGTCGTGGTCATCAGCTGCCCGCCGGGCTGGATGCCCTGCACCACGATCGGCGCCAGCCCCGCGCGCGCGCCGTAAATGGCGGCGGACAGGCCGGCCGGGCCGGAACCGAGGATCAACATGCGGGTCGAGTGGGTGGCGGTCATTCGAGAATCCTGTTCAGTCCCGGAAAACGGGTTACGGCGCTGCATCTAGGGGGGCAGCGCCGCCTAAGGCAACATGGGTGGTGTCACATCCACCGCCAGCAAAGCGATTCTGTTGTGGACGAAAGCCGGTTGAAGGGCGTCGCGCGGCTCGGCAGACTGGCGGCATGACCCTTCGCCGCACCCTGCTCGCCGCAGCCCTGCTGCTCCCCCTCCCCGCTTTGGCGCAGGAGGCCCCCGCGCCCGCCCCGACGCCCACTCCGGCACCAGCGCCCAAACCGGCAACGCAAAAGGTGGCACTCGACACCAGCTTCGGCCGCATCGTGCTGGAGCTGGAGACGCAGCGCGCGCCGATCACCGCGCGCAATTTCCTGCGCTATGCCGATCAGAAACGGCTGGACGGCATCGCCTTCTACCGGACGGTCAAGGTCGCCGACAAATTCGGCTTCATCCAGTTCGGGATCGACGGCGATCCCAAGCGCGCGCTCCCGCCGATCAAGCATGAGCCGACCACGGTAACCGGGGTGAAGCACGTCAATGGCGCGATCAGCACCGCCCGCCTCGCCCCCGGCACCGCGCGCGGCGAGTTCACGATCAGCGTGGGGGATCAACCCTCGCTCGACGCCGATCCGACGCGGCCCGGCGACAATCTCGGCTATGCCGCCTTCGGCAAGGTGGTCGAGGGGATGGACGTGGTGTGGAAGATCCTCGACGCCCCCACCTCACCGACCGCAGGCGAAGGCGTGATGAAGGGCCAGATGCTCAGCCCGAAGATCCGGATTTTGAAGGTGACCCGCGTGCCTTGATGCAGAACGGCACCGGCCCGCTCCCCCACCCGGCCACCCAACGCCAGTATCCTATGGGTGGCCGGGTGGGGGAGCGGGCCGGTGCCGAAAAGCAAACTAAGCCGCGCTG
>CAYMUJ010000092.1:0-9294 GCA_964393565.1 uncultured Stakelama sp. | reverse complement strand
CAGATCCGCGACTTCGCGACCGACAGGCATCGCACGGTGGACGATACGCCGGCCGGGGGCGGGGCGGGGATGGTGCTCAAGCCTGACATCCTCGCCGAGGCCTGCGATTCCGTCGGCTATGACCGCCCGATGCTGGCGATGACGCCGCGCGGCGCGCCGCTGACGCAGGACCGGGTGCGTGCGCTCGCCGCCGGCCCGGGCGTCTCGATCCTGTGCGGGCGGTTCGAGGGGTTTGACGAGCGGCTGTTCGACGCGCGGCCGATCGAACAGGTGTCGATCGGCGACTATGTGCTGTCGGGCGGCGAGATGGGCGCGCTGGTGCTGCTCGACGCTTGCATTCGGCTGCTTCCCGGCGTAATGGGCGCGCCTTCCAGCGGAGTCGAGGAAAGCTTCGAAAGCGGCCTCCTCGAATATCCGCAATTTACCCGACCCGTCGAATGGGAAGGGCGCACGATCCCCGAAGTGCTGCGATCGGGGGATCATGCGCGGATCAACGCCTGGCGAAAGCAACAGGCGGAGACCGATACACGGCTAAGGAGGCCGGATCTTTGGGAGCGCCATGAGGGCGCTCGGGTCCAGTCTCCCTCTGGTGCGCGGCGCGAAAAGGAATGAGAGCCATGAACCTGCTCCAGCAGATCGAGGCCGAGAACGTCGCGAAGTTCTCTGCCGACAAGAAGATCCCCGAATTCCGCCCGGGCGACACCGTCCGCGTCGGCGTGAAGGTCGTCGAAGGCGAGCGCACCCGCGTTCAGGCCTATGAAGGCGTCTGTATCGCCCGCGCCAACAAGGGCATGGGCAGCAACTTCACCGTGCGCAAGATTTCGTTCGGTGAGGGCGTCGAGCGCGTCTTCCCGCTCTATTCGCCGAACATCGACAGCATCGAAGTCGTCCGTCGCGGCGTCGTGCGTCGTGCGAAGCTCTATTATCTGCGCGGTCGCACCGGCAAGTCGGCGCGTATCGCCGAGCGCCGCGACCCGCGTCCGGCCAAGACCACCGAAGCCGCCGAATAATCGGCCTTCGACACGAACCAGCGCGGGGCGCGGGGCGAAAGCCTCCGCGCCCCGTTTGATTCCGGGCTCTGCGACACTAAGTTGGTCGGGTGACAGCCCGATCCACTTGCATTGCCGCTCAGGACTCCTGGCCATTCCGGGCGGCGGCGCTGTGGATCGCGCTTCTCGTCGCACTGGCCTCGTCGCTGCTCAGCAGCGGCCCGCCGCGCACCGTGGCGTTCGGCTCGGCCTTCAACCCCGCAACCACGGTCGACGCGCTTCGCCCGCTGCGCGCTTCGCCGCGGATCGTGGCACCCGATGTCCGGCCCGATCCCGACCCGGTCGCTGGAGCCGGCAGTGCCACGCTTTCCAGCCCGGCAACGGCGCCGATCTCCCCGTCCGCCGCTGCAATTGACGCACGACCGTCCGGCTTCGCGGCCGCACCCGTCAGCCCGTCCCACCCGCCGCGTGTCGGCAGCCCGCGCGCGCCGCCTGTCGCCTGACATTCCCCGTTAGCGCTTCGGCGCGGTTTCAGGAGAGATGTCATGAAGAATACGCACGACAAACGGCAGCCCTGGTGGTTTGCGCCGATCGTATGGAGTGGAATGGCGGCCAGCACGGCGGCCGCCGCGCTTGTGATCGGCGGCACCAGCGGCTGAACGTACTGCCCGGCCCGCGCGTTACGGTCACCATATCGCCCGCGCCGCGCGCTGCGAGATGCTCCAACCCAGCATTGGAATTGGGGCGCGCGACGATGGCGATGCCGAGGTTGAGTTCGTGCGCTTCCCGGACGGCCGCGCCGCCTTCAAACCCCAGCGGCTTGAGGAAAGGGCAGGGGAGGGGCTTCTTGTTCCTTGTCTTCTTTCCTAACCCCCTAGCGAGCCGGAAGAAAGAAGAAGCACCTCACCCAACCCTCCCCCGCAAGCGGGAGAGGGCTGAGAAGGGATGTTACCTATAGCTCACAATCTCGAATTCGATCCCGTCGAAATCGAAGAAGTAAAATCGCCGCCCGGGCTCATAATCGTCATGGCCGAACGGCTTGAGCCCTGCCCCCGCGACCCTGTCCTCCATCGCGTCGAGATCGTCGACCACGAAGCCGATATGGTTGAGCGGCTGGCCCTTGGGATAGCGCCGCTCGCCCTCGGCCGGCGGGGCGTAGAGGGCCAGGTAACTGCGGTCGTCACCGACATGGATCGACGTTCCGCCGTCGCGTGCCGCGCCCTGCCAGCGGATGTGCCAGCCGAACAGATGCTGGATCAGCTTCGCGGTGCGTGCGGGGTTGGTGACGGTCAGGTTGACGTGTTCGATAAAGGTCGTGGGCATCGCGGTTCCTTTGCGGTTTGCGTGACTGCCCGACTCCGCTACAACCTCAACTTAAGTTGAGGTCAAACGGAAAATGCGCGGTAACGAACTGCTCACCATCGGCGAACTGGCGGCGCGCACGGGGCTGAGCGTTTCCGCGATCCGCTTCTATGAGGGGAAGGGGCTGGTCGCGCCGATCCGCACCAGCGGGAACCAGCGCCGCTTCTTGCGCTCTGACATCCGCCGCCTGTCTTTCGCGCTGATCGCGCAGCGACTGGGGCTGACGATCGACGAGATTGCGACCGAGCTGAACCGCCTGCCGTACGGCCGCACTCCGACTGCGGCCGACTGGACGCGCATCAGCCGCCACTTCCGCGCCGAGATCGACCGCCGCATCGCGCTGCTCGAACGGACGCGCGAGAAGCTGGACGGCTGCATCGGCTGCGGCTGCCTGTCGCTCAAGAAATGCAGCCTCTACAATCCCGACGATGAGGCTGCGGCCAGCGGCACCGGCCCGCGCTATGTGCTCAGAGAAACGGTTGCCGGTGAGACTTTACCTCGCTCACGCGAAGCCCGATAGGTTATGGATCGTGAGCAAAATGGACGGGTTACTGAATGTGGAAAGCGGCACTGGGCGCGATGGCGTTATTGTCGGCGGGGGTGGCGATGCCGGTTGAGGCACAGCAGGTGGCAGGTAGCGACCTGACTCTGGAGCGCGTGTTCGCCAGCCCCGACCTCGCCGGCACCACCCCGCGTGCCCTGCGCCTGTCGCCTGATGGCACACTGGTCACAGTGCTGCGCAACCGCCCCGACGACAATCAGCGCTTCGACCTGTGGGCGATGGACACCGCCACGGGGCAATGGCGGATGCTGGTGGACAGCAAAAAGATCGGTACCGGCGCCGAACTGTCCGAGGCGGAGAAGATGCAGCGCGAGCGCGCGCGCATCGGCGGCAGCAAGGGCATCGTCGCCTATGACTGGGCGCCCGATGGCAAGTCGATCCTCGTGCCGCTCGATGGCGACCTCTACCTCGCCACGCTCGACGGCCAGGTCCGCCGCCTGACCGCGACCGCGGGCGGGGAGCTCAACCCGGTGATCAGCCCGCGCGGCGGCTATGCCAGCTTTGTCCGCGACCAGAATCTCGTCGTGCTCGACCTCGCGAGCGGCAAGGAGGTCAAGGCGACGACCGAGGGCGCGGGGACGGTCTATTTCGGTGAGGCCGAGTTCGTCGCGCAGGAGGAAATGGGTCGCCGCACCGGCTATTGGTGGTCGCCCGACGACACGCGCATCGCCGTTCAGCGCTTCGACGAAAGCCCGGTGGGCATCGTCAGCCGCGCCGCGATCGGGGCGGAGGGCACGAAGATCTACGACCAGCGCTATCCCAAGGCGGGCACCCCCAACGTGCTGGTCGATCTCTATGTGATGAACCCGGACGGGTCGGCCCGGGTCAAGGTCGATTTCGGCACCGAAACCGACATCTACCTCGCCCGCGTCGACTGGACGCCCGATGGCAAGACCCTGCTCGTCCAGCGCCAGAACCGCGCGCAGACGGTGCTCGACATGCTCGCGGTCGATCCCGCGACCGGCGCGTCGCGGGTGCTGTTCAGCGAGAAGTCGGGCGAGCGCAGCTGGGTCAACCTGTCCGACGCCTATCACCCGATGCAGGACGGTAGCCTGATCTGGTGGTCCGAACGCGACGGCCATGGCCATCTCTATCGCTTCAAATCGGGCAAGTGGACGCAGCTGACCAAGGGCGAGTGGGAAGTCGCCGACATTGTCGGGGTGGATGAGGCGAGCGGCCGCATCACCTTCACCGGCAACAAGGACGGCGTGCTCGAACGCCACCTTTACACGGTGAACTTGGGCAAGCCCGGCGTCGTCACCCGCATCACTGAACCCGGCTGGTGGCACGGCGCCAGCGCCAACGGCACGGCGAGCAAGATCATCCTCACCCGCTCCAAGAGCGACCAGCCGGCGCAGGTGATGCTGATCGATGCGGCGGGCAAGCGCATCGCCTGGGTGAATGAGAACAAGGTCGCCGGGGATCACCCCTACGCCCCCTATCTCGCCAGCCATCAGCAAAAGCAGTTCGGCACGATCAAGGCATCGGACGGCACCGTCCTGCACTGGGAGATGATCACGCCCAAGCTGGAGCCGGGCAAGAAATACCCCGTCTTCTTCCACCATTATGGCGGCCCGCATTCGCAGCAGGTGAGCCGCGCATGGGGCGGGGCGCTCCAGCAATATCTGGTCGATCGCGGCTATATCTGGTTCGTGCTCGATAATCGCGGCGCGGCCAATCGCGGCAAGGCGTTCGAGGATCACCTGTACCAGGCAATGGGCGGGGTCGAGGTCGAGGATCAGCTCGCCGGCGCGGCGTATCTGAAGACGCTCGACTTCGTCGATGCCAACCGCATCGCGACCTATGGCTGGTCGTACGGCGGCTATATGACGCTCAAGATGCTCCAGGCCGCCCCCGGCACCTTCGCGGCGGGCATCTCTGGCGCGCCGGTCAGCAAGTGGGAGCTGTACGACACCCATTATACCGAACGCTATATGGGCGACCCGCGTCAGGTGCAGTCGGCGTACGACAAGGCGAATACCGTCGCCGATGCCACGAAGATCACCGATCCGCTGCTGCTGATCCACGGCATGGCCGACGACAATGTCGTGCTGGAGCATTCGACCGTGATGATGGCGAAGATGCAGGGTGCGGCGGTGCCGTTCGAGACGATGCTCTACCCGGGCCAGACCCACCGCGTCGCCGGGCCGGGCATCAGCGTGCATCTGTGGACCACGATCCTCAACTTCCTCGACCGACACATGGGCAAGGACGCGCCGCCCGCGAAATGAATTGACCGACCTGTAGGGGCGGCGCACCCTCCCTGCCTGAACAGGTAGGGAGGGGACCATGAGGACAGTGGTTGCGGGGGCGCTCGCACTGGTAGTGGCGATGGGGCCGGCCGCGGCGGAGCTGACCCAGTCGGATGCTGCCGGCTTCGTCTCGACGCATAAGCTGGTCATCGCCGCGCCGCCGGAGAAAGTGTGGGACACGATTGCGCGACCCGCTTTGTGGTGGAGCAAGGACCACACCTATTCGGGCAATGCCGCCAACATCAGCTGGGACACCCGCCCCGGCGGCTGCTGGTGCGAGACGCTGGACGGGGGCGCAGTCGAACATGGCCGCACCGTCTATGCCGTGCGGGGCAAGGCGCTGCGGCTGTCCGGCGCGTTCGGGCCGCTGCAGAGCGGCGCGGTCACAGCGACGCTGACCTTCGCGCTGAAGCCGGAGGGGCAGGGGACCGCGCTCACCGTCACCTATGTCGTGGGCGGCCTGCATCCCGCCGGTCTCGCCAACCTCGCCGCGCCGGTCGACGGCGTGATCGCCGCGCAGATGCCGGGATTGAAGGCGGCGGCGGAGCGTGCCGAATAGGGCCATCGCCCATTCGCTCACACTTGGAGCTCGGCGCGATCTGGTGTATGTCGCTCGAACCGATTTTTACCCCGTCCCGGCGCTTGACAGTGCGGGCGTCGGTCAATATGTCGCGCATCTTCCGAAACAAAGGTGAACGGCGGCGTGCATGCATGTCTGCCGCGCGCTTGCGTTCCGGGTCAACGCGACGAGATGGGGTTTGCTGCCATGCACGCCCCGTGGAGCTGGGAGAACCTATTTCATGGCACGTATTGCGGGCGTTAACTTGCCCACCAACAAGCGCGTTCTGATTGCGCTTCAGTATATCCACGGCATCGGCCCGGCAAAGGCCAAGCAGATCACCGAAAAGCTGGGCATCACCGTCGAGCGCCGCGTGCAGGACCTGACCGATCAGGAAGTGCTGCAGATCCGCGAAACCATCGACGCCGACCACACGGTCGAGGGTGACCTGCGTCGCGAAACCGCGATGAACATCAAGCGCCTGATGGACCTGGCCTGCTATCGCGGCCTGCGTCATCGCAAGGGCCTGCCGGTTCGCGGTCAGCGCACGCACACCAACGCCCGCACCCGCAAGGGCAAGGCGAAGCCGATCGCTGGTAAGAAGAAGTAAGCCGCTGGGCCGCCTCGCTGCGGCCCGCCTGCTTCGAATTTCGAAGGATTACTGAATAATGGCACAAGCACCGCAG
Source organism: uncultured Stakelama sp. (assembly GCA_964393565.1). GTDB lineage: Bacteria > Pseudomonadota > Alphaproteobacteria > Sphingomonadales > Sphingomonadaceae > Sphingomonas. Next base: position 2,884 of record CAYMUJ010000092.1, on the reverse strand, counting down.
CGTCTTCGCCGTCGCGAACGCAAGAACATCACCGCCGGCGTCGCCCATGTGAACGCCAGCTTCAACAACACCATGATCACGATCACGGATGCTCAGGGCAATGCGATCAGCTGGTCGTCGGCCGGCATGATGGGCTTCAAGGGCTCGCGCAAGTCGACCCCGTACGCCGCTCAGGTCGCAGCCGAAGACGCAGGCCGCAAGGCTGCCGAGCACGGCGTCCGCACGCTCGAGGTCGAGGTGAAGGGTCCGGGTTCGGGCCGCGAATCGGCGCTGCGCGCGCTGCAGGCGGTCGGTTTCCAGATCACGTCGATCCGCGACGTGACCTCGATCCCGCACAATGGCGTGCGCCCGTCGAAGCGTCGCCGCGTCTGATTTGACTTTCCGCCTCCGTCGCGGCCTCGGGAAGCCGGGTCCGGGCTGGAGGCGGCTCCAATCCTGGCAGGATAGCCCCGTCCTGCCCAACCCAGGGGAAGCCTGTGTCTGTCAACGCAAAGAACTGGCAGGAACTGAAGAAGCCGAACGGCCTTGAGAAAAAGGGCGGTGACGGCAAGCGGAAGGCGACCTTCGTCGCTGAACCGCTGGAGCGTGGCTTCGGCCTGACGCTCGGCAACGCGCTGCGCCGCGTGCTGCTCTCGTCGCTTCAGGGTGCGGCGGTGACCTCGATCAAGATCGAAAACGTGCTGCACGAGTTCAGCTCGCTCGCCGGCGTGCGTGAGGACGTGACCGATCTCGTCCTTAACGTGAAGCAGATCGCGCTGCGCATGCAGGGCGAAGGCGCCAAGCGCCTGCAGCTGAGCGCCACCGGCCCGGCCGAAGTCAAGGCCGGCGATATCGCCGTCTCGGGCGACATCGAAGTGATGAACCCGGAACTGGTGCTGTGCCATCTTGACGATGGTGCGACGCTGAACATGGAACTCATCGCCGACACCGGCAAGGGCTATGTCCCGGCCGCGTCCAACCGTCCGGCCGACGCGCCGATCGGTCTGATCCCGGTCGATGCGCTCTACTCGCCGGTCCGTCAGGTCAGCTACAAGGTCGAGAACACCCGCGTGGGTCAGGAACTCGACTATGACAAGCTGAGCCTGTCGATCGAGACCGACGGCACCGTGACTCCGGAGGACGCGCTCGCTTACGCCGCGCGCATCCTGCAGGACCAGCTGGCGCTGTTCGTCCACTTCGACGATTCGGCGATCACCCGCACCAGCGCCCCGGTCGGCCTCGCCGCCCAGGCATCGGCTGCAGAGGGCAGCAGCGACACCGCGACGATCAACCGCTACCTGCTCAAGAAGGTGGACGAGTTGGAGCTGTCGGTCCGTTCGGCCAACTGCCTCAAGAACGACAACATCATCTATATCGGCGATCTGGTCCAGAAGACCGAAGCCGAGATGCTGCGCACCCCGAATTTCGGCCGCAAGTCGCTGAACGAAATCAAGGAAGTGCTGTCGTCGATGGGTCTGCGCCTCGGCATGGAAATCCCGGGCTGGCCGCCTGAGAACATCGAAGAGATGGCCAAGAAGCTCGAACAGGAAATCATGGGTTAACGCCCATACCGCCGTCATTCCCGCGAAAGCGGGGACCCATCTCCGCACCGTGGAGCTGGGTTCGACGGCGGGAGATGGGCCCCCGCTTTCGCGGGGGTGACGTGAGATTGGGTGGCCATGCGTCCCACCTGGCCGGCAGTACCTGAAACGGCTGCCTGACGAACGGAAAGGAAGAAATCATGCGCCATAAGTACGGCGGTCGTAAACTCCAGCGCACCTCGGCCCATCGCGCCGCGCTGTTCCGCAACATGTCGGCCGCGCTGATCAAGCATGAGCAGATCACCACCACCGTCGCCAAGGCGAAGGAACTGCGTCCTTACGTCGAAAAGCTGATCACGCTGGCGAAGAAGGGTGGTCTTTCGAACCGCCGTCTCGCGCACGCCCGCCTGCTCGACGATGCGCAGCTGGTGAAGCTGTTCGACGTGCTCGCGTCGCGCTACGCCGACCGCAACGGCGGCTATACCCGCATCATCAAGACCGGCCCGCGCGCTTCGGACGCGGCACCGATGGCGATCATCGAATTCGTCGACCGCGACGTTTCGGCCAAGGGTCAGGACTCGGGTCCGGTGATGACCGACGAGGATTTCGACGAAGCCGCCTGATTTCGGGCGCTTCTCGAGCAGAGCTGGGGCGGTCGCATGACGGTGCGGCCGCCCCTTTCTGTTTCTTGGTCTCTCCCGCTTGACCCGACCGAGTGTGACAATAGGGTAAGGCGCTTCCGTTTCAGGAGATACCAATGCGCCGCGCGTCGATTCTCGCCCTGCCGCTATTGTTCGTTTCGTCCATCGCCGTTGCCAGCCCGGAGTCCGCGCCGACCATGACCGCACCGTTTTCCTATCCCGACACCCGCCGCGTCGACATTGTCGAGGATGTGTTCGGGGAAAAGGTCGCCGATCCCTATCGCTGGCTTGAGAACGACGTCCGCAACGACAAGGAAGTGGCCGACTGGGTTGCGGCACAGAATAAGGCAACGGATGCCTATCTCGACACGCTGCCTGGCCGAGATGCGTTCAAGGCGCGTCTGACCGCGCTGTTCGACTATGAGCGCTTTGGCATGCCATATCGCAAGGGCGGGCGTTACTTCTACGCGCGCAACTCGGGGCTGCAGAACCAGTCGGTGCTGTATGTCCGCGATGGCCTGAATGGCGAAGGTCGCGTGCTGATCGATCCCAATGGCTGGGCCGCCGATGGCGCGACTGCGCTGGGCGAATGGCTGCCGTCGGAGGATGGCAAGCTGCTCGCCTATTCGATCCAGGATGGCGGCAGCGACTGGCGCACGATCCGCGTACTCGATGTCGCGACCGGCAAGGTGCTGGACGACAAGATCGACTGGGCCAAGTTCA
>CAYMUJ010000091.1:0-9400 GCA_964393565.1 uncultured Stakelama sp. | reverse complement strand
ATGAGGGCGATTTCTTCGAGGTGCAGCCGACGCATGCCGGCAACATCATCATCGGTTTCGGCCGGATCGAGGGGCGGACCGTCGGCATCGTTGCGAACCAGCCGATGGTGCTGGCGGGCGTGCTCGACATCAATTCGAGCAAGAAAGCGGCGCGGTTCGTGCGCTTCTGCGATGCGTTCGAGATTCCGATCGTGACGTTCGTCGACGTGCCGGGCTTTCTGCCCGGTGTCGGTCAGGAGCATAGCGGCATCATCAAGCATGGCGCGAAACTGCTGTTCGCCTATGCCGAGGCGACGGTGCCCAAGATCACGGTGATCACGCGCAAGGCCTATGGCGGTGCCTATGACGTGATGGCGTCGAAGCATCTGCGCGGTGATCTGAACTATGCCTGGCCGACCGCCGAGATTGCGGTGATGGGCGCGAAGGGCGCGGTCGAGATCATCTTTCGCGGGCGCACGCCGGAGGAGATTGCCGAGAAGACCGCGGAATATGAGGCGCGTTTCGCAAACCCGTTCGTCGCGGCGAGCAAGGGGTTTGTGGACGAGGTAATCATGCCGCATTCGACGCGGCGCCGGATCGCGCTGGGGCTGCGGAAGCTGAGGAACAAGAGCCTCGAGAATCCGTGGAAGAAGCATGACAATATCCCGCTATGACCGTCGCCATCGCCCCTCATATGCTGCGATCGCACCATCTGGTGCTTGACGACTTCCTGCCGCAGGAAACGGCGGATGCCATGCTGGCGCAGATGATTGCGGCTGAGCCGGAATTCGTCCCGTCCGAAATTGGCAGCGGCGACAAGCGCAGGGTGAATATGGGCTATCGCTCGTCACAGCGATTGCCCGGACAGGCCGGCGTTGACCTGGTGCCATTTAACGAAGCGATTGGCGTGCGACTGGACGCGATCTTCACCGGCGTCGGTGTCCGCCCCTTTCGCGTCGCCCAGCGCGAGCTCAGCGTCGTGGCGCACCGTGACGGGGATTTCTACAAGCCCCATATCGATACCCGGACCGGCGCGTCTGATGACGGTTCGGTCCGCGTGGTCAGTTGTGTCTATTATCTGCATCGCGTGCCGCGCGCCTTTTCGGGCGGAGAACTGGCGATGCATCCGATCGCTGGCGGCGCTGAACCCATGTTGATCGAACCGCTGCATAATCGGCTGGTCATATTTCCATCCTTCATCCCGCATGAGGTGCTGGAGACGCGGGCAGCGGAGGATTTTGCCGATTCGCGCTTTTCGGTGAATTGCTGGCTGCGTCGTGCGCGACAGCCCGATTCCGTTCGTGGAGATGGCGCATGACGATGGGGCATCTGGCGGCAGGGGAGAAGATGTGAAACTCGGTCGCCTCAACCATATCGGCGTTGCGACGCCATCGATTGCGGAGTCGATCGCATTGTATCGCGACGTGATGGGGGCGACGACGATCCATGAACCCTTCGACCTGCCGGCGCAGGGGGTGAAGGTGTGTTTTGTCGATACGCCTCCTGCGACAGGCTCAGGACGGGGCACCCAGATCGAGCTGATCGAACCACTGGGCGCGGACTCGCCGATCCACGGGTTTCTGGCGAAGAACCCGGCGGGCGGGCAGCATCATGTCTGTTATGAGGTACCGGATATTCATGCGGCCAAGGCGTGGTTCGAGGGCAAGGGCGCGCGGGTGCTGGGCGAGCCGCGCATCGGGGCGCATGGCACGTTGATCTTCTTTGTCCATCCGCGCGACATGGGCGGGGTGCTGACCGAGATCATGGAGAGCCCGTGTGATGGCGCGCATTGATGGTGTCGTGCTCCTGCGAAGCCATGCGCCCAGGGTGGTGAAGGGCGCCGCGCGTGGCTCTGGGCTCCTGCTTTCGCAGGAGCACAAGGAAGGAATGGACGGATGAGCGAAGACAGCGTCCTTTACAGCCTTGAGCATGGCGTCGCGACGATCCGGCTCAACCGGCCGGAGCGGCTGAATGCGGTAACGGTGGAACTGCTCGAACGGACGCGCGCGGCACTGTTGCGCGCGGTGAAGGAAGGGGCGCGGGCGGTGCTGCTGACCGGGGAGGGGCGGGCCTTCTGTTCGGGCGCGGACCTGGTCGGACGGATGGATGGCGAACCGACCGATCCGGCGGACAGTCTGGAGTTGCACTATAACCCGCTGGCCGAAACACTGTCCAAGCTGCCGATTCCGATCGTCACCGCGATCAACGGGCCGGCGGCGGGTGCAGGGGTGGGCATTGCGCTGGGCGGCGATATCGTGGTGATGGCGAAGAGCGCCTATCTGCTGCTTGCGTTCAGCAATATCGGACTGGTGCCGGATTGCGGAGCGACCTGGTTGCTGGCGAAGTCGGCGGGCCGGGCCAAGGTGCTGGAAATGGCGCTGCTGGGCGAGAAACTATTCGCCGAAGACGCCAAGGATGCCGGGCTGGTCGCGCGCGTGGTCGCGGACGACGCGCTGATGGCGGAGGCGGGGAAGATTGCCGCGACGCTGGCGGCCAAGCCGACGGTGGCGCTGGGCCTGATCCGGGCGCAGGTGAAGGCGGCGCTCAGCACCACGCTGTCGGAGACGCTGAGCGTCGAGGCGGCGCATCAGCGGATCGCAGGCAAGACCGAGGATTTCCGCGAAGGCGTGATGGCGTTTCTCGGCAAGCGGGCACCGGAGTTCAAGGGTAAGTGAGCTATGTACCGCCCTCCGTTTGCCCTGAGCCTGTCGAAGGGCCGGGCATGACCGAAATGACAGGGGCGGTGCTTCGACAACCCCGGATCAAGTCCGGGGACAAACGGATGTTTCGCGTATGACCGACAAACCCACCCCCGATGCCTGGAAGGCGCTGGCCGACAAGGAAGTGAAGGGCCGCGACCTGACGTGGCGCACGCCGGAGGGGATTGACGTCAAGCCGCTGTACACGGCGGAGGATGTGACGGCGGACCCCGGCCTGCCGGGTTTCGCGCCGTTTACGCGCGGGGTGCGGGCGTCGATGTATGCCGGGCGGCCGTGGACGATCCGGCAATATGCGGGGTTTTCGACGGCGGAGGAGTCCAACGCATTCTATCGCCGCAACCTGGCGGCGGGGCAGAAGGGGCTGTCGGTCGCGTTCGATCTGGCGACGCATCGCGGATACGACAGCGACCATCCGCGCGTCACTGGCGATGTCGGCAAGGCTGGCGTGGCGATCGACAGCGTCGAGGACATGAAGATCCTGTTCGACGGGATTCCGCTCGACCAGATGTCGGTCAGCATGACGATGAACGGCGCGGTGATCCCGATCCTCGCTTTTTTCATCGTCGTTGGCGAGGAGCAGGGGGTCGATCAGAGCCTGCTCGACGGGACCATTCAGAACGACATTCTGAAGGAGTTCATGGTCCGCAACACCTATATCTATCCGCCCGAGCCGTCGATGCGGATCATTTCGGATATCTTTGCATATACGTCGGCCAACATGCCGAAATTCAACAGTATTTCGATCTCCGGCTATCATATGCAGGAGGCCGGGGCGACGCAGGTGCAGGAGCTGGCCTTCACCATCGCCGACGGCATGGAATATGTGAAATACGGCGTCGCCAGCGGTCTCGACATCGACAAGTTCGCAGGGCGGCTGAGCTTTTTCTTCGCAATCGGTATGAACTTCTTCATGGAAGTTGCTAAATTGCGGGCGGCGCGGGTGTTGTGGCATCGCGTGATGACCCAGCTGGGCGCGAAGGATGAGCGCAGCAAGATGCTGCGGACCCACTGTCAGACCAGCGGCGTGTCGCTGACCGAGCAGGACCCGTACAACAACGTCATCCGCACGACGATCGAGGCGATGGCGGCGATGCTGGGCGGGACGCAGAGCCTGCACACCAATGCGCTGGACGAAGCCATCGCGCTGCCGACCGATTTCTCCGCGCGCATCGCCCGCAATACCCAGCTGGTTATCCAGGAAGAGACGGGGATGACCAATGTCGTCGATCCGCTGGGCGGCAGTTACTATGTCGAGGCGCTGACCCAGGAGCTGGTCGACAAGGCGTGGGCGATCATCGAGCGGGTCGAGGCCGAGGGCGGGATGGCCAAGGCGGTCGCCGCCGGCTGGCCCAAGGCGATGATCGAGGAAGCCGCCGCCGCCACCGCCGCACGGATCGACCGCGGCGAGCAGGTGATCGTCGGGGTCAACAAATACCGCAAGGCCGAGGAAGACCCGATCGACATCCTCGACGTCGACAATCACGCGGTGCGCGAGGCGCAGGTGGCGCGGATCGCGCGGGTCAAGGCGACGCGCGACGATGCGGCCTGTCAGGCTGCGCTGGATGCGCTGCGTGAGGGCGCGCGGGGCAATGGCAATCTGCTGGAGCTTGCCGTCGTGGCGGCGCGGCATCGCGCGACGCTGGGCGAGATCAGCCTGGCGATGGAGGATGTGTTCGGGCGGCACGGGACGGTGCCGACCCCGGTCAAGGGCGTCTATGGCGGCGCCTATGACGCGGACCAGAGCTGGGAGCGGCTGAAGGACGGCGTGGCCGCGACCGAGCGGCGGCTGGGCCGGCCCCCAAGGATGCTGGTCGCGAAGATGGGGCAGGACGGGCATGACCGCGGGGCGAACCTGGTGTCGTCGGCGTTCGGCGATCTGGGCTTCAAGGTCGTGCCCGGCCCGTTGTTCCAGACGCCGCAGGAAGCCGCCGAACTGGCGCTGGCGGAGGATGTCGATGTGGTCGGCGTCTCCAGTCTGGCGGCGGGGCACAAGACGCTGATCCCGCAGCTGATCGACCATCTCCGCGATGCCGGGCGGAGCGACATCAAGGTGATTGCAGGCGGGGTGATCCCGGCGCAGGATTATCAGGTGCTGCGCGATGCGGGGGTGCAGGCGATCTTTGGGCCGGGCACCAATCTGGTGAACGCGGCGGAAGAAGTGCTGACCCTGCTCGGCCATAACATGCCGCCGCGTGAGGAGGCTGCGGAGTGATGCGGTTTGCCACGGTCGCTGCTCTCGTGGCGCTGATTGGTGCGCCGGATGCGTTGGCGTGCCGCTTCCCAGCGAACGGCGAGGAGACGCCGCAGATGCAGCAGAGGATGCGCGACTGGACTGTGCGATTGGCAGCGGCGCGCAAAGTGTCGGGCAGCTATGCGGTTGAGCGGGAGGTTCCGAATTCGGTGCAGCGGGACGCGGTCGATCAGTTGGGCGTTGTGGTCGGGCAAACTGGGCGCATCGAGGCGAGCACGTTCCTGGAGCAAGCCAACATGATCGTGGTTGGCTGCGGCGGACCAATTATCACCAAACCAAACGCAGGGCAGGCCGGTACCTTCTTCTTGGAGAAGCGCGAAGCGGACGGCCGCTGGTTGATCGTCCATTTCGAGCGGGATGGGCGGAAAGATGACTAGTGTCGGGACATATCGGCGGCCTGATTGCACGCAGGGGGCTGTTGAATGAGCAACGAAACCGTCATGCCGGACCCGGAGCCCGGGTTCGACAAGGAGATGCTGCTCTACGATTATTCGAAGCATCTGCTGTCGCTGGCGTTGCTGGGTCTGGGCGGGGTGCTGTCGATTGCGCAGTCGGGGCAGGGGCAGAAGATCCCCGGCGTGATCATCGCGTCGCTGACGGTGTTCCTGGCGATTTCCGGGCTATGCGCGCTCAGCTGTACCGCGTCGATTTTGCGTTCGCGCCAGCGTAATGTTCCGGTACCGCGCTCCGCGTGGCTGACCAATCAGGGGGCGATGATGTTCCTTGGTATTGGCGTCGGCGGCTTTCTTTACTCTTGGATCAGGGCTTTGATGTGACCACCCGTACCGACTGGACCCGCGACGAGATCGCTGCGCTGTTCGACCTGCCGTTCATGGAGCTGGTCTATCAGGCCGCGACCGTTCACCGCGCGCACTTCGCGGCGGACGAGGTGCAGCTGTCGACGCTGCTGAGCATCAAGACGGGCGGGTGCCCGGAGGATTGCGGGTACTGCAACCAGTCGACCCATGCCGAAACCGGCCTCAAGGCGACCAAGCTAATGGACGTCCGCGCGGTGCTGCAGGCGGCGGCGCAGGCCAAGGATAATGGCTCGTCGCGCTTTTGCATGGGCGCGGCGTGGCGCAACCCCAAGGACCGCGACATGCCCGCCATCGTCGAGATGGTGAAGGGCGTGCGCCAGATGGGCATGGAAACCTGCATGACGCTGGGCATGCTGACCGAGGGGCAGGCGGCGCAGCTCGCCGAGGCGGGGCTGGATTATTACAACCACAATATCGACACGTCGCCCGAACGCTATGGTGAGGTGATCACGACGCGGACGTTCGAGGATCGGCTGGAAACGCTCGACCATGTGCGTGAGGCGGGGATCAACGTGTGTTGCGGCGGGATCGTCGGGATGGGCGAGACGCGGGCGGATCGCGTCGGCTTTATCCACGCGCTGGCGACCCTGCCCAAGCATCCCGAGAGTGTGCCGGTGAACGCGCTGGTGCCGGTCAAGGGCACGGTGCTGGGCGACATGCTCCACGACACGCCGCTGGCGAAGATCGACCAGATCGAGTTCGTCCGCACGGTTGCGGTGGCGCGGATCACGATGCCGGAATCGATGGTGCGCCTGTCCGCCGGCCGCGAGAGCATGAGCGACGAGACGCAGGCGCTGTGCTTCATGGCGGGGGCCAATTCGATCTTCACCGGCGACAAGCTGCTGACCACCGGCAACGCCGGGGACGACAAGGACGCGGCGTTGTTTGCCCGGCTGGGGATGCGCGCGATGCAGGGTGAGGTGAAGGCGGAGCTGGCGGCGGCGGAGTAATGCCGACGCTGCTGCGGATCGGAGCGTTTCGGTTCTAATTTAATAGTCACGAGCCGAACGAACCGCCGCATGTGCATGTCGATCGTGGCGATGCTACGATCAAAATCTGGCTGGAGAGCCTGGAGGTTGCGAAAAGTCGCGGGTTCCGGGCGCATGAGATTGGCGGCATCGTCGCCATGGTCGAACAGAACCGAACCGCGTTTATGGAGGCGTGGCATGAATATTTCGGCTAAAGTCACCGACGAGCGGGTACTGGACGTCCGCTGCGACGCGCACAGCCTGATCGTCGATCTGATGGACGGGCGCACCATTTCGGTACCGCTCGCCTGGTATCCCCGCCTGCTGCACGCGACGGTCGAGCAACGGGCGAAATGGGAGCTGGCGGGCGCTGGTTACGGCATCCACTGGCCCGAAATCGACGAGGATTTGAGCACCGAGGGGCTGTTGCGCGGTGCGCCGGCACCGAAGGCTGCGTGATGAGTCTTGCGCTGGCCTTTGCCGGACTTGCTGCCGTGGATTGCAGCACGGCGACCACGCAATCCGAGATGAACGACTGTGCGCTTGCCGCGTACAACGAGGCTGACGCTGCGCTCAATGTGCAGTGGCGGAAGACGTTGGCGGTGTTCCGCAGTCGCTCCGTCGAGGATGGCGAACGGCTGCGGGCGGCACAGCGCGCATGGATCGCGTTTCGCGACGCCGAGTGCGATGCCGAGGTCCCGTTCAGCCTGGGCGTGTCGTTGGACAAAGGTCTGAACATCAACTGCCGGACGTCGCTGACGCTTGAGCGGACTGCCCGGCTCGCGGAGCTGGAGGCGGTTGAGTGACTACGCCACGACCCATTTGGATACGGGCGTATCTGTTGCTGTTTGCGGGCGCGCATTGGCTACTGGTGGTCGCCGGCCTTGGTTTCCTGAGCTTTTTTGGCGTCTGCGGAATGGACGGATCGTTAAGCTGTGTACCCAGCTGGATTTGGGGCGGCATCGTTATTTCAACTTCAGCGTTCTTTATCGCGGTTTGGCTCATTCTGAAGCGAGTGCATTGACCTTGTTCAAAAATATCCCGATGGCCAATCTTGGCGATATTGCGGGAGGCGTGTTCGGCAACGCCACGCGCATGGGGATGGCGACCCTGTTGAGCCGCTTGCTGCTCCCGATTCTGATGTTGCTGCCGCTGCCTGCGCTGGCGCAGGTTGCGGCAACGCCCATCGTCATCGGTCAGTCGCACAAGCTGCCGTCCGCGATCATGGGCGGGGTGCGGACGATCAATGTGTGGTTGCCGCCGGGTTATGCGCAGAGCAGCCAGCGTTATCCCGTGCTGTACCTGCTTGATGGCGGGGTGGAGCAGGATTTCCACCATATCTCCGGGCTTGCCCAGCTCGGCACGATCGTCGGTACGACCCGCGATGTGATCGTGGTGGGGATCGAGAGCGTCGATCGGCGGAACGAGCTGGCCTTTCCGGTGGCGACCGATGCCAAGCTGAAGGCCGATTATCCGACCGCCGGCCAGTCCGAGCGGTTTCGCCGCTTTATCGCCGCCGAGCTGAAGCCATGGGTCGAGAAGCGTTATCGCACCAGCGGTGAGGATGCGCTGATCGGGGAGTCGCTTGCCGGGCTGTTCGTGGTCGAAACGATGCTGCGCGCGCCCGAGCTGTTTGACGACTGGATCACGATCAGCCCGAGCCTGTGGTGGGACAATGAGGCACTGGTGAAGGCCGCGCCGAGCCTGTTGCCGAAGGCGCGCGGGCGGTTGTGGCTGACGGTCGCGAACGAGCAGGGGATGGGCGTCGCGCCCTTTGCGGCGCTGCTGAAGGACAAGGCGCCCGCGACGCTCGCCTGGACATATGCGCCGCGTCCTGATGAGACGCATGCGACAATCTATCACGGTGCCGCACTGGCAGCGCTACGCCAGCTTTATCCGCAACCGAGCCAATAGGGGCCGCAATGTTCAAGAAGATCCTGGTCGCCAATCGCGGCGAGATTGCGTGCCGCGTGTTCCGCACCGCCAAGCGGATGGGGATTGCGACGGTCGCGGTCTATTCCGACGCCGATGCGCGTGCGCCGCATGTGTTGATGGCGGATGAGGCGGTGCGGTTGGGGCCGGCGCCTGCCGCCGAGAGCTATCTCAAGGCCGAGCTGATCCTGGCTGCGGCCAAGGCGACGGGCGCGGATGCGATCCATCCGGGGTACGGCTTCCTGTCGGAGCGCGAGAGCTTTGCCAAGGCGTGTGCGGAGGCGGGGATCGCCTTTGTCGGGCCTCCGGCCAATGCCATTGCGGCGATGGGCGACAAGATCGAGTCCAAGAAGCTCGCCAAGGCGGCTGGGGTCAATGTCGTCCCCGGCTATCTGGGCGAGATTGCGGACACCGATGAGGCGGTGAAGATCGCGTCGGACATCGGCTTTCCGGTGATGATGAAGGCTTCGGCTGGCGGCGGCGGCAAGGGTATGCGGCTGGCGTGGAGCGAGCAGGACGTCCGCGAAGGCTTTGAGGCGACCAAGCGCGAGGGGCTGGCGTCGTTCGGCGATGACCGCGTGTTCATCGAGAAGTTCATCGAACAGCCGCGCCATATCGAGATCCAGCTGATCGGCGATCAGCATGGCAACATCGTCTATCTGGGCGAGCGCGAATGCTCGATCCAGCGGCGCCACCAGAAGGTGGTCGAGGAAGCGCCGTCGCCCTTCGTCA
>CAYMUJ010000090.1:0-9428 GCA_964393565.1 uncultured Stakelama sp. | reverse complement strand
CGCTCCCGCGCGCATTGCGCACGGTGGCGACATGATCGATGTTCACGCCAAGGCGAAGGTGCCCCATCACGCGGCCGCCCGGCTGCCCGGCTTGATCGCCGGGATCGCCGCCAGTTCGGGCGGGAGTGCATTCGCTTCATAGCTCGGCACGTCGAGGCGGATCAGCGGGAAGAACGGGACGCCCAGATCGGCGGTCCCGTTCGAGCGGTCGACCAGCGATGCGGCGGCGATCACTTCGCCGCCCGCTTCGGCAATCGCCTTCATCGCCTCGCGACTCGACAGGCCGGTGGTGACGACGTCCTCCATCATCAGCACCTGCTGCCCCGGCGTCAGGCGAAAGCCGCGCCGCAGCTCGAACGTCCCGGTCGGCCGTTCGACGAACATCGCGTCGACATCGAGCGCGCGGGCGACTTCCTGCCCCGCAATCACACCGCCCATTGCAGGAGAAACCACGGCGGTGATCCGCGAACGCAGCTCGGCGGGAATGTTCGCCGCCACCGCTTCGGCCAGCCGCGCGGCGCGGCGCGGGTTCATCAGCACGCGCGCGCATTGCAGGTAACGCGGGCTGCGCAGCCCCGATGACAGGATGAAATGCCCTTCCAGCAGCGCCTCTGCCGCCCGGAATTCGCCCAGCACCTCGTCTTCGGTCACGTGTCCACCCCGCTCTTGTTCTTGCCGGGCATCTAGGGTCCGGGCGGTTCCCCCGCAACACTATGGGCAAAAAGAGCAGTCACACGCTTGAGGCCGACGCGCGAGGTGCTATAGGCCAGCCTCGACGGGCGAATTGCGTCCGCGCGACCGGCAAAGCCGGCGCCCCCGTACAGGGGCCAGAAGGACAGGGGTTTATTGAGACGATGCGCATGCATGGATTGAAGGCGATCGTGCTGGCTGCGGGCGTGATGCTCGCCGGGGGCATGGCCCAGGCTCAAGCGCCGGCAGTGGCGACTGAAACGTCCGCACCGGCGGCGGCTGCGACTCCGGCCGCAGCGGCTGCGCCGGCTGCTCCCGCAGAAGCGAAAGTTGCCGATCCGACGCTCAACGCCGACGGCACGCACAAGAACGGGCCGGTCGCCGGCATCGGCATGCCGGTGGACGGCAAGATCGGCATCCAGCCGCAGGCGACCAAGCTGGGCGAAAGTGCGGCCGGCTTCCACAACCACATCCTGCTGCCGATCATCACCGCGATCTCGATCTTCGTCCTGGTGCTGCTGGCGTGGACGATCGTCCGCTATCGCCGCAAGGCCAATCCGGTTCCGTCAAAGACCAGCCACAACACGCTGATCGAGATCGTCTGGACCGCAGTGCCGGTGCTGATCCTTGCCTTCATCGCCTGGCCGTCGATCGCGTTGCTGGCCAAGCAGTTCAAGCCTGCGCCGGATAACGCCGTGACGATCAAGGCGATCGGCAACCAATGGTATTGGTCGTACGAATATCCTGATCACGGCGGCATTTCGATCACCGCCAACATGCTCAAGGAAAAGAGCGAGGTTAAGGCTGGTGAGCGGTTCCGTACCGATGTCGACGGCCCGCGCCTGCTCGCGGCCGACAACCGCATCGTCGTGCCGGTCGGCACCCCGATCCGCCTGATCGCCACCGCCAATGACGTGATCCACAGCTGGGCGGTCCCGGCCTTCTGGATCAAGATGGACGCGATCCCCGGCCGCCTGAACGAAACCAGCTTCACCGTCGACAAGCCGGGCGTCTATTTCGGTCAGTGCAGCGAGCTGTGCGGTGCACGTCACGCCTATATGCCGATCGTGGTCGAGGCGGTTGAGCCGGCCGTGTTCGCGCAGTGGATCGCGGCCAAGGGCGGCACGATGCCGTCAGCTGCCAAGCCTGCAGCCGCCGCCGCCCAGCCGGCCGGCGACGCTGCGGCCCCGGCCAATGCGACCGTCGAGGCGACCGAAGCCGGCGCCACCACCAATCAAGCCGCCACCGGCAACACGGATCAGTAAGCCATGACCGACGTAGCTCGCGACCCCAGCGCTTTCGTGGCGCATGATGACCATCATGACGCGCATGCGGACCATCTGCCGGGCTTTTTCGCCCGCTGGTTCCTGTCGACCAACCATAAGGATATCGGCACGCTTTACCTGATCTTCGCCATTCTGGCGGGGATCATCGGTGGTGCGATTTCGGGCGTGATGCGCCTCGAACTGGCCGAGCCGGGCATCCAGCATCTCGGCTATATCGCCGAATTCGTGCATGGCGGCCCGCAGACCTTCGACGAATCGCTGCATTTCTGGAACGTGCTGATCACCGCGCACGGCCTGATCATGGTGTTCTTCATGGTCATGCCCGCCATGATCGGCGGCTTCGGCAACTGGTTCGTTCCGATCATGATCGGTGCGCCGGACATGGCGTTCCCGCGCATGAACAACCTGTCCTTCTGGCTGCTGGTCCCCGCGTTCCTGCTGCTGCTTGCTTCGCCCTTCTTCGGCGGTGGTGCGGGGACCGGCTGGACCGTCTATGCCCCGCTCTCGACCTATGGCGAGCCGGGGCCGGCGGTGGACATGGCGATCCTGTCGCTCCACCTTGCCGGTGCCAGCTCGATCCTGGGCGCGATCAACTTCATCACCACCATCTTCAACATGCGCGCGCCGGGCATGACCCTGCACAAGATGCCGCTGTTCGTGTGGTCGGTGCTGATCACCGCCTTCCTGCTGCTGCTCGCGCTGCCGGTGCTGGCTGCGGCGATCACGATGCTGCTGACCGACCGTAACTTCGGCACCACCTTCTACGATCCCGCCGGCGGCGGCGATCCGGTGCTGTACCAGCATCTCTTCTGGTTCTTCGGTCACCCCGAAGTGTACATCATGATCCTGCCGGGCTTCGGCATCGTCAGCCAGATCGTCTCGACCTTCAGCCGCAAGCCGGTGTTCGGCTATCTCGGCATGGCCTATGCCATGGTCGCGATCGGCGTGGTCGGCTTCGTCGTGTGGGCGCACCACATGTTCACCACCGGCATGAGCGTGAACGTGAAGATGTACTTCACCGCCGCGACCATGATCATCGCGGTGCCGACCGGCATCAAGATCTTCTCGTGGATCGCGACGATGTGGGGCGGGTCGATGAGCTTCAAGACCCCGATGGTCTGGGCGATCGGCTTCATCTTCCTGTTCACCGTGGGCGGCGTCACCGGCGTCGTGCTCGCGAATGGCGGCGTCGACGATTACATGCACGACACCTACTATGTGGTCGCGCACTTCCACTATGTGCTCTCGCTGGGCGCGGTGTTCGGCCTGTTCGCGGGCTTCTACTACTGGTTCCCGAAGATGTTCGGGAAGATGTATAGCGAACTGCTGGGCCAGCTGCACTTCTGGGTGTTCTTCGCCGGTGTGAACGTGCTGTTCTTCCCGCAGCACTTCCTGGGCCTCCAGGGCATGCCGCGCCGCTACCCGGACTATCCGGACGCCTATGCATACTGGAACGAGATTTCGAGCTGGGGCTATGTGATCATGGTGGCGGGCATGGCGATCTTCTTCGTCAACCTGTTCTGGTCGCTCGCTTTCGGCAAGAAGGCTCCCGACAATCCCTGGGGCGAAGGTGCGACGACGCTGGAATGGACCCTGTCCAGCCCGCCGCCGTTCCACCAGTTCGAAACCCTCCCGGTGATCGCCGACGACAAGCATCACTGAGGTCGGCCACGGCTGAGACACGAAACGCCCCGGGAGGAAACTTCCGGGGCGTTTTCGCTGTTGCGGTCGATTGATCGGCATCGCAGCGAAGCGTATCCTGTTCGAATGCTGCTGACCCTCCTTATGGCGATAGCCTCACCAGATGCAGCAGTCCGGCTGCAGCCCGAAAGCGTACGGGCGATGGTGATCGCCAATTGCGGCATCGACGGAGCGCGCCTGCGTATCGACCGCGATGAAGGGGCGGCAATGACCACGCTCACCGTCACCGACTCGGCGCCGCTCTCCGACACTCAACTCGGCTGCTACGGCGAAACGCTGGCGATTGCGGGCATCTACATGCCCGACCCAATCGCTCCCGCGTTTGAGGATGACCGGCTAGGAGATCGATACTCGGCCCATGTCGAGCGCGATACGCTGGCCAATGCACGCCGCGCACTCCGCGAAATCGGCCTGCTCGGCCGCGTCCCTCGCCACAATCCCAAGCGGGAATCGCTTGCAGCATTCGCGATCCGCATCGAACGGCTCTGCGGCGCGCGCCCGGGATCGATACTCCTCGTTCATGCAGATTGGATCGATTTGCGCGACGAGGTGCTGGCAGATTCGGCCCCCAGATCGGCTTGGCCCACGACATTCTGCGTTATGAACGTCGCTACGGCTGCGGGACATAATCCCCTGCGAATGCGCCCGGTCGCTTTGGACGAACCTCCAGTTACTCCGGTGCCTTCCCCCCAGCCCCAACCGCGCCTATAGCGCCCCTCAAATGTCCGTCGCCAACCACGCCCTGACCATCCCCGCCGACTGGCGCGATTTCCTTGCGCTGACCAAGCCGCGCGTGATGAGCCTGGTCGTGTTCACGGGCCTGTGCGGCATGCTCGCGGCGCCCGTTTCGATCCATCCCGTGATCGGCTTCACCGCGATCCTGTGCATTGCGCTGGGTGCGGGCGCGTCGGGCGCACTCAACCAATGGTATGAGGCGGACCTCGACGCCAGGATGAAGCGGACGCAGAGCCGCCCGCTGCCCGCCGGGCGCATGGATCGCCAGTCGGCGCTGCATTTCGGCGTCGGCGTTGCCGCGCTGTCGGTCATCCTGATGGGCCTGGCGGTCAATTATGTCGCGGCCGGCATCCTGCTGGTGTCGATCTTGTTCTATGTGTTCATCTACACCGTCTGGCTCAAGCGCCGCACGCCGCAGAATATCGTCATCGGCGGCGCGGCCGGGGCGTTTCCGCCGCTGATCGGCTGGGCCGCGGCGACCGGCGAGATCGCGTTGCTCCCGGTGCTGCTGTTCGGCCTCGTCTTCCTGTGGACCCCGCCGCATTTCTGGGCGCTCGCGCTGTTCGTGAAGACCGATTACGCCAATGCCGGCGTGCCGATGCTGCCCGTGGTGGCGGGTGAGCGCGCGACGCGGGTGCAGATCGGCCTCTACACGATTCCCATGGCGGTGGCGGCGGTCGCGCCCTGGCCGCTCGGCCTGACCGGCAGCCTCTATGGCTGGACGTCGATCGCCACGACCGCCTTGTTCGGCCTGCTCGCGCTCCATGTCGCGACCCGCATGGCCAGCGACGGCGACGCGATGAAGCCCGAAAAGCGGCTGTTCGCCTATTCGATCTCCTACCTCTTCATCTTGTTCGGCGCGGTTGCCGCCGATAGGATCATGGCATGACCCCCGACGAAGAAGACCTGATCCGCGCCCGCCAGAAGTCCCGCGCCCGCGTGCTGGCGGTGCTGCTGTTCGCCTTCGTCATCCTGGTCTTCGCGATCAGCATCGTGAAGATCCAGATGGGTATGCCCCTTCGCGCGCAGTGAGACTTTGATGATCGCCGCACTTCCCCAGGACCCCAAGCTGCGCACCGCGATGCTGGCGGTGCTCGGCGTGCTGGCGATGACCGGCCTCGCCTTTGCCAGCGTGCCGCTCTACCGGCTTTTCTGTCAGGTCACCGGCTTTGGCGGCACCACGATGCGCGCCGGTGCCGCGCCCGGCGCAGTCGATGGCAAGATTACCGTCGCGTTCGATTCCAACGTCAGCCCGGCGCTGACATGGACGTTCAAGCCCGAACTCGCGTCCGACACGATCTCGATCGGCGCGCGCGACATGGCCTTCTACACCGCAACCAACACCGGCACCGTGCCGATCACCGGCACCGCGACCTACAATGTCACGCCCGAGGCGGCGGGCAAATATTTCAGCAAGATCCAGTGTTTCTGCTTCACCGAACAGACGCTCAAGCCCGGTGAGACGGTGCGCATGCCGGTGATCTATTTCGTCGATCCGAAGATCCTGACCGATCCGGATACGAAGGACATTGCGAAGATCACGCTCTCCTACACATTTTACCCAGTGGATTCCTCCAAGCCCAAGGGCTAGGGGAAGTCGCAACAACGCCAGAAACGAACAGGGACGGACGATGGCAGGCGCCAAGAACCACGACTATCACATTCTCCCGCCCAGCCCGTGGCCGATGCTCAGCTCGCTCGCCGCTCTGTGGCTGGCAGCGGGCGGCCTCATGTACATGAAGGAGCATCCGGCCGGTTTCTGGGTGATGCTGTCGGGCCTTGCCGCCGTGCTGTTCTGCATGGCGTCATGGTGGGTCGACGTGATCAAGGAAGCCAATGCCGGCGACCATACTCCGGTCGTCCAGCTGCACCTGCGCTATGGCATGATCCTGTTCATCGCGTCGGAAGTCATGTTCTTCGTCGGCTGGTTCTGGGCATGGTTCAGCTATGCGCTGTTCCCCGCCGCGATCGCGGTCAGCGGTGAACATGCCAGCGTGGTCGAAGTGGCACAGGGCATCGCCGCGCAGTTCCCGCCCAAGGGGCTGGAAGTGCTGAACGCATTCCAGCTGCCGCTGCTCAACACCTTCATCTTGCTGCTGTCGGGCACGACCATCACCTGGGCGCATCACGGCCTGATCCACAACCAGCGTGGCGGGGCCATGCGCGGCCTGTGGGGCGCGATCGGCGTGGGTGAGAATGATGTGGTCAAGAAGGGCCTGTGGCTCACCATCATCCTTGGCCTGATCTTCTCGGCGATCCAGGCCTATGAATATGCCCATGCGCCGTTCGTGTTCGGCAAGTCGAACTATTCCTCGGCCTTCTACATGGCGACCGGCTTCCACGGCTTCCACGTGATCGTCGGCACCATCTTCCTGATGGTCTGCCTGCTGCGCACCTATAAGGGCGACTTCACCCCGCGCCAGCATTTCGGCTTCGAAGCCGCCGCCTGGTACTGGCACTTCGTCGACGTGGTGTGGCTGTTCCTTTTCGTCGCCGTCTATGTGTGGGGCGGTTGGGGCGCGCCGGTCCACGCCGGATGAGCCATAGCGCACCTCCGGTAACGGAGTCGGCATTCAAGGGGGCGTGTCCGCAATGCGGCGCGCCCTCTCTGTTTGCGGGCTGGGTCAGGTTCGCGGAGCGCTGCCCGAAATGCGGGCTCGATTATGCCGCGTTCAATGTCGGCGATGGCCCGGCGGCGTTCCTCACATTGATCGTGGGTACGATCATCGTCGCCCTGTCGGTGTGGCTGGAGCTGGCTACTGAGCCGCCCTTGTGGTTGCATCTGCTGATCTGGCCGCCGGTGACGGTCGCGCTGGTCGTGTTCAGCCTGCGCTGGGCCAAGGGCGCGCTGCTCGCGCTCGAATATCGCAACGCCGCGCGTGAAGGGCGGCTCAAGGATCCCGAGGCGTGAAACTGCCGCTGTTTCCCACCATCCTGGTCGGGCTCGCCGTCGCGGCGATGATCGGCCTCGGCATCTGGCAGCTCGACCGGCGCGGGGAAAAGGCGGTTCAGCTTGCCCGCCTGTCCGCCAATCGCGATCTGCCCGCCATGACCTTTCCCAGTCCGCCGGTCGGGGACGAACATCTGTTCCGCCGCGCCGGGCTGATGTGCCTCGAAGTCGCCGGCTGGAGGGAGCAGGCCGGGCGCGACGCCGATGGCAAGAGCGGCTGGCGCCACCTCGCCGATTGCCGCACCGGGGCCGAGGGGATGAGCGTCAAGGTCGACCTGGGCGTCAGCAGCGCGCCCGGCGTGAAGCCGGCTTGGAAGGGCGGCCCGGTCACCGGCATCATCACCCACGCCCCCGATTCGACGCCGTTGCTGGCATCTTTGTTCACCAAACGCCCGCCCCGCAACCTGATGCTCGTCGCCGACGCCCCCGCGCCGGGCCTGTCCGCCAGCGCCCCGCCCGACCCCTCGAGCGTGCCGAACAACCACTTGGCCTATGCGGTGCAGTGGTTCCTGTTCGCGGGCATCGCGGTAGTGATCTACCTCCTGGCGCTGCGGCGGCGGGAGAAGAAGAAGGCTTGATTGCGCACAAAGGCGCTAAGGCACGAAGAAGGGTGGTTCGCGCAGAGACGCGGAGAACACAGAGAGAGGCACAAGCGCGCAGCGCCCTCACACAAGCCGCGCGTCAAGCCGAAACCGTTTAACAATCTGAGCCGCTGACGCGGCGACCGACAGCTCTGCGATCTCTGCGCCTCTGCGCGAACCAACCGAATCCTTCTTTCTTCGTGGCTTCGTGCGTTTGTGCGCCCCAAAAATCCCAGCGCTAACCACACGCCCCCCAAGCCAGACTTTCTTGCCCCATCCGGCAACCGTCGCTACCCACCCCCGCCATGCGTTACCAGAGCACGCGCGGCACCGCGCCCGAACTCGATTTCCGTGAAGTCACCCTCGCCGGGCTGGCGAGCGACGGCGGCCTCTATGTCCCGGTCGAATGGCCGCGCTTCACGCCCGACCAGATCGCGGACCTCGCTGGCCTGTCCTATGTCGAGACGGCGGTGCGCGTCATGGCCCCGTTCGTCGCGGGCAGCCTGACGGAAGCGGAACTGCGCGATCTGTGCACCCGCGCCTATGGCCGGTTCAGCCATGACTCGGTCACGCCGCTGGTCCAGCTCGACCATCGCCATTTCCTGCTCGAACTGTTTCACGGCCCCACGCTGGCGTTCAAGGATGTCGCGCTGCAACTGCTCGGCCTGTTGTTCGAGAAGTTCCTGACCGGCACCGACCGCCACCTCACCATCGTCGGCGCGACCAGCGGCGACACCGGATCCGCCGCGATCGACGCGGTGGCGGGGCGTGAGGGGATCGACATCTTCATGCTCCACCCCAAGGGGCGGGTGAGCGACGTTCAACGTCGCCAGATGACCACCGTGCTCGCGCCCAACGTCCACAATATCGCGATCGAGGGCAGCTTCGACGACGCGCAGGCGCTGGTGAAGGCGATGTTCAACGACGCGGATTTCTCGGGCCGCTTCCACGTCACCGCGGTCAATTCGATCAACTGGGCGCGGCTGATGGCGCAGGTGGTCTATTATTTCTACGCCGCCGTCCGCCTCGGCGCCCCGGCGCGCGAAGTGGCGTTCAGCGTCCCCACCGGCAATTTCGGCGATGTGTTCGCCGGCTATGTCGCGGCGAAGATGGGGCTGCCGGTCGCCAAGCTGATCGTCGCGACCAACGTCAACGACATCCTCCACCGCGCATTGTCGAGCGGCGACTATTCGGCGGGCACCGTCACCCCCACCGCCGCGCCGAGCATGGACATTCAGGTCAGCTCGAACTTTGAACGCCTGTTGTTCGACCTTGCCGGGCGCGACGGCCCCGCGCTCGCCGCGCAAATGGCCGGATTCGAATCGAGCAAGGCGATGCGTCTGACCAACGCCCAGCAACAGGGCGCGGCGTCGCTGTTCGCCAGCGACCGGATCGATGCCGACACCATGTCGCGCGCCATGGCCTGGGCACATGCCCGCGCCGACGAGATTCTCGACCCCCACACCGCCATCGGCCTCGCCGCCG
>CAYMUJ010000089.1:8448-9615 GCA_964393565.1 uncultured Stakelama sp. | reverse complement strand
AAGGGATCGCGGCTGATCCTGAAGCGGGGCAAGTCGGACGCGGTGCTGGCGGCGCTGGCGGAGGAAGTGGGGACGAAGCGGGTCCACTGCATCCGCCATTACGAGCCGTGGTGGCGCATTGCCGAGCGGGCGGTCGCCAAGCAGCTGGAACTGGTGTGCCATGACGGCAACTACCTCGTCCCGCCGGGATCGGTGACGACCGGGTCAGGTGAGCCGTACAAGATCTTCACCCCGTTCTGGCGCGCGTTGCAGGGGCGGATGCCGCCCGCTGCTCCGGTGAACCAGCCGCGCGCGATTCCCGAGCCGTCGCACTGGCCCAAATCGGACCGGCTGGAGGATTGGGGACTGCTGCCGACCAAGCCCGACTGGGCGACGGGTTTTGCCGGGTGGAAGCCGGGCGAGGCGGGCGCGCGCAAGCGGGTCGATGCCTTTGTCGACAAGGCGGCGGAGTATGGCCGCACGCGCAACCTGCCGTCGATCGAGGGCAGTTCGCGGCTGAGCCCGCATCTGCATTTCGGCGAGGTGTCGCCGGCCACTGTCTGGCGCCGCGTCGCCGATGTGGGCGGATCGGTCGATGTGTTCCTGAGCGAGATCGGCTGGCGCGACTATGCGCAGAATGTGATCCTGCAATTCCCCGATTATGGCGCGAAGAATGCGCGCAAGAAGTTGGATGCGATCCCGTGGCGCGACATCGGGTCGTCGGCGGTACGCGCGGAGTTCGAGGCGTGGACGCAGGGGCGGACCGGCTACCCGATCGTCGATGCCGGGATGCGGCAGCTGTGGACGACCGGGTGGATGCACAATCGCGTGCGGATGATCGCGGCGAGTTTCCTGATCAAGCATCTGCTAATCGACTGGCGCGTGGGGGAGCGCTGGTTCTGGGATACCTTGGTCGACGCCGATTACGCGAGCAACGCGGTCAATTGGCAATGGGTGTCGGGGACGGGGATCGATTCGAACATGTTCGTGCGGATCATGGCACCGCTGTCGCAATCGGAGAAGTTCGATGCTGCGGGTTACATCCGGCAATGGGTGCCCGAGCTGGCACTGTTGCATGACGATGTGATCCACGATCCCGAGGAGCATGGGCGACGGCCGGGCGACTATCCGCGCAAGATCATCGGCCATCGTGACGCGCGCGACCGGGCGCTGGCGGCGGTGAAGGGG
>CAYMUJ010000089.1:0-8348 GCA_964393565.1 uncultured Stakelama sp. | reverse complement strand
CGTCGTGACGGAGCGAACCTCCGTGGCACAGCGAGCGCGCTGATTGCCGGGGTGGCGGAGCCGTGGCTCCACCGCCTGCTCGACCGGATCGATGCGGGGCTGGCCGAGGGGGCGATTGCGGCGACCTTGCCCGGCGGGATGCAGCGGCGGCTGGGCGGGCGGGCTCCCGGGCCGGAGGCGGTGGTGGTGATCCGCAGCTGGCGCGCGCTGTGGCGGCTGGCGACCGGCGGGTCGGCGGGCTGGTATGAGGCCTGGGCGGCGGGCGAGTGGAGCAGTCCCGATCCGGTGCCGCTGTTCGACCTGTTCGTGCGCAACCGTGCGACGTTGGGCAATGCCGGGCGCGCCGGGGGCGTTGGGCGGATCGCCAAGCGGGTGTGGCACTGGTTCCAGCGCAATTCGCGGACCGGATCGCGGCGCAATGTTGTTTATCATTATGATTTGGGGAATGATTTCTACGCGCCGTGGCTGGATGCGAGCATGACGTATTCGAGCGCGCTGTTCGCGCCGGGGGTGGCGTCGCTTTCGCAGGGGCAGATGGCGAAGATGGCGGCGGTGCTGGAGCGGACCGGGACGGTGGCGGGAGACCGCATTCTGGAGATCGGGTGCGGCTGGGGATCCTTCGCCGAGCTGGCCGCGCGCGGCGGGCGGCAGGTGCATGGCATCACCCTGTCGGCGGAGCAAAAGGCCTATGTCGAGGCGCGGATGGTGCAGGCTGGGCTGGATGGCGTCAGCGTCGGGCTGACCGATTATCGCGACGTGACCGGCATGTTCGACGCGGTGGCGAGCATCGAGATGGTCGAGGCGGTGGGGCAGGATTACTGGCCCGTCTATCTGGCGACAATCGCGCGGGTACTGAAGCCCGGCGGACGCGCGGCGATCCAGTATATCGCGATCGATGACGCGATTTTCGACGCCTATGCGCGCAATGTCGATTTTATCCAGGCCTATGTGTTTCCCGGCGGGATGCTGCTGTCCGAGAGCCGCTTTCGCGCGATTGCCGAAGCCAACGGGTTGCGCTGGGCCGATCAGCACAATTTCGGGGCCGATTATGCCGACACGCTGAAGCTGTGGCGGGAGGCGTTCGACGCGGCGGTGGCGGAGGGGCGGCTTCCGGACGAATTTGACTCACATTTCATAGACTTGTGGCGCTATTACCTGATGTATTGCGAAGGCGGGTTTCGCGGCGGGGGCATCCATGTCGCGCAGGTCACGCTGATCAAGGATCAGGGAGAGCGATGATGCGGGCATGGGGAGTCGCGCTGGGTGCGCTGGCATTGGCGGGCTGTGCCACTGGTGCGGGAACGCCGCCGCCCGCCGTCCAGGCCGCCGCGCCGCAGGATGTCGCGAAGCTGCGTCAGGTTGGCGCCGCCGTGCTGTTCTGGTCGCAGGAGGAGCGGTACCGCAACTTCCCGGCGATGGAGACGATCTTCCCCGGCACCACCGCCAGGGCCGGGCGCAAGGTCCGCGCGCTGCCCAAGGGCGCGCCGCTGCCGATCGCCGAGGCGGACGTGTCGGCATTCATGGCGGCGCAGAACATGACCGGCCTGCTGGTGCTGCAGGACGGCAAAATTCGGCTGGAGCGCTACGCGCGCGGCTATGGGCCGGAGGGGCGCTGGACCAGCTTTTCGGTCGCCAAGTCGGTGACATCGACTTTGGTCGGCGCGGCGATCAAGGACGGCTATATCAAGTCGATCGACGATCCCGTGACGCGCTACATCCCCGATCTGGCCGGGGCGGGCTATGACGGGGTGACGATCCGGCAGCTGCTGACGATGACGTCCGGGGTGAAGTGGAACGAGGATTACACCAACCCCGATAGCGACGTGGCGCGGATGTTCGCCGAGGCGGTGCCGGCAGGGCAGGACCCGACCGTCTTCTATATGCGCAAGCTGCCGCGCGAGAGCGAACCGGGGGCGAAATTCGTCTACAAGACCGGCGAGACCAACCTGATCGGCGTGCTGGTGCGCCGCGCGACGGGCAAGTCGCTGTCGGCCTATCTCGAAGAGAAGATCTGGAAGCCGTACGGCATGGAGCGCGATGCGTTCTGGATGACCGACCAGACCGGCGCGGAAGTGTCGGGATGCTGTCTGTCGGTGTCGCTGCGCGATTATGGGCGGATCGGCCAGATGGCGCTGGAGGGCGGCAAGGGCATCGTGCCGGCCGGCTGGTTCGCGGACGCGACCAAGGCGCAGGTGAGTTTCCCCGGCGGCGGCGGCTATGGCTATCAATGGTGGGTCCCGGCGGGCGGCGTGTTCGCGGCGCAGGGCATTTTCGGACAGTCGATCATCGTCGATCCGGCGAACAGACTGGTGATGGTCACCAGCGCCGCCTGGCCGCGTGCGAGCGACCGCGCGCTGGCGCAGGAGCGGCTGGCGTTCGCGATGAAGGTGCAGGCGGCGGCGAAGGAGTGAGGCTGGCGGCATCTCGTCGCTGAAAGGCTGGAGCGACCTCAAGCGTCACCCCCGCGAAAACGGGGGGCCATCACCGGGGCTTGCCGCCTGTCGCACCGGCGCGATATGCCGATCGGGCAGGAGATGGGCCCCCGCTTTCGCGGGGGTGACGGCTAATTTCGTGTCCTCACCATTCCGGGATATCCCGCGTCACGCGGGCGGCGTGCGGCGCCTATCCCCGCAGCCGTTCGATCGCTTGTGCCAGCGCGACATAGAGCTTGCCCATGTCGGAGGACAGCAAGGTCACGCCCAGCGGGGCGCCGTCGCGCAGGGCGAGGACCTGACGCAGCATCGCTTCGAAATCATGGATGTAGCGGTTGACCTGTTCGCGGAAGTCGGGGTCGCCTTCATACAGCGACGACACTTCACGGGCCTGGCCGCTGTCGAGCAGGCGGACGGCGCGGCGGGTGAAGACGCCGCGGTCGCCCTTCAGATAGGCCGCCCAGGCGCTGTCCGACACTTCGTGCGCAAACGCCTTGGAAATGTCGATCGAGGCGGAGTTGAGCGCTTCGACCAGCAGCGACACGCGGCGCGCGAAATTGTCGCGGTCGGCATTTTCACGCTCGGCGCGGGCCTCGTCGATCCGCGCTTCGACCTGGGCCGAGGCGTCGTGGATCGACAACATCTGTTGCGCGAGCCGTTCGGATGCGCGCGCGGCGGCGTTGACGGCGCCCTGCGTCACTTCGCCCAGTTCGATCAGCTGGGTGCGGATGCTGGCGTCGAGCGCGCGGCGCAGTGCGGCGGAGCCGGCGTCTTCGAGCTGGCGGGTCGCCTCAGGCACGATGCCGGCGAGGGCGGCGCGGGCCTGATCCGACGCGGCATTGGCGGTTTCGCGGATACGGAGCAGTGCATCGACCAGCTCGGGCGCGGCTTCGTCGGCGAAGCGGCGGGCGTTGGCGATGGCGCGGTCGACGACATCTTCAAGCTGTGCGGTCTTTGCCTGACCGTCTTCGAGCGATTCGAGCAACGATGCCTGGGTCTTGGCCAGCATGTCGCGCTGGGTGCGGACGACGTCGGCAATCGCCTCGATCGCGTCGTGGGTGCTTTCGGCAGCGGTGACGAGCGCGAGCAGTTCGGGTTTCGACGCGGCGATCACGCCGCGCGTCGCGCCGATCCGCTCCTCAAGCCGCACCAGCGCCTCGGGCATCGTCTCGTCCATTTCGCGGGCGGAGGAGTCGAGCGCGGTGAGCAGTTCCTCGGCAGTGGTGATGACGCGGCGGGCGGTGGCGTCGCCGTCGCGCAGCGTTTCGGTCATCGCGCTCGCCGAACTGTCGAGCGCGCTGATCGACGCGGCCAGCGCCTGGGTGCGTTCCATGCCGTGGCTGTGCAGCGACGCGAGCTGACCATCGGCCTGGGCGATGCCGCCGGTGACCGAGGCGAGCAGGATGTCGACGCGGGTCTGTTCCTCACCCAGCCGGTCGGCGATACGGCCGATCGTTTCCTCGACCTCACCGATGCGTGCGCCGACCATGTCGATGCTGTCGCGCCCGGCCTTGTCGAGCGAGGCCTGATTGGCGGCGAGCATGGCGAGCATCGCTTCGCCCTGTGCCGCAATCCCCTTGCGTGCTTCGTCCACGGCAGCGGCGGCGCGGTCGAGCATGGCGTCGACGGTTTCGGACATGCTGGCGGCGACGCCCTCCAGCCTGGTTCCGGCACTTTCGCTCGTCGCCTCCATCCGCGCGATATGTGCAGCGAGGCGCTGGGCCGCGCCTCCGGCAATAATGTCCGCCTCACGCCCGCGTTCCCCAAGGGCAACAAGCTGGGCATCGAGCGCCGAAGCATGCTCGCTTGCGTTCATGCCTGCGGCATCAAGCGTCGCGGCCATGCCGGTCATTTCCTCATGCGCGCGGGGAAGCGAGGCGAGCACAATGCCCACGCTTTTCTCTGCAGATGCGCTGCTGTCGACCAGCTTCTGTGCGGTTTCGGCGACGGTGCGCGCCTCTGCGGCCATGCCGTTGGAAATAGCCCGGAGCTGTTCGGCCGCACGGTCGCCCATGGCCATCAATGCGGTGGTCTGGCTGGCAAGTTCGGTCCGGTTCGCTTCGATCTTGCGTGACAGCGTGGCCACGACCCGTTCCAGGCTGGCCGCTTCGTCGCGCATTGCGCGTGCTGTCCGACCGAAGCGCCGCGCCTCAGCGGCACTGTTTCGCTGGGCCAGCAGCCACAGAATACCGATCAGCGCGGGGGGGACGCACAGCGCAGCGATCAGCTGCACCAGTTGGACCGGAGGCGGAGGAGCGGCGAGCAGGGGGCGCAGCATCCAGCCCGCGCCGGCGATCCATGCCAAGGCAAGCCCGATCGCGAGCGTTGCTCCCAGCCAGGAAGCGCGCGGGGTGCCCTGTGCATCATCGTCTGCAAGATCCGGCACGCCTTGGATGGCAAGCGGCACCGATGCCTCTTCGACGAGCAGCAGTTCGTCGTCCTCGTCGTCGATCGGACGCGGCCCGAGCTTATTCGTTCCCCCGTTCATTGTCCCGGTTTAGCACATTCCGCCGGTCGCCGCATAGCATTGTGAAACCACTCATTAAGCACGGGGAATCTAGGGTCGGACATGGCATATGATCCCGGTGCAATTGATGCGACCCTGGCGGCGGCGGTGGGCGATGAGCCTGGCCTGATTGCGGAGCTCCGCGGTGCGTTTCTGGAAAGCGCGAACCGTGCTCTGGATGCCTTGTCGAACGCTGAAAACCCAGAGGGATGGCGTAATGCTGCGTTGCGTCTGAAAGGGCTGGCGGCGAGTTTCGGCGCGGTCCGGCTGATGGCGCTGGCGCAGGATGCGGCCGATGCGCCCGCAGGCGACCGCGCGGTGCTGCGCAAGATCGAGCGCGCGGTCGAGCGACTCTGAACTAGAGCGGTTTCCACCCATTCCGACGCACCACGACGGAGCCGATTTTGGCCCTCTGCAAGGAGGCGAAGCGCAGGAATATGTCGATATTTCCAGCTTTGCCGACGCGGCAGTGGGCCAAAAGGGGCCCGCCCCTTCGGGGTTGCCCTGAGCAGCCCCGAGGCAGCGTCGCCGCCCTCGTCCGGGCAACCAGCCCGGCCTTCGGACGGCTTCTCCCCTCGCGGCTGCTCAGGGCAATCGTGGTGGGTCGGAATGGGTGGAAACCGCTCTAGCGGCGCGCGTTTTTCGTCATCTGGGTGCCGCGCGCGGATTGCGCGGATTTGGCCGGTGTTCGGCAGCCTGGACGGCGTGACGGTTGTGAATGCCGGAAAGAAAAAAAGGGCGCCTCCGCAGAGACGCCCTTTCCCGATTCGACCGGAGCCGGATGGCTCGGGAATACAGAACCGAAATTAGCCAGCGACGTTCGCGGCCACTTCCATGTTGTCGCCAGCGTTCTCGACGACTTCGTCGGTCGCGTTTTCGCTGATCACTTCAAGGTTCTCGCCAGCGTTTTCAATGTCGGCAGCGACGTTCTCGACGGTGTTGTTCGCGGCCGGCGTGTTGCAGGCTGCGAGCGACATCAGGCCGGTCGCGGCAGCGACGATGAGGATCTTCTTCATTCGTTTGCTCCCAAGCAAAGCTATTTCGGTTCGCCCCGGCCCGATTGCCGTGCGAGTTAGTCGGAATAGCGCCCGTTACGCGCCCGTCAATGGAAATTCATCTGCCAGTAAGGTTTACGGCACGCCAAAATGGTGCACTGCATCACTTGACCGGGCCGATTGCCTCAGGCGCGTTGGCGACAACCGCCAGCATCGCGGTCCATGCGGCGACATTCTGACGCAATTGTGCGGGGTCCACCTTGTCGAGCGTGTCGTCCGGGGTGTGGTGCAGGTCGAAATAGCGGGTGCCATCCTGTTGCAGGTCGATTCCCGCGACTCCGGATGCGACCAGCGCTGCCACGTCCGCGCCGCCGCCTGCGCGTTCGCGGCCACGGCTGATGCCAAGGGGGACGAGTAGCGATGCAACCCGGTCTGCCACCGCTGCCGCGCTTTCGGGCAGTTTGAAATCGACTCGCCAGATCCGGTCTGCGCCGAAGTCGGATTCGGCGGCAAGCGCGTGATTCTCGTGCTTGTGAGCATCGAAATAGGCGGCTCCACCGAAAATGCCGACTTCCTCCGCCCCGGCCCACAGGATGCGAATCGTGCGGCGCGGCGTGCCGGCGTCGAGGATCCGCTTTGCGGCTGCGGCAACGATGCCGCAGCCGGTGGCGTCATCGAACGCGCCGGTGCCAAGGTCCCAGCTGTCGAGGTGGCAGGCGACCACGACCATGCCGGCGGCGGGGTCGCTGCCCGGCACTTCGGCGATCACATTGCCCGATTCGGTGGTGCCGATCTGGCGCGGGGTGAGCGTCAGCCTGACCTTCACCGGCTGGCCGCGCTTGATGATCCGTTCCAGCTGTTCGGCATCGGGCAGCGACAAAGCGGCGGCGGGGATCGGCGCGACACCGTCGGGGAAATTGGTCCCGCCGGCATGCGGGTTGCGGTGATAGTCGGTCCCGACCGAGCGAATCAGGATCGCAGCGGCGCCCTTGCGCGATGCGGTGGCGGGGCCGCTGCGGCGCACGGCACCGAATGCGCCATATTGCGACCCGTCCTGGGTGCGGGTCATGCTGTGGCTGACAAAGGCGATCTTGCCCTTGAGGCTGCCGTCGGGTGCGGCGTTGAGTGCGGCGAGGTCGGGGAAATGGACGATCTCCGCCTCAAGCCCCATCGCGCCGGTCGCGCCCGAATTGCCGAGCGCGGTCAGGTGCAGCGGCTGGGGGAAGGGGGCGAGCACTTCGAGCGTTTCGACGCCGCGGACCCAGGTTTTCATTTGGAACGGTTCACTGCGGACATTCCTGAAGCCGAGCGCGGTCAGCTTTTTGAGCGCCCAGGCGCGGGCGCGTGCCTCCGCCTCGGTCCCGGCGAGGCGCGGGCCGACTTCGGTGGTCAGCCCTTCGGTGATCTCATAGGCCAGATCGTCCTTCAGCGCCGCATCGCGGAGCGCAGCCGGGTCCATGGCTTGCGCGTAGGCGGTGGCGGGGAGCGCGACCAGGGCAGTCGCGAGGGCGAGGCGGGTGAGGCGATGGGTCATGCGACAGTCCTAAAGTCGCGAAACGCATTCGTCATCGGCCCAAATATCTGGCGCATGGGAAAAAGCCGGTTAGACCCGTCGCATGGCGGGTGATGCAGATGTGTTCGACCGGATCGTCGCGTTCGTGGAGCGGATCGGGATTCCGGTGCGTGAAGGCGCGGTGGCTGGCGATTCGTTCCTGCCGGCGGTGGCGGTGATCGGCGGAGCGGTGGTGTATGATCGCGCGCGCCTGCAATGGCCGGGCGATATCCTGCACGAGGCCGGGCATATCGCGGTGATGCCGGCCGAGGCGCGCGGCGGGGATGTGCCCGACGACAGCGGCCTCGAACTGGCGGCGATGGCGTGGTCCTATGCGGCGGCGATCGCGATCGGGATCGATCCCGGAATCGTGTTCCATGACGGTGGCTATCACGGGGGCGGATCGGGGCTGGCGCGCAACTATGCGCTGGGCCTCTATATCGGGTTGCCCGAGCTGGTCGCGGCGGGGATGGCGCACGGCCCGGGGGCAGTGCCGGAGGGGGCGCCGGTCTATCCCGCGATGGTGCGCTGGCTGCGCTGATTGCGTTGGCGGCGCGCCGTCGCTACATCGCGCGTCGATCCCAGACCCGTTCGTTCGATTTTTCGGAGACCATAAGTGGCCGCCCAATACGCATTTGTCATGAAGGACATGACCAAGTCCTTCCCCGGCGCGCAAAAGCCGGTGCTGAGCAACATCAACCTGCAATTCTATCAGGGCGCGAAGATCGGCATCGTCGGCCCGAACGGCGCGGGCAAGTCGACCCTGATCAAGATCATGGCCGGTATCGACAAGGATTTCAGCGGCGAGGCATGGCCGGGTGAGAACATCACCGTCGGCTATCTGGAGCAGGAGCCGCAGCTCG
>CAYMUJ010000088.1:0-9837 GCA_964393565.1 uncultured Stakelama sp. | reverse complement strand
TGCTTCCTGGCCTATGGCGCGAAGAAGCAGATCTGGCGGAACGTGAAGGACTAAGGTCCGCCCGAACTTTTCTCCAGCGGCCCGGGAAGCGATTCCCGGGCCGTTTTCTTGAAAGCGATGCCGTGACCCCGACCAACGATGATCTCGCCGTGCTGATCCGCACTATCCCCGACTTCCCCAAGCCGGGGATCATGTTCCGCGACATCACCACGCTGCTGCTCGACGCCGCCGGCTTTGCCCGCGCGGTGGAGCGGATCGTCGAGGCGGTGGACGGCCCGGTCGATCTGGTCGCGGGGATCGAGGCGCGCGGCTTCATCTTCGCCGCGCCCATCGCGCTGGCGCTGGGGGCGGGGACGCTACTGGTGCGCAAGGACGGGAAGCTGCCCGGCGCGACAGTGGCGGAAGATTATGCGCTTGAGTACGGCACGGACCGCATTGCGATCCACGCCGATGCGGTCGTCCCCGGAGCGCGCGTCCTGCTGATCGACGATCTGATCGCGACCGGGGGTACGGCGCGTGCGGCGGTGCGCTTGCTGCGCAAGGTGGGGGCGGTGGTGACGCAGGCAGCGTTCGTCATCGACCTGCCCGACCTTGGTGGCGCCGACGCACTGCGCGCCGAGGGCATCCATGTGACCGCGCTGGTGGCGTTTCCGGGGCATTGAGGCTTTGTAGTCCTCCCCCGCCAGGGGGAGGATGGATTACGATCCCACCGCCCGCCGCGCGACGATCGCGTTGGCGATGAAGCTCAGCACCGGCTCGTCATGCTGGTTGAACACCAGCATGCGCGATCGGGTGCGGCCCATTTCCGGGCGCTTCTCCGACTCGCGCTTTTCCAGCAATTCCGTTTCGCAGCGCAGCGTGTCGCCGGGGAAGACCGGCTTGATCCAGCGCAACTCATCGATCCCCGCCGCGCCGAGGCTGGCGGTCGGGCGGACCTTCATCTGCTCGACCAGCATCGCCATCGTCATCGCGGCGGTGTGCCAGCCGCTCGCCGCGAGCCGCCCGAAATGCGTCTGCGCCGCGGCTTCATCGGACAGGTGAAAGGGCTGGGGGTCGTATTTCTGCGCGAACTCCAGCACCTCTTCGCGTGTGACCGAATAGGAGCCGAAGCTGGCCTTGTCCCCGACCGTCAGGTCCTCGAAATAGATCATGCAATCAGTTTCTATCCGAAACTGGATCTTGGCAAGGGGGCAGATGCGCACACCTGCCCCTCCAACCGGTCAGTTGCCGAGCGACAGCTTGGCGAAGGCCGTGCCGCTGACCGGGCTCTTCCCGTAATAGGGATCGAGCGCATCGGGCTTGGCATAAGCCGCGACCGATCCGCCCAGCGCCAGCGTCACCGTGTCCGCCACCGGGATGCGATAGGCATAACCGCCCTCGAACCGCGCGACGCGAAACGGCTGATCGTGCAGCGGGTGGCTGTGCTCGGGGAACAGCTCGTCATTGCGGACCAGTTCGGCGCGGCCGAAGATGCTGTGGCGCGCGTCGATGTCCCAGTTCGCCTCCGCCACCCAGGCGCTGAGCGTATCGCCCGGGATGCGGTTCTTGGCCGACCAGGCGAGCGTCGCGGACAGGCCGCCGCGCGCATAATGCACGCTGGCGGTGGTACGCGCCTCGTCATTGCCGCCGTGCAGTGCCTCGGGGCTTTCGAGCCGGCCATGGCTGACCTGCACCGCCCAGTTGGGGGAAGGGGTGAAAGTCGCGCGCAGGCTCCACGAATCGAGCTTGATGGCATCGAAGCCCCAGCGTTCCTCATCCGGCTCGCGGCCCTTGAACACCGATGCCTCAAGCTGGAACGGGCGCGTGCGCACGCCCGCCGTGACCACGCCATAGGTGATGTGCGTGGAGTCGAACCAGTGATGCGCGATCGGCGACATCGTCTGATACCGCGCCGAGCGGCGGTGCATGAAGGCGGGCGGGCCGAGCGCCGGCTCCCCGACCGGGCCGCCATATAGGAAGGCGGTGGCGCCGGGGGCGACATCGAGCTCGACCCGCGCGGCAAGCTCCATGAACAAATCGTGCGGATGCTGGCGGTCGACCAATGCGCGGCCATTCGCGGTCTCCCCCGCCGCGAACAGGTTCGGATAGCCGCGCTTGCCCATCAGCGGGTCGAGGCTGAGCATGCCGCGCAGCTCGACCCGCGCGGCATCGCTCAGCGGGCGGCTGGCGGTGACCATGCCCATGGTCTGGACGAACGCCATGTCGTCGCCGCGCGGGCCGCCCTGGCTGGTCACCGCGCCCCAGGCATAGCCATGCGCCATCAGCATCCAGTCGCCGGCCATGGCGTGCAGCCCGCCATGCTGACCACCCTCGGCGGCGGGGAGCAGGGCGGTGCCCGACGCGATCTGGGCGTTGGGCTTGGGCGCGTCGGCCGCTTCGTGCGCGCCGTGGTGCTGATGCTCCGCCTTGGCCGGAGCGGGGGCAGGGGCGGGCGTGTGGTGGTCGTGCTCTTGCGCTGCCGCCGCAACGGGCAGCGCCGTCGCCGCCAGCATGGCGGCGAACGTCGTTCGATAGGTCATTGTCATAACTCCGTGAATGATCGGGAAGCGGGGTCAGGCCCCGCAGTCGATCATCCGCGCGGAGGGGGTGGCTCGGGCGTCAGCAGCGCGCTCGTCATCGCGCGGGCGGGGCCGATCGCATCATGACGCGCGATCAACGGCATCGGCGTGGCCACCGACGCGGCGCGCATCGTCGACGGCGCGATGCAGCCGACGCACAGCGTCTTGCCCATCGCCGGAGCCTTCTCAGGCTGCGGAGCAGGGACCT
Organism: uncultured Stakelama sp.; assembly: GCA_964393565.1. Lineage (GTDB taxonomy): Bacteria > Pseudomonadota > Alphaproteobacteria > Sphingomonadales > Sphingomonadaceae > Sphingomonas. The sequence continues at coordinate 7,071 of CAYMUJ010000088.1, read as the reverse complement.
CATGCTCCATCGGCATCGCCATCTCGGCCATGTCGTGGCACGCCGGTGCCGCCGCCGCCGGGGCGGGGACGGTGCCGAGCACGAGGGCCAGCAGGATGAGCAGCCGGAAGATCACCCCGCCGCACTAGCATTGCCGCGCGCCCCGCGACAACCTAGCTTCACGCCATGCCACCCCCCGATCTCGCCGCCGGACTGCGCAAGCGCCTGATCGGCGTCGTCCGTGCGACGTTCAACGACCAGAACAAGGGCGAGGCACCGGTCACGCGCAGCGACGATGCGCTGTTCGCGCGCGACAGCGTCACGTGGCGCGTCCATGGCGACGTCACCACGATGATGGTCGGCGGCGTCGCGTCGCTGCTGCTGCAGATGCTCCACCCGGCGGTGCTGGCGGGCGTGTGGGACCATAGCGCGTTCCGCAAGGACATGCTCGGCCGCCTGCGTCGCACCGCGCGCTTCATCGCCGAAACTACCTATGCCGAACGCAGCATCGCCGAGGCCTCGATCGCCAAAGTGCGCGAGGTGCATGCGCGGATCGGCGGCACGCTCCCTGATGGCACGCCGTATCGCGCCGACGATCCCGAACTGCTCGCCTGGGTGCACGTGACCGAGATGTGGAGCTTCCTCGCCGCGTGGCAGCGCTATGGCGTGCCGGTCAGCCGGGCGGAGGAGGATGTCTATTACGCCGAAACCGCGCGCGTGGCGGAGGCGCTGGGCGCTGACCCGGTCCCGCGCAGCCGGTTCGAGGCGGAGGGGCTGATCACCGCGATGCGCCCGCAGCTGCTGGTCGATGACCGCACCCGCGAAGTCGCGCGCTTCCTGCTCGACCACCCCGCGCCCAATCTGGCGATGGCCCCGGCACAGGCGGCGATCTTTGCCGCAGCGGTCGATCTGCTACCCGACTGGGCGCGCGCGATGCATGGGCTGCAACGCCCGGTCGTCGCGCTGCCGCTGGTGCGCGGATCGACGCTGGCCATCGCCAAGACCTTCCGCTGGGCGTTTCACTAGCGGAACCATTTTCGGGCGGTTAGGTTCTCGGACCATGACCCAGACCACATCCGCCCCGAACAGCCGCATGCGCGCCATCGCCGCGCTCGTCTTCGCGCTCGCCCAGATCCTCGCCCCGCTGCTGCCCGCAATCGGGATCGGCAACCCGGTCGGCGAACAATCGGCGGATACGCAGACGCTGATCACGCCGGCCGGTTGGGCGTTCGCGATCTGGGGACCGCTCTATTTCGGCACCTTGGTCTATGTCGTGTACCAGCTGCTGCCGCGCCACCGCGACAGCGACCTGGTGCGCCGGATCGGCTGGCATTTCGCGCTCGCCGTGCTCGGCAACGCGCTGTGGGTGACCTACACCCAGCTGTTCAGCCTCGGCTTCCCGTCGGTGCTGATCATCGTCTTCACGCTGGTCAATCTACTGGCGATCCTGCGCGTCTTCGCCAGCACCGCGACCTTCACCCTCGCCGAGCGGCTGGCGGTGGTGCTGCCGCTCAGCGCCTTGGCGGGCTGGCTGACCGCCGCGACGATCGTCAACATCGCCGCTGCGCTCAACTTCCACGGCATCGTGCTGCCCGCACCTGCGCCGTTGATCTCGGCGGCGATCCTGATCGTCGGCGGCGTGATCGTCGCGGCGGCTTTGGTCGGCACCGGCGGCAACCCGTGGTATCCGATCCCGTTCCTGTGGGCGCTGTTCGCGATCCATCAGAAAGCAGGGCAGGTGCATGACGCAATCGCCACCGCGACCATCGTCGCGGGGCTGCTCGTCATCGCGACCCTGGTCGTGATGCTGGCCAGCGCAGAGCGGCGGAAACGGTATTTGGGTTGAGGCACGCAAGTCCAACCCCTTGATTCCCCTCCCTGTAAGGGAGGGGTTAGGTGTGGGTTAGCGGCACGCGAGGCTCGATGCCTCGCTTGCCGCTTTCTGTCGGACTGTCTGTTGGAGTCATTTGGGCGCGCAGACGCGCGCACCCACCCCCGACCCCTCCCTTTCAGGGAGGGGAGTTTCCCGGTGGATCAGACGTTAAACCGGAACAGCATCACGTCGCCGTCCTGGACGACATATTCCTTGCCTTCCGACCGCAGCTTGCCGTTGTCGCGCGCGCCGGTTTCGCCGTTGAACTTGACGTAATCGTCGAACGCGATCGTTTCGGCGCGGATGAAGCCGCGTTCGAAATCGGTGTGGATCTCGCCCGCCGCCTGCGGCGCCTTGGCCCCGACATGGGTGGTCCAGGCGCGTGCTTCCTTCGGCCCCACGGTGAAGAAGGTCAGCAGCTGGAGCAGCGAATAGCCCGCGCGGATCACGCGGGCGAGGCCGGTTTCGGTCAGACCCAGCTCGGCCAGAAACTCGCCGCGTTCCTCGGCGGGCATGGTTGCGATCTCGGCCTCGATCGCGGCGGACACGACCACGGCCTGCGCGCCCTCGGCCTTGGCCTTTTCGAACACCCGCGCCGAATAGTCATTGCCGTCGGCGGCATGTTCTTCATTGACGTTGCAGACATAGAGCACCGGCTTGGCGGTGATCAGCTGCGCCTGCTTCAGCACACGCTCTTCTTCCGCGTCATTCGGCTCGACCAGCCGCGCGGGCTTGCCCTCGCGCAGCAGGTCCAGCGCCTTGCCCAGCACGGATGCGGCGATCTTGGCTTCCTTGTCGCCCTGTGCCGCCTTTTTCTGCAGGTTCGGTACGCGCTTTTCGAGGCTTTCGAGGTCCGACAGCATCAGCTCGGTCTCGACCGTCTCGGCGTCGGCGATCGGATCGACCTTGTTGTCGACATGCTGGATGTCGTCATTCTCGAAACAGCGCAGGACATGGACGATCGCGTCCACCTCACGGATATTGCCGAGGAACTGGTTGCCCAGGCCTTCGCCCTTGCTCGCGCCGCGCACCAGGCCGGCGATGTCGACAAAGCCGAGCTGCGTCTCGATGATCTTCTGCGACCCGGCGATTTTCGCCAGCGCGTCCAGCCGGTCGTCGGGCACCGCGACATTGCCGACATTCGGCTCGATCGTGCAGAAGGGGTAGTTGGCCGCCTGCGCCGCCGCAGTCTGCGTCAGCGCGTTGAAAAGCGTCGATTTGCCGACGTTCGGCAGGCCGACAATGCCGCAGCGAAAGCCCATGGGTCTCTTGGTCCTGTGATCCGGGAAAGGCGCGCAGATACGCCGGAGACAGGCAAAAGGCCAGAGCCTCAGCGATAGTTGAAGCTGACGCTGATCCGCTCGCCCTTGCCGGTGTGCGGCGTCACCTCATGCCGCAGCCAGCTTTCCCACAGAAAGATGCTGCCCGGCTCGGGCTGGGCATAGACGAACGTCTGCAGCTCCTCCGGCGCGTCGGGGCGGCGGGGCGGGGCGGCCATCAGCATGGGCAGGCGCGGATCCTCCAGCTTGAGCGCGCCCGCGCCCGGCGGGACCTCGACATAGATGGTGCCCGAAACCACGCTGTGCGGGTGGATATGGCCCGAATGGGTGCCGCCGGGCTTGAGGATATTCACCCACAGGCTGTCGAGCCTGAGCTTGCGCGACAGGTCGAGCGCGCAGGCATCGGCAAAGCGGGCGACATGGCGGTTGAGGTGGCGGACCAGATCGGCAAAACGCGGGTCGCGGTCGGGCAGATCGTCGAGCGAGGCGTAGCTGGTATAGCCGCGATAGCCATGATCCTTCGACCAGCGCTGGCCCGCGCGGTCCTGCTCGGCAAGGTCGCGGCAGGCATCGGCCAGTTCGGCGAGCAACGCGGCGTCGTCGAGCTCGGTTTGCGAAAAGCGGGTGGCGAACAGCGTCTTGATCGTCATCCCGCCCGCACAGCATGGACGCGAGGGCGACGCAAGCGGCGCGTCTGACGAACCCCATAATCCTCCCCCGGCGGGGGAGGATAGTCGGGACCGCCACCACCCGCGGTTGACAGCGCGCGGCACGGCGTCAAAGTCGCGCGACCGACGAACAGGGGAGGACATCAAGTCCATGAAGACATTCGCAATCCTGGCGCCACTGGCGCTGATCGCGCTCGCTGCATGCGGCGACAATGGCGCGCAGGAACAGGCCGCCGCCGAAGCCAAGGCCAAGGCCGCCGAGAAGCGCAAGGCGCGCGATCTTCAGGACAAGCTGGCGGTCAATGTCCGCTGCTATGCTGCGATCAAGTGGCAACAGCGGCTGCTCGACAGCCCGGTGCCCAGATCCGTGGCGGGCGGTGCCGGGCCATTCCTGACCTATTATCGCGGGATGATCGAAAAGACGCTGGGCGATCAGGTGATTCCGGCCGAGTCGCCCAAGCCCGAGCTGTCCAAGGCCGGGCTCGATGCCTATCTCGACTGGGCGGTGAAGGATCAGATCGACAACAAGTTTACCCAGGGTGCCCGCACCCAGGCGCTGGCACAGGTCACGACCTGCCTTCAGAGCGGGGCGGAGTTCGGGGGTGTCGGGCCGATGGCCGGGCTCAATCCTGCCGAGCGGTACGGCAAGGTGCAGCAGCTGCGCGGATTGCTGCGCGATCTGGGTAACTGACGCAGGAAGAGCGCCGGTGCGGCGAATCGCGCACCGGCGCTCTTCCGTTTCGCGTCCGGTCACGCTACCGCATTACCCGAGATGGTCGCGGAAATGCGGCCCGTTCATCCACGGTACAGGCGCCGCGCGCCTTCCAGACGGCCACGTTACAGGAGTCGCAGTATGATTCGCCGTTCCATCCTGATTGCCAGCACCGCAGTTGTCCTGGTCGTAGCCGGCTGCAGTGGCGGCGACGATACCACGCCGACTCCGACGCCGACCTCCTCGTCCAGCGCGACGCCGACACCGACTCCCACCCCGACCTATGCCGCGCTTCCGCTGGCAGCGGGCAGCGCGAGTGAGTTCTTCACCGTCAGCGCCGCGACCAGCTATACCGGCGATGTCGCCGGTCCGGTCACACTGGGCGCTGCGGGTACCGAGGCGTATTCGAATCGCGTCCGTCTGGCGCTGCAGGGCACGTTCACGGCAAGTGCGACCACTGAGATCGTGGTGCGTGAGAATGCCGAGGAATCGCGTTTCACCGGCGCCGACCTGCTGACCCCGCCCGCGTCGGCAAACACCGAATATGTGCTGCGTGAAACGACGGCGCCGACCACGCCGGGCTTTTTCACCCAGCTCGATCTGCTCAACAACACCGTCAATGGTCAGGTGACGTCCGATACAGCGCTGGCGCTGACCCGCACCAGCTATGCCGGTTGGTGGCGCGGTGACAGCACGGCGGGGGCCAAGCGGATCACCTATGGCGTGATGGGCTATCCGACCGTAACCACCGACATGCCGACCACCGGCACCGCGACCTATACGGTGCGGATTGCCGGGCGTTCGGTGGTGTCGCCGACGGCGGGCGCAACCGCGGTCGACAAGCTGGGCGGCACTGCCACGCTGTCGATCAACTATGCGACCGGTCTGGTCACGCTGACGCTGAACCTTGAACGGATCACCAGCGGCGGCAACGTCACCTATGGCACCTTCACCGGCACCGGCGCGATCCCGGTGGGCAGCAACCAGTTCACCGGCAGCTTCGGCCCGGGCAGCACTGCGGGCGGCACCTTCCAGGGCCTGGCCTATGGTTCGCAGGCGGGTGAAATCGGCATCAGCTTCGCGATCAGCGGCACGGTGGCTGCGGGCGACAGCCGCGCGGTCGGCGTGGTCGTCGGCAAGAAGAACGTCGCGTCATAAGCCGCGCGTCCCGAACAATGAAAAAGGCCGGGGAAACCCGGCCTTTTTTGTGTCCACTCAAGGCCGTTGCAGGCGCAGCGCGATGTCGTTCATGAAGCGCGCATCATCGCCCTTGGCCAGCCACTCCGCCTCCGCCGCAATCGCGCCGAGCAGGTCGGACAGATCCTCGATCTCCGCCTTGGCATAGTTGCCGAGGACATAGCCGGTGACGCGGTCCTTGTGCCCCGGATGACCGATGCCGATGCGGACGCGGCGGAACTCCGCGCCGATATGCGCGATCGCGCTGCGGATGCCGTTCTGCCCCGCCGCGCCCCCGCCGCGCTTTACCTTGACCTGAAACGGCGCGAGGTCGAGTTCGTCATGGAACACCGTGACCGCCTCAGGCTCCAGCTTGTAGAAGTCGAGCGCGGCGCGGATCGCGCGGCCGCTTTCGTTCATGTACGTCGCGGGCTTGAGCAGCAGGATCTTGGTCCCGCCGATCCGCCCTTCCTGCAGCCAGCCCTGAAATTTCTTCGCCGGCGCGGAAAAGCCATGCACTTCGGCAATGGCGTCGGCCGCCATGAAGCCGACATTGTGCCGGTTCATCGCATAATCGGGGCCGGGATTGCCAAGGCCAACCCAGAGCTGCGTCATTCTATCTCTCCGCAACGACAAACGCCCCCGCACCGGGGTGCAGGGGCGTCGGTACAGCGTATCGGGCGGCGCGCGAACCCGTCACGGGCGGCGCGCACCACCGGCAGCGACTCAGTCCGCGGACAGCTCGCCGTTGAAGCGCAGGAAGTCGATATGAACCGGGCGCTCGGTCACGACGTCGAGTGCGACGTCCTTCGCGACGGTGCGCACGGCTTCGCCGCCCAGACCTTCGATCAGGATGATCGAGTCCATGAACTGGCCGGTGTGCAGCGCCTTGAGCAGCGCGCGCTCGTCCAGATGGATGCTCGTCGGTTCCTTGTTGTCGCCATAGATCACGGCGGGGACGCGGCCTTCACGACGCAGCGCCCGGGAGGCTCCCTTGCCAACCCGGTCGCGCGTCTCGGCCGACAGCGTAAGCGTGTCGCTCATATGTCGTTCCAATGCGCTAAAGTGTTTCCAATTCCGCCCAGGCCTCCAGGGATGACCCTGACCGGAAGCGCGCGCCTATAGGCGAGGGGAGGGGGAAAGTCCATCCCATTCCTCCCCCAGCTCGCTGGGGGAGGTGGCAGCGCGCAGCGCTGACGGAGGGGCCGCCCCGGAGAGGGCGGAATTTGCCGAGCTGTTTACGGCCGTCTGCGCGGCCGCCCCTCCACCACCGGCTTCGCCGGCGGTCCCCCTCCCCTGAGACAAGCTCAGGGGAGGAATGGGCTTAGTACACCACCCGCTCGACCTTCAGCCCCCGCTCGCCCAGCAGCGCCTGCACGCTGC
>CAYMUJ010000087.1:0-9899 GCA_964393565.1 uncultured Stakelama sp. | reverse complement strand
CGTCGCCATGGTCGCGCGCGGCGCGGTTCATCTCGCTGGCAAAGGCACCGGGGGCAAGGCTGGTGACGATGATCCCGTCGCGGATCAGCCGCGCCGCCATGCGCTTGGTCAGATAGATCAGCGCCGCCTTGGAGGCGTGATAGCTATAGGTCTCCCACGGATTGAGCCGCAGTCCGTCGATCGAGGTGATGTTGATCACCTTGGACGGCGCGTCATGGCTGGCACGCGCCTTGAGCAGATCGTGCAGCGCCTGGGTCAGGAAGAAGGGTGATTTGACGTTGAGGTCCATCACCTTGTCCCAGCCGCTCTCCGGGAATTCGGTGAACTCGACGCCCCATGCCGCGCCGGCATTGTTGACGAGGATGTCGAGATGCGGTTCGCGCTCCGCCAGCGCGGCGGCGAGCGCCTTGCAGCCCTCGACGCTCGAAACATCCATCGGGATCGGGATGCAGTTCGGCCCGAGTTCGGCGGCGGCTTCCTCGCAGGCCGGGGCCTTGCGCGACGAGATATAGACCTTCGCCCCCTGCGCGATGAAGCCCTCGGCGATCATCTTGCCGATGCCGCGGCTCCCGCCGGTGACGAGCGCGACCTTGCCGGTCAGGTCGAAGAATTTGCTGGTGTCCATGTCTCTCTCCCGTGTCGTCAGCCGCCGCGCTTGATCGTCTCCCGCGCGATGATCAGCTGCTGGATCTGGCTGGTACCTTCATAGATGCGGAACAAGCGCACATCGCGATACAGCCGCTCGATCCCGTAATCGGCGATATAGCCCGCGCCGCCGAAGATCTGCACCGCGCGGTCGGCGACGCGGCCGACCATTTCGGTGGCGAACAGCTTCGCCGCCGCGCTTTCCATCACCACGTCCTTGCCCGCATCCTTGGCGGCGGCGGTTTCGAGCACCAGCGCGCGGGCGGCCAGCGCCTCGGTCTTGCTGTCGGCGATCATTGCCTGGATCAGCTGGTGCTCGGCAATCGGCTTGCCGAACTGCTTGCGCTCGGTGGCATAGGCGACGCAGTCGGCGATCAGCCGTTCGGCCATGCCGACGCAGACCGCGCTGATATGCAGCCGCCCGCGGTCGAGCACGCGCATCGCGATCTTGAATCCCTCACCCTCTTCGCCCAGCCGGTTGGCGACGGGGACGGGGACATCGTCGAAGTGGACATCGGCAACCTTCGCGCCCTTCTGTCCCATCTTCTTCTCGGGCTCGCCGATCGACACGCCGGGCAGGTCGCGGGGGACAAGAAAGGCGGAAACGCCGCGCGCGCCGGGTTCGTCGCCGGTGCGCGCCATCACCGTGAACAGCGACGCCTTGTCGGCATTGGTGATGTAGCGCTTGGTACCGGACAGGCGATAGACGTCGCCGCCTGGCCCGGACCCCGATCCGGGCTCGCGCACCGCGCGGGCCTTCACCGCGCCGCTGTCGCTGCCGACATCGGGCTCGGTCAGCGCAAAGCTGGTGACGATCTCGCCGGTCGCGATCTTCGGCAGCCACTGCGCCTTCTGCTCGGGCGTCCCGGCCATCACCAGACCTTGCGAGCCGATGCCGACATTGGTGCCGAAGGCGGAGCGGAACGCCGGCGTTGTCCGCCCGAATTCGAGCGCGACGCGGCATTCCTCGACCATCGTCAGGCCCAGCCCGCCATAGTCCTGGGCGATCGACAGGCCGAACAGGCCCATCGCTTTCATCTCCTCGACGATCTGCGCCGGGATTGCGTCGGCCTCTTCCACCTCCGCCTCCAGCGGGCGCAGCCGCTCGGCAACAAATCGCCGTACCGTATCGATCAATGCGTCGAATGTCTCGGCGTCGAGGCTCATATCCGGCGATCCTGCTCCATACCCTATTTTCGAATCGAGGGATTAGCAGGGCCAAAACAGAGACGCAAATGCCCGCCAGGTTTCCCCGGCGGGCATCGTTCCTCCCCAGGAAACGGGTTCGCGTCAGCCGAGGCGGCCGAGGCGGTGATAGAGGTTGGCGAACTGGACCGATCGGGGGTCGTCGGCGATCTTGCGGGTGTACTCGGCGACCGCTTCCTTGAGCAGGGCGAAGTCGGCGGTCGAGAAGACCGGGCGGGCGGAGGCGGGTTCAGGGGTCTTCATCGGCTTGCTCCTGTAAATTGCTGTGCAGTCTGTATGACTCTCATTTTGTCGCGCTGGCAGGCCCTGTAACCTCACGCTACGGTCACTCTGTCGCTTGCGCAGGACAGGTGATTTGATGTTATGTAAATAATTGACATCCACCGATTGGGTCGGACGTGGCAAGATCAGGGGCTGCAGGACATGGCTGAGCGTAAATTGTTCGCGGGGCATGCGGTGCGCCGGCTCCGGCGCGGGCAGGGGCTGACCCAGGCGGCGATGGCCGAGATGCTGGGCGTCTCCGCCAGCTATCTCAACCTGGTCGAGCGCAACCAGCGGCCGCTGTCCGCCACGCTGATGCTCGGCCTCGCGCAGGTGTTCGACTTCGATCCGCGCACCCTCGCGGCGGGCGAGCCGGGCGGGGGCGAGGAGGCGATGCGCCGCCGCCTCGCTGATCCGCTGTTCGCGGATATCGAAATCGACCGCAGCGAACTGACCGAATGGCTCGCCGGAGCACCCGGTGGTGCTGAGGCGTTTGCGCGTGCCTATGACCGGATCGGCGCTGGCGGCACTGTGGCGACCGGCGATGCCGAGGATCCGGGCGTGGCGGTGCGGCGCGAGGTCGAACGCTGGCGCAACCATTTCGCCGATCTCGACGCCGCCGCCGAAACACTCGCCGACGAACTCCGCATCGCATCAAGCGACCCGTTCGGTGCGATGGCGGAGCGGCTGCGGGTCAAGCACCAGCTGTCGATCCGCGTCCTGCCGATTGAGGTACTCGCCGGATTGCGCGTCCGCCTCGACCTCCACGCGCGCCAGTTGCAACTCTCCGAAGCGCTCGATCCGCCCAGCCGCGTCTTCGCGCTCGCACGTCAGCTGGCGAGCGAGGCGCGGACCGAGATCGACGCGCTGGTACGCGGCGCCGGCTTCGCCGACCGCGTCGCCGAACGGCTCTATCGCCGCCATCTCGCGGGCTATTTCGCTGCAGCGGTGATGATGCCCTATGCCCGTTTCCTGCGCGCGTGCGAGGCGACCGGCTATGACCTCGAACTGCTGCGCCGCCGCTTCGGGGCAAGCGCGGAACAGGTCGCGCACCGGCTGACCACGTTGCAGCGTGTCGGTGCGCGCGGGCTGCCCTTCTTCATGCTGCGGATCGACCGCGCGGGCCAGGTGTCGAAACGCTTTGCCGGGGCCAGCGGATCGCCTTTGGTCGAATCCGCCGTGCCATGCCCGCTGCTCGACGCCTATGCCGCCTTTGCCCGGCCCGACGAGCGGATCGTGCAGCTGGTGCAGCTCGAGGACGGCTCGCGCTGGTTCACCAGTTCGCGCTGCGTCGCCCCGCCGGGCGGCTGGGCCGGGGCGGTGCGCGCGCGCTTCGTCGTGACGCTCGGGCTGGCGGCGGATGCGGCGACGGGGCTTGCCGCCGCACGCGGGCTCGACTTCGGCGGAGAGGCGGTGCCGGCGGGTCTGGGCTGCCGCGCCTGTACGCGCGAATGCCCGCAGCGCAGCGCGCCGCCAACCGGCCGCGCGATGCTGGTCAATGAACGTGAGGCCGGGGTTTCGCCCTTCGGCTTTGCGGCGGACTGATACGGCCACTCCGAAATGGATCGCGAATGCTCCGTGTCGGATCAGTCCCCCGCTTGATCCGCTGCGGCCTGGCAAGGCATGCTGCTGGCGCAGCGCTGTGGTGTGGACGCTGCCCGAAGATCCTGTAGGCAATTGAGCGCGTATGATCGCGATCCCCTGTGATCGCGACACGGTTGATGCGCGCCGTTAACGGGGAAGGCGACCATGCGCGTGATCGACCGGGACAGCCATGATGTCGGGCTGGGAATCGACGGTTTGTACTTTGCGGCCAACACGGTCATGCCGCTCGACGTTGACCCCGGCTGGTTCGATCTGAAGATCGCGTCGAGCGCGGGGCCGCTGGTGTCAGACTTTGTGACACACGGTCCGGAATTCGCCTATTCCACCTCCGGTATTCATATCGGCCAGGATGACCGGCTGACCTTTTTCGGACCGCCGGACCGGATCATCGACGGCTATTTCATCGATTGCCGCGCGGGCAGCCCGACCTTGCACAAGCGCGTCCACGCCCGCTTCCACGCCAGTCCGGCGCGGCGGCTGATTATCGAGCGGGGGATCGCCCATACATTTGACGGGCTTGCCGGCATCGTTACGCGCGACGAGCCGCTCTGGTATTCGGCCGAGAACAACCCGCACTGGAACGTCAACAACGATCTGGTGTCGGTATTGCGCGATGGGGAAGAACCGCCAGTGGTGGAGGTCAACCCGCATCGCCTGCCTGACAGTCTCCATGAATATATGACGCGGCTGTCTCAGGCGGTGCTGGGCGAACCCAAGGCCTATTCGACACGGTTCAAGCTGCGCGTCGGCGGGACCGAACAATATGTGATGTTCCAGGAAAATGCCTGGGACCAGGAAGGGCGCGATCTGGCGCCGGTACTGGCTGCCGTCGAAGGGGTGCCGGGCGTGGCTGCGCGCCGCTCGCGCTATGCGATTACCGGCAAGGCGTCCTGGACGCTGGTGCCCAATACCGACTCCGGGGTGGCCGATGTGCTGCGACTGCCGGCGGGGCGCGGCAATGACGCGGATTCAACGCTCTTCGTCCATCGTCGCACGCGCAAATGGTACAGCCTGCTGACGAATGAGGGGGGCAGTGTCCGGCTGGACACGCTTGACCTGCGTCCCGGATCGGACAGTTTCGGGGCGGCGGTTTCGGTAACGCTGACCTGCGATCCGCGGGTCAGCTATGTCATCGAACCGGGCATCGCCTATCGCTTCCGTTCGGACGCCGACCTCTATTGCCGCTCCGAACATGAAGTGTTCGTGTCGCCGGATGAACCGCGCGCCGATCTGCCGCTGTTCGGCAACGATCTTGAGCGCGTTGATCCGGCCAATCTTGCCATGCCGCAGCCCGCTTTGCCCATGTTGCAATGCCCTGGACGGGTGGTGCGTCAGATGGCGCGTTTCGAACTTGAGCCTGTGTAACGTCGAAGATGGAGGGAATGACGATGGAAGCGTTCGATAAAGTCGATTGGTCGAAGGAATTGCAGACTCTGGTCGCCCAGGCCGATAGCGCCGAGGAAAAGCGCGCTGCTTTTGCCTTTGCCAATGCGATCAACCCGTATCTGGAAAACCCGGCGCTGCTGAAGACTTTGCTGGGCAAGATCATGCAGAGCCCGAGCGACATGGTCGCGGTCGTCGCGGCAAAGCGCGACTTCGATGACTTCGACGCGGTACGCAAAAGCGTGGGCAAGTCGGTCAGCGTGATTCCGCTGTAAAGCGGGACCCCGGCTGGATGGCGACGGGGCCGGGGTCGGGCGCGACTCCGGCCCTTCGCTTGTCCGAAAGGAAGAGGATGCGTTTTCTGCTGTGCAACCGTGGCGTTGACACAGTTTTGCGACAAATAGGTCGGAAGGCTTGTGTAAACCTGCCGGTGAACGTAGCGCGCTTTCCTGATGCGAATGATCCTCATCCTCGCGGCGTCGGCCGCAGCACTGTCTGCCTGCGGCGACGAGGGGGCCGCGCGCAACAAGGGGCGTGAACCGCCGCTGGTGTCTCTGGGGGCGGTCCAGTCGGCACGTTTTGTCGAGCGCATCGATGCGGTCGGCACTGCCCGCGCCAATGAACAGGTCACGCTGACCGCGCCGGTGACGCAACGGATCGTGCGCCTCAATTTCGACGATGGCGCGTTCGTCAGCCGGGGGCAGGTGGTTGCGGTGCTTGAGGCCGGGCAGCAAAATGCCCAGCTCGCCCAGGCACAGGCCCGCGCGCGGGAGGCGCAGCAGCAGCTCAACCGGCTCGAAGAACTGCGTAGCCGCGGCTTTGCGACGCGCAGCGCCGTCGATGCACAGACCGCGCTTGCCGGGCAGGCCAATGCCCAGGCGGCCGAGGCACGTGCGGCGATCGGCGATCGCGTGGTGCGCGCGCCGTTCGGCGGCTGGGTCTCGCTCCGCAACATCTCCGCCGGCGCGGTGGTCGGTGCGGGGACCGAAATTGCGACGATCAGCGACATCAGCCGGATCAAGCTCGACTTTACCGTGCCTGAGACATTGCTGGCGCAGGTTCAGCCGGGGCAGGCGATCGTCGCCGTCGCCGCTGCCTATCCCGATCAGCCGTTTCGCGGCGCGGTCGCCACGATCGATCCGGTGCTGAACCCGCAGACGCGCGCCGCCACGGTCCGCGCGGTGCTCGCCAATGGCGACCGCAAGCTCAAGCCCGGCATGCTGCTGACCGTGACGATCGAGGCACAGGCGCGCACCTCCGCCGCCGTCCCCGAACTCGCCGTGGTGGGCGAGGGTGAGCGCAGCTTCGTCTTCGTCATCGAAAACGGCAAGGCAAAGCGCGTGCCCATCCGCACCGGCCTGCGCCAGAACGGACTGGTCGAGGTGACACAGGGCCTGAAGCCCGGTCAGCGCGTCGTGACCGAAGGCGTGGTCAAGATCGCTGAGGGACAGCAGGTCCGCACCGCCGGCTCCGGCAACGCCGCGCCAAAGAATATGGGGCAGGCCAAGGGCAATTGATGCAGCTTTCCGATCTCTCGGTCCGGCGGCCGGTCTTCGCTGCGGTGCTGGCGATCCTGTTGACCATTGTCGGGATCGTCGGCTTCCTCAGCCTGTCGGTGCGCGAATATCCCGACACCGACCCGCCGGTCGTGTCGGTCGAAACCGCCTATACCGGCGCTGCCGCCAGCGTGATCGAAGCGCGGATTACCCAGCCGATCGAAGAAGCGCTGTCGGGGATTGAGGGGATTGAAACGATCACGTCGCGCTCACGCGATGGCGTGTCCGATGTGTCGATTGAATTCCGCCCCGGTCGCGATATCGACTCCGCCGCAAATGATGTGCGCGACCGCATTGGCAGCGTCGCCGAAGACCTGCCCGAAGAAGCGATCGCGCCAGAGGTGCGTAAGGTCGATGCCGATAGTTCGCCGATCCTGTTTCTCGTGATTTCCCGCCCCGGCTGGTCCAGGCTGGAACTGTCCGACTATGTCGACCGCAACCTGTCCGACCGCTTCAGCACGATTGACGGCGTTGCCCGCGTGTTCGTGGGGGGTGAGGCGCGCCCGTCGATGCGCGTCTGGCTCGATGCGACCCGGCTCGCCGCATTCGGCCTGACCCCGGCCAATGTCGAAACCGCACTGCGCAGCCAGAATGTCGAGCTGCCCGCCGGGCGGCTTGAGGCGCAGCAGCAGAACCGCACGCTGCGCGTCGAACGCCCGTTTGGCAGCCCCGAAAGTTTCGCCGGGCTGGTCGTCGGACGCGGTGAGGATGGCTATCTGGTTCGCCTGGGCGATGTTGCGCGCGTCGCGGTGGATGCCGAAAATCCCTATACCGCCTTCCGCATGAACGGTCAGTCTGCGGTGGGCCTCGGGATCGTCCGCCAGTCGGGCGCGAACACGCTTGAGGTCGCACAGGCTGCGAAGGACATCGCTGAGGCGCTCAAGCCCGATCTGCCCGAGGGTATGACAATCTCCATCGGGTCGGACGATTCACTGTTCATCGGCCGGGCGATCGACAAGGTGTGGCAGACGCTGGCCGAAGCCGCCGTGCTCGTGGTCCTCGTCATCTTCCTGTTCCTCGGCTCATGGCGCGCCACGCTGATCCCCGCAGTAACCGTGCCCATTTGTCTGCTCGGTACCTTTGCGGTGCTGTGGGTGTTCGGCTTTTCGATCAACCTGCTGACCCTGCTCGCATTGGTGCTCGCGATCGGTCTGGTGGTCGATGACGCGATCGTCGTGCTCGAAAATGTCTATCACCGGATTGAGGAGGGAGAGACCCCGCTGGTCGCGGCGTTCCAGGGGACGCGCCAGGTCGGTTTCGCGGTCATCTCCACCACGCTCGTGGTGTGCGCGGTGTTCGTGCCGATCTGCTTCCTCGCGGGCCAGACCGGGTTGCTGTTCCGCGAGCTTGCCGTCGCGATGATCGGCGCGGTCGCCTTTTCCGGCTTCCTCGCGCTCAGCCTGACCCCGATGCTGTGCTCCAAGATGCTGAAGCAGGAACAGCGCGGCCGCTTTACCGGCTGGGTCGATGACCGGTTCCGCACGCTTGAAACTGTCTATAGCCGCTGGCTCGACCGCGCGATCACCAAACCGCTGCTGCCGCTGATTGGCGTGCTCGCCTTCCTGTTCGCCGCGGGCGCGGCCTTCACGACGCTCCAGTCCGAACTTGTGCCCGCAGAGGATCAGGGCATCGCCCAGGTTCAGATCAGCGCACCCGAGGGCACCGGCTTCGACCAGATGGACGCCTATATGACGGGCGTTCAGGGCAAGCTGTTGCCGCTGGTGGACGAAGGTACGGTCCGCACGATCATCACCCGCACCCCGGGCGGGTTCAGCACCAGCGATGACTTTAACAACGGCACGTTCATCGTCTTCCTGAAGCCGTGGGAAGAGCGTGAGAAATCGACGCAGGACATCGCCCAGCAGATCAACCGCATCCTCGCCAACGAACCGGCGGTGCGCGGCAATGCCCAGGTCCGCTCGGCGCTGGGGCGCGGGCGCGGGCAGCCGATCAACTTCGTGATCGCCGGCACCACCTATGAAGGGCTGGTCGCCGCGCGCAACCGCATCCTCGCCGCCGCCGCCGCCAATCCCGGCATCATCAACCTCGATTCCGATTACAAGGAAACCAAGCCGCAGATGCGGATCGAGGTCGATACCACCCGCGCCGGCGACCTTGGCGTATCGGTCAACGACGTCAGCCAGGCGCTGCAGACCCTGCTCGGTTCGCGCCGCGTGTCGACCTATCTCGACCGGGGTGAGGAATATCGCGTGATCGTTCAGGCGGATGCGGCGGGGCGTTCGACCCTCGCCAATCTCGCGCAGATTCAGGTGCGCGCCCGCGACGGGTCGCTGGTGCCGCTGTCCAACCTCGTCAGCACCCGCGAAGTCTCCGGCCCGCGCGACCTTGGCCGCTACAACAAGCTGCGCGCGATCACCCTGTCGGGCGGCGTCGCGCCGGGCTATTCGCTGGGCGAAGCGCTGACTTTCCTGCAGGAACAGGCGGCGCAGTCGTCCGAAGTGCTCGCCGTCGGCTATCGCGGTGAAAGCCAGGCGTTCGTCGAGACTGGCGGGTCGATCCTGCTGGTGTTCGGCATCACCATCCTGATCATCTACCTGCTGCTCGCCGCGCAGTTCGAAAGTTTCGTGCATCCCGGCGTGATCATCATGACCGTGCCGCTGGCGGTCGCGGGCGGCATGCTCGGCCTGTTCTTCTTCGGCAAGACGCTCAACCTCTACAGTCAGATCGGCATCGTCATGCTCGTCGGTCTGGCGGCCAAGAACGGCATCCTGATCGTCGAATTCGCCAACCAGCAGCGCGATGAGGGCAAGAGCATCGCCGAAGCGATCCGCATCGCATCGGCGCGACGTCTGCGCGCGATCCTGATGACGTCGATCGCGACGGCGGCGGGCGCGGTCCCGCTGATGATCGCCAGCGGGGCAGGGGCGGGCGCGCGCTCGGCAATCGGCGTGGTGATCGTGTTCGGCGTCATGCTGGCGACGCTGATCACCTTGTTCCTGATCCCGATCCTCTATAGCAGGCTTGCCAAGTGGACCGGTTCGCCGCAAGCCGTGAGCCGGGAACTTGACGCGGCGATGGCGTCGCCGCAGCCGGCCGAATAGGCCGGGTTACACGGACTGGAGAGCGGGGAATGGAGATTGCGTCCAAGGGACAGTTGCGGCTGGCGTTTCTGCGCTGGGCGGTAGTGACCGTCCCGTTCATTCTGTTGCTTGGCTTCACCTCTGCACGCATCGCGCCGACCGGCTCGGAAAATCTCTGGTATCAGATGCTGGAAAAGCCGGC
>CAYMUJ010000086.1:0-10221 GCA_964393565.1 uncultured Stakelama sp. | reverse complement strand
CGCAAGACCCGCTTCGGCAAGGTGCAGCGGAAGTGGGGCGGGGGGAAACGGTGAGCCGGTTGAGCCGCGCCACCCCTTCGCCCATAAGGCCGGGCATGCGTTTCATTCCCATTCTCGCCGCCTCGGTCGCTCTTGCCAGCTGTTCCAACGTCGTCCCGCCGGCGCCCGCTCCGGCACCGCCGCCTGTGCCGGTGCCGACCCCGACATCCGCACCGGTCCCGCCGCCGCCCGCCAGCAGCGACTGGCGCGACTGGCCGGCGGCGCGGGGCGACTGGAGCTATCGACAGGACGGGCAGGGGACGATCGCCTCCTTCGGCCTGCGCACCGATCAGCCCGAACTCTCGCTGCGCTGCGATCGTTCGACGCGACAGGTTCAGATCGCCCGGCGCGGTGAGGCGGCGGGATCGATCATCATCCGCACCTCGACCACCGCGCGCAGCCTGGTCGCCCGTCCGACACCGGGTGCGCAGCCTTATGTTGCGGTGACATTGCCCGCGACCGACCCTATCCTCGACGCCATGGGGTACAGCCGCGGCCGCTTCGTGGTGGAAATGCCGCCGCTCGCGCCTTTGGTCGTGCCAAGCTGGGCGGAAGTGCAGCGGGTGGTGGAGGATTGCCGACGCTGATCAACCGGCGCCAGAAGATCAGAATCCTATAAACGCCGGATAATTACAAGACTTGTTCTCGCTTGCCGGAGTCGCCACATTCGGGATGTACCCAGATCGGGGTACGCCGTTTCAACAAGCGAAAGGAGGTGATCCGATGTCTCATGGTTCAGCAGTGAGGTCGGTTCAGTTCGTTCGGGAGACGCGCCGCTAAGTTTCTGCGTCGGATGGCCGCCGGAGGCGCTCCATCCGATCTGGCGTTCGGGAGGTATCCTCCTCCAATCAACGACGCCGCAGATGCAAAAGCGGTCCGCATGGTCTCCCGGGCTGGAGCGCTCCGGCCGCTGACCATGTCGGAGGTCACCGGGTGCCAGAGATGGCCCCGGTGGCCTCTTTCATTTTTCAGATCAGGTAAACGATCAGGTAGCGCGCCACGAGCGCGACCATCACCGCGATGCTCAACCGCTTGCCGCGCACCAGCATCGCCGCCACCATCAGCGCCGCCAGGATGATCGTCAGGACGATCGCAAGCGGCCGCATCAGCATGGTCTGCAGTGCAGGCTCCGAAGCATAGAAGGCGATCTGGCACGCCAGCAGCGCCAGCATCATGCCCAGCACGATCCGTCGGACGCGAAAGAAATGACTGTCCAGCTCAGCATGCTCGGCCGGCTCGCGGGGAAACACCAGATGCGCGGCAAGGTAATAGGCGCTGGCGAAGAAGGTGATCGCCATCAGTGAATGGCCGGACACCCCGACCACGTCCCGCGTCGTCCACGCCGCCTGCCAGAAGGACAGCAGGTCGAGCAGCACGAAGATGCCCAGCAACGGCGTCAGCCACCCGATCCGCACGGTCGCGCCGGGCCGCAACCGCGCCTCGATCGCCCGCGCCAGACCACCCAGCACCTCGACGATCGACAGGCCAAGCAGCAGCCCGAACAGCGCAAAGATGAATTCGAACTCGCTCATGCTCGTTAAGCCATGTTGCTCGGTCAGAGCAGCAGCCAGATCAGCAACCCGATGAGCAGCAATGGTGCCACCAGGATCGCGCCGATCGCAACCATGACCTTGGCTGCGCGCCGCTTGCCGAACCCCTCACGCGAGCTGGCGTAGATAACCCACAGCAGTCCGATGAACCCGTTGTTGCGCATCATATCTCACCCAGTGTCTTGAGCCGGTAGAGCATGTCCAGCGCGTCGCGCGGGCTCAGCGCATCGACATCCAGTGCCGCCAGCTCGGCACGCAACGGATCGACCGGCGCGGCTTCCTCCGCCACCATCGCCGCAAACAGCGGCAGGTCGTCCAAGCCCGCCGCGATCCCGCCGGTCTTCTCGCGCCCCGCTTCCAGCTTGGCCAGCACCGCCTTGGCCCGGCTGATCGTCATCGGCGGCAGCCCCGCAAGCCGCGCGACGGCCAGGCCATAGCTGCGATCCGCCGGCCCCTCCGCCACCTCGTGCAACAGCACCAGATCGCCCTTCCACTCGCGCGCCCGCACATGGTGCAGCGACAGCGCCTCGCACCGCTCCGCCAGCCGGGTCAGCTCGTGATAATGCGTCGCGAACAGGCAGCGGCAGCGATTATCCTCATGGATCGCCTCGACCACCGCCCAGGCGATGGCAAGCCCGTCATAGGTGCTGGTCCCGCGCCCGACCTCGTCCAGAATGACGAAGCTGCGCGGCGTCGCCTGCGCCAGGATCGCGGCGGTCTCGACCATCTCGACCATGAAGGTCGATCGCCCGCGCGCCAGATTGTCGGAGGCCCCGACGCGGCTGAACAACCGGTCGACCAGCCCCAGCTTCGCGTGCGCCGCCGGGACATAGGCGCCCGCCTGCGCCAGCACCGCAATCAGCGCATTCTGGCGCAGAAAGGTCGACTTGCCGCCCATGTTCGGCCCGGTGACCAGCCACAGCCGGTTGCGCTCCGACAGCACGCAGTCATTCGCCACGAACCGCTCGCCACTCCGCGCCAGCGCCGTCTCCACCACCGGGTGCCGCCCGCCCTCGACCTCGAAACAGGCGTGGTCGACCAGAGCGGGCCGCGTCCAGCCGCCCTCCGCCGCACGCTCGGCCAGCCCCGCCGCCACGTCGAGCCGGGCGAGCGCATCGGCGGTCGCGGCAATCGCCTCGCGCGTTGCCAGCGCGGCGGCGGTCAGATCCTCCAGATGCGCCGCCTCCGCCGCCAGCGCATGCGCCCCCGCCTGCGTCACCTTGACCGCAATCTCGTGCAGTTCGGGCGCGTTGAAGCGGACCACCCCGGCCAGCGTCTGGCGATGGGTGAAGCCGCTGTCCGCCACCATCAGCGCGTCGGCATGTTTCGCCGCAACCTCGATATGATAGCCGAGCACGCCGTTGTGCTTGATCTTGAGCGCGGCGATCCCCGTCCGGTCGCGATATTGCGCCTCCAGCGCCGCGATCGCGCGCCGCCCGCCCGCGCCCGCATCGCGCAGATCGTCGAGCGCGGCGTCATAACCCTCGGCGATATAGCCGCCATGTGCCGCGTCGATCGGCGGGGCGGGGACCAGCGCCCGCTGCAGCAAGTCGATCAGCGCGCCATGCCCGCGCAGTTGCGGCGCAAGCTCGGTCAACAGCGTCGGCGCATCCGCCAGCCGCCCCAGTTTCTCGCCCAGCCGCCACGCGCCATCCAGCCCGTCGCGCAATTGTCCCAGATCGCGCGGGCTGCCCCGCCCGGCGGCAAGCCGCCCCAGCGCCCGCCCGATATCGGGCAGGCTGCGCAACGTCCCCCGCATATCCTCACGCAGGCCGGGGTCCTCGTGAAACCGCTGCACCAGATCCAGCCGCGCCTCGATCGCGCCGACATCCATCAGCGGCGCGGCGAGATCCTGCCCCAGCAATCGCGCACCCGCGCCGGTCACGGTGCGGTCGACCGCATCGAGCAGGCTGCCCTTGCGCGTCCCCGACTGGCTCTGCGTCAGCTCCAGGCTTTCGCGCGTCGCCGCGTCGATCGCCATGCACGCATCCGACCGGGTGATGCGCGGCGGACGCAGAAAGGGCAGGGCGCCCTTCGCCGTATGGTCGAGATAGGCGATCAGGCCGCCCGCTGCCGCCAGCGCCGCGCGCCCGAACTGGCCGAACCCGTCCAGCGTCGCCACGCCGAACAGCGCCTTGATCCGCGCCTCGCCCCGGCTGCTGTCGAATTCGCCGCGCGGGCGGGTGGTGGTGGCGAGCATCTCCGCCTCGCTCCCCTCCGCCACGACGATCTCCGCCGGGTTGAGCTGCGCCAGCACCGCCCCGACCGCATCGGCGCTGCATTCCAGCAGCTCGAACCGGCCCGTGGAAATATCCGCCGCCGCAATCGCGACCGCGCCGCCCGCCTCGCCGATCGCCGCGCACCAGTTCGCACTGCGGCTGTCGAGCAGCGCCTCTTCGGTCAGCGTGCCCGCCGTGACGACGCGAATGATCGCCCGCGCGACCAGCGCCTTGGACCCGCCGCGCTTCTTCGCCTCCTCGGGCGTTTCGATCTGGTCGGCAATGGCGACGCGATGCCCCGCCTTGATCAGCCGCGCCAGATACCCCTCCGCCGAATGCGCCGGCACGCCGCACATCGGAATCTTGTCGCCGTCATGCTCGCCGCGCGATGTCAGCGCGATGTCGAGCACATTGCTGGCGATCTTGGCATCGTCGAAGAACAGCTCGAAGAAATCGCCCATGCGATAGAAGAGCAGGCAATCCTGCGACTCCGCCTTGAGCGCCAGATATTGCGCCATCATCGGGGTGGGAGCGGCGGTCATTGCGTCCGGGTAGCCGAGCCCTTGCGATGCGGCAACGGGGGCCGGTTGTGGTGCCGATGATTCGTGTGGATGAACCCGATGTGCGGAAATCCGCACGCTCGGCATGGCTTTATGCGCCACTCATTACCGTGGTTAGCACGTGACGCTGCGTCAAGGCGCGTTGCAATCCGCGCCCGCTCGCCCCTAAAGGGAAGCTGACCGGGAGAGCGAAATGTCCGAAGAAGCCAAGATCCAGTTTTCCGAGCGCGAGGCGCTGCTGTTCCATTCGGAGGGCCGGCCCGGCAAGATCGAAATCGTGGCGAGCAAGCCGCTGACCACGCAGCGCGATCTCGCGCTCGCTTATTCCCCCGGCGTCGCGGTCCCGGTCCAGGCGATCGCCGACGACCCCGCCACCGCCTATGACTATACCGCAAAGGGAAATCTCGTCGCGGTCATCTCCAACGGCACCGCGATCCTCGGCATGGGCAATCTGGGGGCATTGGCGTCCAAGCCGGTGATGGAGGGCAAGGCGGTGCTGTTCAAGCGCTTCGCCGATGTGGACTCGATCGATATCGAACTGAAGACCGAGGATGTCGATCGCTTCATCGATGCGGTCGAACTGATGGAACCCAGCTTCGGCGGCATCAACCTTGAAGACATCAAGGCGCCCGAATGCTTCATCATCGAACAGACGCTGCGCGAGCGGATGAACATCCCGGTATTCCATGACGACCAGCATGGCACCGCGATCATCACCGCCGCGGGCCT
Organism: uncultured Stakelama sp.; assembly: GCA_964393565.1. Classification (GTDB taxonomy): domain Bacteria; phylum Pseudomonadota; class Alphaproteobacteria; order Sphingomonadales; family Sphingomonadaceae; genus Sphingomonas. The sequence continues at coordinate 5,124 of CAYMUJ010000086.1, read as the reverse complement.
GATCAATGCCTGCCTGCTCACCGGCCGCAACCTGGGCGATATCAAGGTCGTGGTGAACGGCGCGGGTGCCGCCGCCATCGCCTGCACCGAACTCATGAAGGCGATGGGCGTGCGGCACGAAAATGTGCTGATGTGCGACCGCACCGGCGTCATCACCACCGATCGCGAAGGCGTGAACCAGTGGCAGTCGGCGCATGCCGCGACCACCGACCGCCGCACCCTGACCGAAGCGCTGGTCGGCGCCGACGTCTTCCTCGGCCTGTCCGCCGCCGGCGCGCTGAAGCCCGAGATGGTCAAGGACATGGCCCCCGCGCCGATCATCTTCGCCATGGCCAATCCTGAGCCGGAGATCCGCCCGGAACTGGCCAAGGCCGCGCGCCCGGACGCGATCATCGCCACCGGCCGGTCGGATTATCCCAATCAGGTCAACAACGTCCTCGGCTTCCCGTTCATCTTCCGCGGCGCGCTCGACGTGCGCGCGACGGCGGTGAATGAGGAGATGAAGATCGCCGCCGCCCGCGCCATCGCCGAACTGGCGCGCGAACAGGTGCCGGAGGAAGTCGCGCTGGCCTATGGCAAGGCGCACAGCTTCGGCCCGGAATACATCATCCCCGCCCCGTTCGACCCGCGCCTGATGGAGGTCGTGTCGATGGCAGTGGCCAAGGCCGCGATGGATTCGGGCGTCGCGACCAAGCCGATCCTCGACATGGCCGCCTATCGCCACACGCTGCGCAGCCGCCTCAACCCGACCACTTCGGTCCTGACCCTCGCTTATGAAGGCGCGCGCGCGCATCCCAAGCGCGTGATCTTTGCCGAGGCGGAGGAAGAAGTCGTGCTGCGCGCGGCAATCGCCTTCCGCGACGGCGGCTATGGCACTCCGGTGCTGGTCGGGCGCGACGATGTGCCCGATCGCCTGCGCGCGCTCGGCGTCAGCGACCCCGACAGCTTCGAACTGCACAACAGCCGCAACTCGCCGCTCGTCCCGGCGATGGTCGATTTCCTGTACAACCGGCTCCAGCGCCGCGGCTATCTGCGTCGCGATTGCGAGCGGATGGTGAACCAGGACCGCAACATCTTCGGCTCGCTGCTGCTCCAGCTGGGGGAGGGCGATGCGATGATCACCGGCGTCACCCGCACCTATTCGCAGACGCTGCGCGAAGTGCGCCGCGTGATCGACGTCGCCGATGGTCGCACCGCCTTCGGCATGCACCTGATGGTCGGCCAGTCGCACACGGTGTTCATCGCCGACACCACGGTCAATGAACGCCCCACCGCCGAGGAACTGGCCGACATCGCCGAACAGACCGCTCAGGTCGCGCGCCAGATGGGCCACGAACCGCGCGTCGCGTTCCTCAGCTATTCGAACTTCGGCAATCCGAAGGGTGCGTTTCTCGAGAATATCCGTGATGCGGTGAAGGTGCTCGACGGACGCAGTGTCAGCTTCGAATATGAAGGCGAAATGTCCCCCGACGTGGCGCTCAACCCGCGTCAGCTCGCCAACTATCCCTTCGCCCGCCTGTCCGGCCCGGCCAACATCCTGATCATGCCGGGCCTGCAGTCCGCGCATATTTCGGCCAAGCTGCTGCGCGAACTGGGCGGCGACAGCATGATCGGCCCGATGCTGGTCGGCATGGAAAAGCCGGTCCAGGTCGCACCGATGACCAGCAGCGCAGGCGATCTGGTGACGCTGGCGGTGCTCGCGGCCGGAGGGATCGCGCGGTAAGGGCGGGTCGGCAACAGAATTCTCTTCCTCGCAGGGAGGGGTGACCCATTGAGTGGGAGCAGCTCGGCGTCGATCTTTTGCTGCGACAATGGGCTGGAAATGGCCTTTTTTGCTATTCTCTTGCGGCGACAGTGACATATGATCAGCGCGCCGCTGCGCTGATAGTGAGGGGGATTTGCGATGAAGCTGTTGATCGCGACGATGATCGGTTTGGCACTCCCTGCGGCTGCTGCGCTACCCCAGTCAGAGCAGGATTATCTGACGCCGCAGCAGGCGGTGATGGGGGCCGCCGAGTCGCGATCCGGAATTGAGGGGTATTTTGTGCTGACCGTCCGCGCCAGCGGTCGACAAGAGATGCTATATCTGAATTCCGAGCGCGATTATCGCGATCCGCGCAATCTCTCGATTGCCATCGCGCCTCGCGTGGAGAGGCGCCTGACTGAACTATTGAACGGACCCGTTCCGCAAATGCTGAATGGGCGGCGGATCTTAGTGCGCGGTACAGCGCGCAAGACGCGGATCGATTTCATTAGCAACGGGCGTAGGTCCGGCAAATATTACTACCAGACCCATCTGCGGCTGACCGATGCACGGGACCTCACCGTCCTGAACTGACGTGATCGATTGATCTTGATCTGCGGTTGGGCAACCGCAGCTCGCCACCCAATTCAGACTGTTCAGTCACCGCACTGAAAGCAGTCGCCTATAACCCACGTCCTAAACCGACAGAAACACCACACCAGCAACCGCCGGCCCGCGCTCCGGCTCGGCAAGTTGTCCGTCGGCCTGGACCCGCAGCACCGCGACATTGCCTGATCGCTCATTGGCAACGAGCAACTCGCCGCGATCCTCGCGCAGCAGGAACAGACGCGGCCAATGCCCGCCGCAGCTGACATGCTGCACCAGGCTCAGCCCGCCGTCGCGCGCGATCGCGAAAACCGCGATGCTGTCATGGCCGCGGTTCGACAGATACAGGCGCGTCCCGGCGCGGTTGACCGCGATATGGGCGCCATAGGATGCGCCACCAAAGCCGGCGGGCAGGGTCGAGAGCGTCGCGCCCGCCGTGAACCCGCCATCGGGACGCGCGCGCAGCACCGTAACCGTATTCGCCAGCTCGGCCAGCAGATAGGCGACCGGCAGGCGCGGATGCCAGGCCAGGTGGCGCGGCCCCGATCCCGGCGCGGCGCGATATGCGACGTCGCTGCCCGTGACACGCCCCGACGCCGGATCGACGCGATGCGCGAACACCGCATCCGCGCCCAGATCGACCGCGTGCAGCGTCCGCCCATCGCGGCTGAACCCCACCCAATGCGCATGCGGCCCGGTCTGCCGCCGCTGGTCCGGCCCGCTCCCGCGATGCGCCACGCTCTGCGCCGCGCCGACCGGCAGCCCCGTCTTGCGGTCCAGCCGCCACACAGCGACATTGCCGCTCGAATAATTCGCCACGGCGAGCATGCCCCCATCCGGGCTGAGCGCGGCATGGCACGGATGCGCGCCCAGCGTGGACACGCTGCCCAGCGACTTCAGCGCCCGGTCATAAATGCCCAGCACTCCCGCCTCGCTCTCATCAAGCAAATAGCGGAAGCGACCATCCCGCGACGCCACGCCAAACGACGCATTGCGGATCGCCGCAACCGGCGCGCCCGCCGTCCAGCCATCGGTCGTCCCGCTCAACGGCACCACACCTGCACCGCCCCGGCTGGCATAGCTTCCCGCGATCAGCCGATCGGGCGCGGCCGCCATCGCAGCCGCCGGGCTGCCGGCAAGCGCGAGTGTGCCGGCAACGAAGCTGCGGCGCGACGGGGTGAAGGGTGAAGACGTCATCAGCTTAGAGAGCCGTCCGCGCTCCCCGCGTCAATGTTGCTCTGGATGAATGCCCGCGCAATGGTGCAATCGGGACCCGCTGGCGGCGCAGTGCGTTGCGCGGTAGGATCGCGGCGCAATGGGGCACCCCGCGCCGCGACACGCGCATTTTCTGGAGCTTGTTACCGCATGACCACCCCGTCGGACCCGACTTCCAGCGAATTCCCGACGGTCGGCCGCGTCGCCACGGTCACCGTCACGATCCTGGCGATCGTCGGCTTTGCGTGGATGCTGCTCGAATTGTCGGGCTTCCTCATGCTGATCTTCGCGTCGCTGGTGCTCGCCGCGATCTTCGGGGTCATCACCCAGGCGGTGAGCCGCTGGACCGGCATCGGACGCGGCCCCGCGCTCGGAATTTCGGTCATCCTGATCCTCGCCATATTCGGCGGTGCGTTCACCCTGTTCGGCTCGCAGCTCGCGGGTGAGTTCGACACGATCCAGGACAGTATCCCGCCCGCGATCGAACAGGTCCGCGCCTTCCTCGAACGCGCCGGGCTCAGCGAATCGGTCCGCAATCTGGTCGAGCAGGGCAGCAGCGACGTCTCGCGCCTTGCCAGCCAGGCCGGCGGCTATGTCCTTACCGCCACCAACGGCATCGCCAATTTCGTGCTCGTCTTCGTCGCGGCGATCTTCGTGGCCAGCGATCCTGCCGTCTATCGCCGCGGCCTGTTGCTGCTGATGCCGCGCCGGGCCGAACCGACCGTGGCCGACGCGATCGACGATGCCGCACGCGGCCTGCGCGGCTGGATGGTCGGGCAGGCGGTGTCGTCGCTGGTCGTCGCCGCCTTCACCTGGGCGGGGCTGGCGCTGCTCGGCGTTCCAGCGGCGGGTGGCCTCGGCCTGATCGCCGGATTGCTCGACGTCATCCCGATGATCGGCCCGATCATTGCCGGGGTTCCCGCCGTGCTGCTCGCCTTCACCGTCTCGCCGATCACGGCGGTGTGGACGATCGTGCTGTTCCTCATCATCCAGCAGATTCAGGGCAATTTCCTGCAGCCGATGATCCAGAAACAGGCGGTCGACGTGCCGCCCGCCATCCTGCTTTTCGCCGTCGTCGCGGCGGGGCTGCTGTTCGGCTTCCTCGGCGTCCTGCTCGCCGCCCCGCTGACCGTGGTGGTGTTCGTGCTGGTCCAGCGCATCTATGTCCGCACCCTGCTGGGCAAGGACATCAAGATCGCTGGCCAGACCGAGGACGCCGATTAAGCGTTTCTGATCTTGCGGCACCAGCCGGCTCCCCCACCGGGCCACCCATCGAAGATAGCTTGTGGGTGGCCGGGTGGGGGGCGGGCCGGTGCCGTTCAGCGCAGCTGAAACAAAAGCTAAGCGTCGATGCTGACCGCCAGCGATGCGTTGACGAGGCCGCCGTCCACGACCAGCGTGTCGCCGACGACATAGTCCGACGCGCGGCTGGCGAGGAAGATCGCGGCACCGGCCATGTCCTCCGGCGTGCCGATCCGCCGCATCGGGATGCGCTTCGCCACCGCGTCGCCATGGTCGCGCGCGGCGCGGTTCATCTCGCTGGCAAAGGCACCGGGGGC
>CAYMUJ010000085.1:0-10585 GCA_964393565.1 uncultured Stakelama sp. | reverse complement strand
TCGAACGCGGCCTGATGACCACGGTTCACGCCTATACCAACGATCAGAAGATCCTCGACCAGATCCATGATGATCTGCGCCGCGCCCGCGCTGCGGCGATGAGCATGATCCCGACCACCACCGGCGCTGCCCGCGCGGTCGGCGAAGTGCTGCCCGAGCTCAAGGGCAAACTGGATGGTTCGGCCATTCGCGTGCCCGTGCCCGATGGGTCGCTGATCGACCTGACCTTCACGCCCAAGCGCGATACGACCAAGGAAGAGGTCAACGCGCTGCTCAAGGCCGCATCGGAATCGGGTCCGCTCAAGGGCGTGCTCTATTATTCCGACGAGCCGCTGGTCTCGATCGATATCGTCCACACCCCGGCCAGCTCGACCATCGACAGCCTCGAAACCGCAGTGCTCGATGGCAAGCTCGTCCGCGTCGTCAGCTGGTATGACAATGAATGGGGTTTCTCGAACCGCATGGTCGACACCGCCAGCACCATGGCGAAGCTGGGCTAAACCTACCAATCACACTGCCGCAAGCGGTGGGGGATACTAAGCACCCCTCCCGCTTGCGGGAGGGGTTGGGGGAGGGCCTGACCCGGCAAGCCACCGGGTCGCCAGCCCTCGGCTTTCCTACAAGCCCCCGCTTGGGTTACGGTCGAACCCCGACTCGCATCTCCCCTGCGCTTGCCGCCCGTGCTGGCAGGTGGGGGAACTGCGGATAGTGTAAAGCCAGTGTAAACTTCCGGCTTCCGAAGCCCGCCCGTTTCTGGAGGCGTATCCATGACCGGCCGTATTGCAGGCATCGCCCGCCACGCCATCCCCAAGGGGCCGATGGAGACCATCGACCACGCCACTGTAACGCTGGAAGGCGGCATCGGCGGCGATTTTCGCGGGGCGATGAAGGGCCAGCCCTATAAGCGTCAGGTCAGCCTGATCGAAGCCGCCGACTGGGACGCCGCGATGGCGCAGGTCGGCCATTCGATTTCGTGGGAACAGCGCCGCGCCAATCTGTTGGTCGAGGATTTCGACCTGCCCCAGACCCCCGGCACCCGCCTCCGCATCGGCGCGGACGTTGTGCTCGAAATCACTTGCGAAACCGAACCCTGTGAGCGGATGGAGGCGCTGGCCGATGGGCTACGCGCCGCGCTCACCCCCGACTGGCGCGGCGGCGCGCTCACCAAAGTCATCACGCCCGGTACCATTGCCGTTGGCGACAGCATCAGGATCGAACTATGACCCGCGCTTTCAAGACCCTTGACGATATGGGCGATATCACCGGCAAGCGTGTGCTGGTGCGCGAAGATCTGAACGTGCCGATGGCCGATGGCGCGGTCACCGACGACAACCGCTTCCGCGCCGCTGTCCAGACCGTCGCCGAACTCGCCGACAAGGGTGCGATCGTCCTGATCCTCGCCCATTTCGGCCGCCCCAAGGTGCCGAGCCCCGATCTCTCGACCGCGCAGCTGGCCCAGCCGTTCAGCCAGGTCCTCGGTCGTGAGGTCCGCTATATCGACTGGGAGGGCGACGCCGAGTCCGTGGCGACGCTGCAACCGGGCGATATCGCGCTGCTCGAAAACACCCGCTTCTTTGGGGGTGAAGAAAAGAATGATCCGGCGGTCATCGATCGCTTCGCCGCGCTTGGCGACCTCTATGTCAACGACGCCTTCTCCGCCGCGCACCGCGCCCATGCCTCGACTGAGGGGCTGGCGCACCGTCTGCCGGCCTTTGCCGGTCGCCAGATGGAGGCCGAACTCGACGCGCTCGACAAGGCGCTGGGCAACCCGGATCACCCCGTCGCGGCAGTGGTCGGCGGCGCCAAGGTCTCGACCAAGCTCGATGTGCTGAAGGCGATGGTGGGGAAGGTCGATCACCTCATCATCGGCGGCGGCATGGCCAACACCTTCCTCGCCGCGCGCGGCGTCGATGTCGGCAAGTCGCTGTGCGAGCATGAGCTGACCGGCACCGCCGAGGAAATCTTCGACGCAGCGGACAAGGCGAACTGCACGATCCATCTGCCCTATGACGTGGTGGTGTCGAAGGAATTCGCCGCCAACCCGCCGTCCCTGCGCACCTGCAACGTCCATGAGGTCGCCGCCGATGAGATGATCCTCGACATCGGCCCGGCGGCGAGCGAGGCGCTGGCGGACGTGCTCAAGAATTGCCGCACGTTGGTGTGGAATGGCCCGCTCGGCGCGTTCGAAACCAGGCCGTTCGACACCGCGACCATGGCGCTCGCTCACACCGTCGCCGCGCTGACCAAGGAAGGGTCTTTGGTTTCGGTCGCCGGCGGCGGGGACACCGTCGCCGCGCTCAACCAGGCCGGCGTCGCGGGCGACATGAGCTTCGTCTCCACCGCCGGCGGTGCGTTCCTCGAATGGATGGAGGGCAAGGAACTGCCGGGCGTCGCTGCGCTGACGGCCTGATTTGGTCACTGGACATCGCCGCCAGGCAAGCCTAGAGGCGCCGTCCGTTTTGCCATTTCGGTGGGGCTCGTGAGACCCCCCGGGCGCGGTCCGCTGTGCGGGTGCCGTGTGCCATGGTCGAACGGAAGTCGGATGTAGCTCATCGGAAGAGCAGCCGGGATTACCCGGAAGGTAGCGGGTTCAATTCCCGTCATCTGCACCACTGGATAGCTCAGAGGGTAGAGCACTAGACTGTTAATCTAGCTGTCGCGGGTTCGACTCCCGCTCCAAATACTGGCCTGACACGCCAGTGCCCTGAACAGGCACTTCCAAAATGGGAAGGCCGGCAGGATGTTCACGGCAAGGACGCTCCGGCGCCCGAGCCACCCGGTTCCCGGCCCCGCGCCGGCGAGGATACCGGCGGTGCGCCGCACCGGTGCGCCGGACTTACCGGGATCGGGCCTTGGTCCGGTCACCGCGGGTTCGGCAAGCCTGTGCCAAGCATCGCCTCAATCGCCAGCCCGCCGCGCGAACCGAGGGATATCCGCCGGCCGACCTTTCACCGGATTGTCCGAATTCAACCGATGACCGATCGGCTGCATTTCAGTCAAAGACTTGCAGTTGCCTTTATATGTTGCGGTGCAGCAAAATAATGCTTGCACCCGTGATTTCACGCGACTAGGGCGCGCGTCCCGTTATGGCATGGGGCCGTAACGAAGCATGAAGAGGAGGCGTCGATGTTGAAGACTTTCATCGTTGGCGAGAACCAGCGCGGCCTCCTCATTGAAGATGGCCGCCTGATCACCATTCTCCAGCCGGGGCGGCATCGCCTCTGGGACTGGGGCAACCGCAAGCGCGTCGAGCTGTTCACCGCCACCGGCCGGTTCGACTCGACCTGGGCGGAGATCATCGAGAAGCGGCACCCGGTGCTGGCGGCCGAGAATTTCGTGACGGTCCGTGCGGCGGAAGGTGAGGTCGCGGTGGTCAGCATCGATGCGCGGGCGCGCTGGATCGTGCTGCCGGGCCATGTCGCGCACCTCTGGACCGTATTCGACGCAGTGCGGGTCGAGCGGTTCGACGTCGATGAGCGGCCGCGGCTCGACAAGCGCGAGCTTGTCGCGTTCGAACGTGCTGCGGTGATCGGACCGCACCTGTCGTCGGCGATCGCGGTTGTCGCGGTGGGGGAGGCGGAGGCGGGTCTGGTGTTCTTCGACGGCGAGCTCGTCGAGACGTTGGGTCCGGGTCGCTATGGCTATTGGCAGGTCGGCCGCAAGGTCACCGCCAAGACGCTCGACACGCGGCCGTTGCCGGTCGAGGTTACCGCGCAGGAGATCCTGACGCGCGACCGCGTGTCGGTGCGCATCACGCTCACCAGCTTTGTGCAGGTGACCGATGTGCGGACCGCCGCGCTCGCGACGCCCGATTACCAGGCGCATGTCTATAAGCTCGTCCAGTTCGCGGTCCGTGAGGCCGTGGGTGGGCGGACGCTCGATGAACTGCTCAACGATCGCGTGTCGGTCGATACGCAGATTGTCGAGCATGTCCGGCGCGAGCTTGGCGATATCGGTGTTCGGGTGACCGAACTCGGCGTCAAGGACGTGATCCTGCCGGGTGAGATGCGCGAGCTGATCAACAAGGTCGTGGAGGCGGAGAAAGTCGCGCAGGCGAACCTGATCCGCCGCCGCGAGGAAACCGCTGCGACCCGCAGCCTGCTCAACACGGCGAAGCTGATGGAGGACAATCCGACATTGCTTCGCCTGAAGGAGTTGGAGGCGATCGAGCGGGTGACCGAGAAGATCGGCCGCGTCGATGTCCACACCGGGCAATACGGCTTGGGCGCGGTGCTCGACCAGCTGGTCAGCCTCAAGCCGCGCGACTGAGCGCAAACAGGGAAGGGCGGTCCTGCGGGGCCGCCCTTTTTCTTTGCCGCTGTCGAGCGTTGTCAGGCTTTTCAGCGTGATGCCGCGCTGCAATAGGCCACGCAACAAAGTGTCGGAAGAGGGATGCCAGCGATGAACACCGCCGAAATGACCGCCAAGATCGCCGAGGGTAACGGCTTCATCGCCGCGCTCGACCAGTCCGGCGGTTCGACGCCCAAGGCGCTGGCCGGCTATGGCGTTTCCGAAGATGCCTGGTCGACCGAAGAGGAGATGTTCGGCCTGATCCACGCGATGCGCAGCCGCATCATCACCTCGCCCGCCTTTTCGGGCGACAAGGTGATCGGCGCGATCCTGTTCGAACGCACGATGGACGGGCAGGTCGATGGCAAGCCGACCCCGGCGGCACTGATCGAGCGCGGCGTCGTGCCGTTCATCAAGATCGACAAGGGCCTTGAGGCCGAGGAAAACGGCGTCCAGTTGATGAAGCCGATGCCCGATCTCGACGCGCTGCTGGTGAAGGCCAAGGGCCTCGGCGTGTTCGGCACCAAGGAGCGCTCGGTCGTCAACCTTGCCAACGCCGCGGGCATCGCGGCGGTGGTGAAGCAGCAGTTCGAAGTCGGCGCCCAGGTGCTCAGCCATGGCATGATGCCGATCATCGAGCCTGAGGTGAACATCAAGTCGCCCGAGCGCGCGCAGGCCGATGCGATCCTGCGCGACGAGATCCTGAAGGCGCTCGACGCCCTGCCCGCGGGGCAGCAGGTGATGCTCAAGCTGTCGATTCCCGCGACGCCGGGCCTGTTCGACCCGCTGGTCGATCACCCGAAGGTCCTGCGTGTCGTCGCCCTGTCCGGCGGTTTCAAGCGCCCCGAAGCCTGTGCCGAGCTTGCCAAGAACCGCGGCATGATCGCCAGCTTCAGCCGCGCGCTGCTCGAAGATCTGCGCCACGGCATGACCGCTGACGAGTTCGATGGTGCGCTGGGTGCCGCGATCGACGAAATCCACGCGGCATCGACCAGCAAGGCGGTGGTTGCCGCCTGACCGCAGCGGTCAGATCGGCGACCACTCCACCGGCTCTTCCCCGGCATCGTCGTCATCGACCGTGCCGCGGTTCGGCCCGATCGCCTCGATCAGCTTGTCGAGCACCCAGTCGACCCCGACTCCGCTCGCCCCGCTGATCGGGATGACCTCGGCCCCGCTGGCATCCTCCAGCTCGGCCGACAGCGCCGCGATCAGCTCGTCGTCCAGCGTGTCGATCTTGTTGAGCGCGACGATCACCTTCTTGTCGGTCAGCCCGGCGCCATAGGCGTCCAGCTCGTCGCGAACGATGCGATAGCTGGTCGCCACGTCTTCGTCATTGGCGTCGACCAGGTGCAGCAGGACCTTGCACCGCTCGATATGGCCCAGGAAGCGGTCGCCGATCCCGGCACCTTCGGCGGCACCCTCGATCAGACCGGGGATGTCCGCAATCACGAACTCGCGATGCTTGTGCCGCACCACGCCCAGCTGGGGGCGGGTGGTGGTGAAGGCATAGGCGCCGACCTTGGCCTGGGCGTTGGTCACGCCGTTGATGAAGGTCGACTTGCCGGCATTGGGCAGACCCACAAGTCCGGCGTCGGCGAGCAGCTTCAGCCGCAGCCACACCCAGGCTTCGTCGCCCGGCCAACCGGTGCCGTGCTGGCGCGGCGTGCGGTTGGTGCTGGTCTTGTAGCTGGCATTGCCGCGCCCGCCATCGCCACCGCGCAGGAACACGATCCGCTGCCCGACTTCGGTCAGGTCGGCGAGCAGGGTGCGTTCGTCGTCATCGGCCAGAATCTGCGTGCCAACCGGCACCTTGATGACCAGATCGTCGCCGCCTGCACCCGTCTTGTTGCTGCCCGACCCGCCATGGCCGCGCTGCGCCTTGAAATGCTGAGTGTAGCGGAAGTCGATCAGCGTGTTGAGGCCGGCGACCGCTTCGAAGATGATGTCGCCGCCCTTGCCGCCATTGCCGCCGTCCGGCCCGCCATATTCGACATATTTCTCGCGCCGAAAGCTGACGGCACCGCCGCCGCCCCAGCCGGACTTCACATAGATTTTGGCCTGATCGAGAAAATGCATGGTCTAAAGGTCCTGGCCCCACATTTTCTGGAAGCGGGGCGATCCGGTAAGCTGGCGCAGCGCGATTTCGCGCGCGGCACCGCGGGGAAGGTCGAGCGAGCGGGCAAGCTGCTCGCCGAGCAGCGCATCGCCCATCGCCATCAGTACGAGGGCGAGCGTATCTTCACGCAGTGCGGTGGCGGTGTCTTCACCTTCGACCGCAGCGATCTGATCGACCAGCCCGTGGATTACCTCGAGGATCGGGTCAAGCGCATCCTCGTTGCCCGACAGGATCATCCAGCTGGCCAGCGCGCCCGCGCCGGACCGGTCGAATGCGTCAAAGGCGAGGTCGACGACCTGACGCGGCTTGTCCTCGGTCTGCGCGCTCGCATCGGCCCGTGCTTCCTGAATCAGCAGCACGATCTGCGCGCAGACGCTCTCCGCCAGGCTGCGGGCAAGCGCGCGCTGAAGCCCCGCCGCCGATCCGAAATGGTGGAGCAGATTGGCATGGGTGCGTCCGATCCGCGCCGCGACCGCCTTGAGCGTCACCGCTTGCGGCCCGGCTTCGATCAGGATCGCACGCGCCGCTTCCAGCGCGGCGTCGCGTGATTCTTCCGGGGTGAGCCGACGGCGCTCGGTGATGGGAGTTATTGACATTCTTGTAAGTAACAACTAGCTGCGGTTACAGATGCCTTGGAGCAAAACCATGTCGAACGCAAAGACTCCCGCCGACCTGACGATCACTCCGCGCGACCGCCGCTTCGGGCGCGGGTTGCGGCAGGACCGCTGGTGGCTGGGCGGTAACCCGGCTGCAACGGCCTTTTACAATGCGCTGTCAGTCACCTTTCCCAAGGGCGAAGCCTATTTCATCGAGAGCGTGAAGGCGTTCCGCGACGGTGTCGACGAGAAGTTGGCGCGTGAGATCAAGGCGTTCACGGTTCAGGAAGTGATCCACAGCCGTGAGCATGTCGCGTTCAACAAGCGGGTGCTCGATCATGGCTATGATATCAGCCGCCTCGAAAGCCGGGTCGATCAGGTGCTGGAGATCGCGCGGTCGCGGCCCAGGATCGTCCAGCTCGCCGCGACCATGGCGCTGGAACATTATACCGCGATCCTGGCAGCGGAGCTGCTCCGCAATCCCCGGCATCTCGAAGGCGCCGATCAGGCCAATGGCGATCTGTGGCGCTGGCACGCGCTTGAGGAGATTGAGCACAAGGGCGTCGCCTATGACACCTATTTACAGGCCACCCGCAGCATGGGCCGGTGGAAGCGGTGGAAGATCAAGTCGCTGACGATGCTGTTGATCAGCTTCACCTTCTGGAAGCACCGGATCGAGGGCACACTGGACCTGATGGCGCAGGACGGGATCACCGGCTGGCGCGCACGGACGATGCTGGCCCGGTATCTGCTGGTGTCGCCCGGGCTGGTGACGCGGATGATCCCGGCATGGCTAAGCTACTTCATGCCCGGCTTTCACCCGTGGAATCACGATGATCGTATGCTGATCCAGAAAACGGAAAGCGAATATGCGGCGGCCGTGCTCCCGCAAGGCCCGCTTGCGGCGTAGCCATGGCAGAGTTTTCGACAGCCCGAATTACTGAACGATAAATTTCAGAAATTATTTGATCCGGGCTTGAAACCGCTTTTGCCCGTCCCCAATTGTTGCACTGCAATATGGGGAATGACGATATGCGTGTCATGGCAGGCTTTGTGGCGCTGGCGGTTCTGGGTGGATGTGGTGGCGGTCAGCCGCCCGCTGCGCCGCCGGTGCCCGAGGTCATGGTGGCAACTCCGCTTCAGCGTGAGGTGATTGACTGGGACGATTATACTGGCCGCTTCGTGGCTCCGGAGGATGTCGAGCTGCGTGCGCGGGTCAACGGTGTCATTACCGCGGTCCATTTCCGCGACGGCCAGGACGTCCGCAAGGGGCAGGCGCTGTTCACGATCGATCCGCGTCCCTACCGCGCCCAGCTGATGCAGGCGCAGGCACAGATCGCCCGCGCGCAGGCCGCGCTTAACAACGCGCGGCAGGTCACTGCCCGCAGTCGCGCCCTCGCCAGTGCGCAGGCCGTCAGTGCCGAGGAGCTGGAGGCGAATGTCGCGGCCGAACGTAGCGCCGCTGCGGACCTTGCCGCCGGCCGCGCGTCGGCGTCGCAGGCGCTCCTCAACCTGGGCTTTACGACGGTGCGTGCGCCATTCAGCGGTCGTGTGTCGGATCGCAAGGTCAGCATTGGCGACTTTGTGGCCGAGGGTCAGACCGTGCTGACCCGCGTCGTCTCGCTGGATCCGATCTGGTTCGAATTCGAGGGCGCCGAAGCCTTTTACCTCAAGAATCTGCGTCAGGATCAGCGGGGCGAGCGTGGCTCGTCGCGCACCACCGCCAATCCGGTGCAGATCCAGCTCGCCGACGAGAATACGTATCGCTGGAACGGCCGGATGGCGTTCCTCGACAATGCGGTGGACCCCAATTCGGGCACGATCCGCGCGCATGCGGTGGTGGCGAACCCGACCGGGTTCCTGACGCCCGGCATGTTCGGGCGCGCCCGTCTGCTCGGATCGGGCAGCTATCGTGCCATGCTTGTCCCCGATGAGGCGATCGTTACCGATCAGACGCGGCGGCTCGTCTATGTGCTGAGCAAGGACAACAAGGCAACGCCGCGCGTGGTGGAAGTGGGGGCGAAGGCTGAAGGCCTCCGGATCGTGCGCGACGGTCTCGCGCCCACCGACCGGGTCGTTCTGACCGGCGTTGGTCGGCTGCAGCCTGGTGCACTCGTCCGCCCCAAGGCTGGCAAGATCACGCCCGACGCGACCAAGCAGGCCGCGCCGACACGTCCCATCGATCCGCCGGCTTCGGGCCAGGCGACCGTCCAGTAAGGGGCGCGTCTCATGAAATTCCCGCACTTTTTTATCGACCGGCCGATCTTTGCGGCGGTTCTGTCGATCCTGATCGTGATCGTTGGCGCCATCGCCTATCCGTCGCTCCCGGTCGCGCAATATCCCAATATTGCGCCGCCTACCGTGGTCGTCTCCGCATCCTATCCGGGTGCGAACGCGGAAACGGTGGCGGAAACCGTCGCTGCGCCGATCGAACAGGCGATCAACGGCGTCGATAACATGCTCTACATGACGTCCTCCTCGACCGGGAACGGACAGACCCAGATCACCGTTGCGTTCAAACAGGGCACGAATGTCGATCAGGCACAGGTGCTGGTGCAGAACAAGGTCTCGACCGCCGAACCGCGCCTGCCCGAAGATGTCCGACGCCTTGGTGTGACCGTGAACAAGAGTTCACCTGACTTTCTGATGGTGGTGTTCTTCACCTCCCCAGACAAGAGTCTGGATGTCCAGTATATCTCCAACTACGTCACGTTGCAGGTTCAGGACCGCATTGCGCGCATCCCGGGCGTGGGTCAGGCACAGGCGTTCGGCGCGCGCGATTACAATATGCGCGTGTGGATCGATCCGGGACTGGCTGCCGCGCGCGATATGACCGTGGATGAAGTGGTCAACGCGATCCGCAGCCAGAACGTCCAGGTCGCGGCCGGTACCGTCGGCGCACCGCCCTATGGCAATGCCAGCCCGGCCTTCGAACTGGGCGTCCAGACCAAGGGGCGGCTGACCACAACAGATGAATTCGGTGCGGTTATCATCAAGCGCGATGCCGCCGGTCGCCTGACGCACCTTCGCGACGTTGCCCGTGTCGAGCTGGGTGCACAGGACTATAACTTCAACGGTTATCTTAACGGCAAGAGTGCGGTCGGCATGGGGATTTTCCAGCTTCCCGGCTCGAATGCACTCGCGACGGCTGATGCCGTGAAGGCCGAACTGGCAACGCTGGCGAAGGACTTCCCTCCGGGGATGACCTACTCGATCGACTATAATCCGACCGAATATATCGCCGAGTCTGTCGGTGCCGTCCAGCAGACGCTGGTCGAAGCGCTGGTGCTGGTCGTGCTGGTCGTTCTCGTCTTCCTCCAGAGCTGGCGGGCGGCGATTGTTCCGATCATCGCCATCCCGATTTCGCTGGTTGGTGCATTCGCAGTGCTGTTCGTGTTCGGCTACTCGCTCAACACATTGTCGCTGTTCGGACTGGTCCTTGCCATCGGTATCGTTGTCGATGACGCCATCGTCGTGGTCGAAAATGTTGAGCGGCTGATGGAAGAGGAGGGGCTGTCCCCCAAGGAAGCCGCGCACAAGACGATGGACGAAGTGTCGGGCGCGATCATCGCGATCAGCCTGG
>CAYMUJ010000084.1:0-10604 GCA_964393565.1 uncultured Stakelama sp. | reverse complement strand
TCGCCGGGCACGCCCATCTGGCGCCAGCGGGCGCCGGTCGACAGGATGATTGTCTTCGCCTTCAGGCTCGCGCCATTGGCCAGCACAACCTCATGCAATCCGCCTTCGCGCGCAGCCGGGATCAGCTTTTCGGCGCGTTGCAGGTTCATGATGTCGACGCCATTTTCCTTGACGTGACCTTCGAGCTGGGCGGCGAGCTTGGGGCCCTCAGTGTAGGGGACCGAGATGAAATTCTCGATACCCATGGTGTCGAGCACCTGGCCGCCAAAGCGTTCGGCCGCGATGCCGACGCGCAGGCCCTTGCGTGCGGTGTAGATCGCCGAGGCAGCGCCAGCGGGGCCGCCACCGACGATGAGGACGTCGAACGGCTCCTTCGCCGCGAGTTTTTCGGCTGCCTTGGCCTCAGCGCCGCTGTCGAGCTTGGCGACGATCTGCTCCAGCTCCATCCGGCCCGATCCGAACAGTTCGCCGTTCAGATAGACGGTGGGGACGGCGAGCACCTGGCGTGCATCGACCTCTTCCTTGAACAGCGCGCCGTCGATCGCGACGTGGCTGATCTTGGGGTTCAGCACCGCCATCAGGTTGAGCGCCTGAACTACGTCGGGGCAGTTCTGGCAGCTGAGCGAGAAATAAGTTTCGAAGTGGAGGTCGCCATCGAGGCCCTTGACCGCTTCGATCACGTCCTGCGCCGCCTTGGACGGGTGGCCGCCGACCTGAAGCAAAGCGAGGACGAGGCTGGTGAATTCATGCCCCATCGGGATGCCGGCGAAGCGCACGCCGATATCGGTGCCCGCGCGTCGGATCATGAAGCTGGGGGTGCGTTTGTCATCATCCTGGCGGATCAGCGTGATTTTTCCCGAGAGAGCTGCGATCTCAGTCAGCAGGCCCTCCAGCTCGCGCGATTTGGCATCGCCGTCCAGGCTCGCGACCAGTTCAATCGGCTCGCGAATATGGACGAGATAGCCTTCCAGCTGCTGCTTTAAATGCGCGTCGAGCATCGGAGAACTCCTAGAACTGAAATCAAAACGGCCCGGGGCAACGGGTAGGATTGCCCCGGGCCGCATTCACACCCGCCAATTGGGGGAGGGGCAGGTGCGATAATGCGTCGAGCTTAGATCTTGCCGACGAGGTCAAGCGACGGGGCGAGGGTGGTTTCACCCTCTTCCCACTTGGCCGGGCAGACTTCGCCCGGATGCGCCGCGATATACTGTGCGGCCTTGATCTTGCGGAGCAGCTCGGCGGCGTTGCGGCCGACGCCTTCGCTGGTGATTTCGACCAGCTGGATCACGCCTTCCGGATCGATCACGAAAGTGCCGCGATCCGCGAGGCCCTGACCCTCACGCAGCACGTCGAAATTCTTCGACAGAGTGTGGTTCTGGTCGCCCAGCATGTAATAGTTGATCTTGCTGATCGCAGGCGAGGTATCGTGCCATGCCTTGTGGCTGAAATGGGTGTCGGTCGACACCGAATAGACCTCGACGCCCATCTTCTGCAGGGTCGGGTAGATGTCGGCCAGATCCTCCAGCTCGGTCGGGCAGACAAAGGTGAAGTCGGCCGGGTAGAAGAAGAATACCGCCCACTTGCCGCGTACGTCGGCGTCGGTGACCTGGACGAACTTGCCTTCCTTGAACGCGGTTGCCGTGAACGGCTTCAGCTCGCTTCCGATGAGCGCCATTTTCTCTTCTCCAGTGATTGATGCAGTGCAACTTGTGCAATGCCGCATATAGGGTGCGGTGCAGCACATCCAAATTGGAAGAGTCGCTCTCTCTGATCGATCAAATCACTCAGTGGAGTGGAACTGATCGATTTTCAGGTGATGGAGCGGTAAACGCTGTAGCAGCTGGTCACGGTCAGGACGATGCCGACCAGGATCAGCAATGTCTTGGTCGGGACGCGCTTTGCGAGAATCGCGCCGAACGGTGCCGCGATCACGCCGCCAATGAGCAGGCCCACAACGGCTTCGGTGAAGGCCGAGAATCCGAGATGCAGAATGAAGGTGATCGATACCGACAGGGTCAGAAAGAATTCGACACTGTTGACGGTTCCGATGGTGTAGCGCGGCTGAGTCCCCTGAATCAGCAGGTTGCTCGTGACCACGGGCCCCCAGCCGCCGCCGCCGGCCGCATCCAGAAACCCGCCGGCAAGACCGAGCGGCTCGACGATCCTTGGTTCGCGGTGGTGACGTGTCGGAAAACTGATGCCGCGCCACAGCAGGTAGACGCCAATCAGTGCAAGATAGGTCATGACATATGGGCGAGTCACCGATGCATCGAGCGTGCTGAGCAGATAAGCCCCGGTCACGCCACCGATCACGCCGGGAATCAGCAAGCGGAAAAACAGCTTCCACTTCACATTCTTGTGCAAGGCATGGCTGATTCCGGACACACCGGTGGTAAAGCATTCGGCAAGATGGACACCGGCGGATGCAGTCGCAGGCGGCACGCCAAGTACACTGACGAGCAGGGTGCTGGAGATCACGCCGAATGCCATACCGAGCGCGCCATCAATGATCTGTGCGGCGAAACCCACGGCGATGTATGGCAGCAAGGCCTGGACGTCGAAACCTTCAAACATGCGTTCACCTGCTCCAGATCGAGCCCATGATTTGCCGGGGGAGGTAAATTCCCACAAGATACATCGTGTTTAGACCGTGCAAGGCAAATCGTTGCCACGCTGGAATTGCGGACGGTCAGTCACTAGATAGGCGACCGAACGAAAAGGGGCCTTGTCATGTTCCGCGGTGTCGTAGCCTATCTCGATTCCATTCGCGCACGCGATCCGGCGCCGCGTAGCCGGGCGGAGATTCTGCTGTATCCCGGGGTGTGGGCAGTGTTCTGGCACCGGGTTGCCCATCGCCTGTTCCGGGCGCGGCTGTTCTTCCTTGCGCGCGCGGTGAACCACTTGTCGCGTTGGCTGACGGCGATCGATATTCACCCGGGCGCGACAATCGGCCGCAATTTCTTCATCGATCATGGCTTTGTCGTGATCGGAGAAACTGCAGAGATCGGTGATAATGTCACCATTTATCAATGTGTGACGCTGGGCGGGACGAGTCCCGACAATGGCGTGGCGGGCAAACGTCACCCGACCCTGGCGGATGGGGTGATTATCGGATCCGGGGCGCAGGTTCTGGGGCCGATCACGGTCGCCACGCGGGCGCGCGTCGGAGCGAATGCAGTGGTGACCAAGGACGTGCCTGAGGGTGCGGTGATGGTAGGCATCCCGGCACGGCCAACCCTGGTCGAGGCGGAAGCGTGGAAAAAGGATTTCGTGCCCTATGGCACGCCGTGCAGCGAGCTGTATGACCCGGCGACGCAGAAGCTGGAGATCATGCGCTGCGAGCTGGAAACGATGCGCAAGCGGCTGGATGAGCTGCTGATAGAGCGCGCGGCCGTATCCCGTCCGGAGCAGCGCGACCGGGCGTGAGCGCGGACATTACGCCATTTCCGTCGCGCAGCGGTCCGACTCAGGTCGGCTTCGATCGCGCTGAATTGATGCGAATCCTCGATCTGTATGGGCGGATGGTCGCTGCGGGTCATTGGAAGGACTATGCCATTGATCTGGGGCGCGATGCTGCGGTGTTCGCCGCCTTTCGACGGACCGCCGAACGCCCGGAGTTCCGGGTCGAAAAACGCCCCGCGCTGCGTAACCGGCAGGGCATGTGGGCATTGGTCAGCGAATCGGGGGCGGTGGTGAAGCGCGGCCATGAGCTGGGCCCAGTGCTGGCACCGGTCGAGCGCCGCTTGATGAAGCTGGTCGAGGACTGAGCCGGGCGTCGATCAGGCGGTGAACCGCTTGGTAAACCCTTTCACATTGCCCAGTTCGGCCGGCTGTGCATCGATCCGGTCGACCCGCGCCAGGTTCGGCCCGCCACGGCACTGGTCGATAAAGCTGTCGAGCACGACATCTTCGCCGTCCGCCAGAATCTCGACCCGCCCATCCTGCAGGTTGCGGACCCACCCCACAATGCCAAGCTGGCGTGCGGTGCGTACCGCCCAGTCACGATAGCCGACGCGCTGCACGCGCCCCTCGATCAGCAACCGCTGTGCTGCCATGTCCGTGACCCCATTTACCCATGCGCGTCCAATGCGCACCGGCAATCCATAGTCCGGACCGCCCCCTGACGCCCAGCCCAGCCCGGCGCAATCACAGGGCAGTCCGGCGCGGAAGGGAGAGAGGCGCGGGCCGATCAACCCCACGCCATCTGCGCGTCAGCCAGGGCCGGCTGGATCGCAGAATCGTCTGCGTGAGGCCCTGAGCGGTGCAGTTCGGGTCGCCTCGCATCGAAGCGGAACGCCGTTGCGTGACGATTGAGTGCCGTCGCTTCACTCGTCAGGTTGCGCGCTGCTGCCGATGCCTGTTCGACCATCGCCGCATTCTGTTGGGTCGTTCCGTCCAGGGTACGCATGGCGGCAGCAATTTCAGTGACGGCGCGCGCCTGGGTTTCGCTGTCTTCGTGCAGTCGGATCAGCAGACTATGGACCGCGCCAACGTCTTCGGAAATTGCTTCGAGCGACCCATCCATCTTGCGGACTGCGTCGGCCGCGATCTCCACTTCCGCGCGCGTTTCAGAGATCAGATCGCGGACCCGCTGAGCTTCGGACTCGGCACGGACCGCCAGCGCCGAGACGAGATCGGCAACCACCGCAAAACCGCGCCCGGCTTCCCCGGCATTCCCGGCCTCTACCGCAGCGTTCATGGCAAGGACGCGGGTCTGGAACGCGATCTTGTCGAGCCCCTCGATCACGGAGCCGATGTCGCGCGCCCGTTCCGACACGCGATCCATTGATGCTGCGGCATGTTCGCCGGTAGCGCGACCTTCCGCCACTGCGCGGGTTGCCTCATCGGCACGGGCGCGCGTTTCATGGGTCGCCTGAAGCGTGCCCCCCAGCCGCTCGCTGACCTGCTGAAGTGCTGCATTGGTCTGTTCGTGGTTTGCCGCGCTGGCTTCGGTCCGCCGTGCAAGATCCTCGGTCGCGCTTGCAATTTCCGCAGCCCCGCGTCCGATTGCGCTCGCGCTGTTGTAGACCGCCTGAACCATGCCGCGAAGCTCAGCCACGGCCGCATTGAAATGCTGGCGCAGCCCACTGAAAGCCGTCGGGAAATCGGCCCCGATTTCCTGGGTCAGATCACCATCATGAAGCGCGGACAGGCGCTGACCGAGGACGGTGTTCACGGCACTCTGCTCTTCAAATCGGGCAGCGTCCTGTTTGCGCCGTTCCTCTGCAGCCAGTGAAAAGCGTTCCAGGGCATGGGCAATCGCACCAAGTTCGTCGGTTCGTTCCGTGTGCGGGATCGGGACCGTGGCGCCGTCAGCCATGGCTGAAGTCGTCGCCGACAGGTCGGCCATCGGCGCGATCACGCGACGAATGATGTAGATGCTGACCGCAGCGACGCTACCGATCAGCGCGACGCCGAGAACCGATAATATGATCGCCATAACCAGCGTTGTTTGCGCTGCTTCCGCTTCAACCTGTTGCTGATATTTTGTGGCGGCAGCGATCTGTTGATCGATGGCGGTGCGGTGGCGGAAATAAGCGGAGCGCATTGCGCCATAGGCGGCCCGCATTGCGACATCGTCGCGCACACGCGCTGCCGGCAGGAACCGGTTCTGAACGATCGACCAGAATTCGCGGGCTGGCTTGTCGGAAGCCTCAATCAGCGAATCCTTGAGATTCGCGGGCAGGTTCGCCTTCTCCCAATAGCTGTGGCGCTCCTCGTAGTTGGCTTGCAGCCGAGCGAGCCGCTTCGAGGCCGATTCGACGGTTGCCGGATCGAGGACGACAAGCGACGCCTCCAGATAAGGTTCGATGATATATTCTGGCGGGGGGAGCATGTCTGCGATGAGATCCGACGCCATGCGCGACTGGAGGTGCATCGCTCCGCCCATGCGCACGGCATTGACTTGCCAGCCGACAATCGCGCCGCCCAGAATGAACAAAGTCAGAAGGGCCGCCGCTCCCCATTTCACGAGTCTCAGAATCGACATTCAGCTCACCCCCATGGTTCGTTCGCCCCATTATAGAAGCGGGAGGGAAGTATTAGGTGGCAGCTGAAAATAAACAGCCAAAGTTTCATTGATGTTTTCAGGGATTACGTAGTTATACCCCGGTAAATATCAGCAGTCGTTTTCATATTGAGTAGCGCAAAGATGCGCGCACCGTATTAATACGGTCGCAAAAATGCGATGATACAGTGGCTGTTCATGCGGGCCGGAATTCGCCCTGATGGTCCATCAAGTGCAGTATACCGTCACTGATCGCAAAGTAAGCGCCATGGATCGTCAATGTGCCGGCAGCTTCGCGTGTTGGAATGAAGGGAAAGCTACGCAGATTGGCGATTGAGGTGCGAACTGTTTCCAGTTCAATCTGGCGCAATGCTTCCGGGCCATCGCCAAACTCTGCCCGAACCCGGGTACGCGCGTCTTTGAGCAGATCGACCCATGCGTGGACGAAGCCGCCTTCACCCGGTGCGGCATTCTGAAACATCCCGGTCAGGGCGGCGTGTGCACCACCGCACATGCCATGCCCCATCACCACGATTTCCTCTACTTCCAGCTTCGTCACCGCGAATTCGACGGCGGCGGATACGCCGTGGCGCCCCCCGTCATTTTCGAACGGGGGGACAAGGTTGGCGACGTTGCGGACAACGAAAATCTCACCTGGGGAAGTGTCGAAAATCTGGGCGGGTTCGACCCGGCTGTCCGAACAGGCGATCACCATGACGCGCGGGCTCTGCCCTTCGGACAGGTCGGCCCAACGGGCACGCTGCTCGCGCCACCCGCTTTCCCGAAACCGGTGATAACCGGCAACGAGGTTCGTGAAACGGGCCTCTGTCAATCGAACTTTGCGCCTCTGACCACTTCGACGCGGCTGACAACCAGCAACAGGCCATGACTGTCGAGCAGGTCGGCCAGCGCCTCTGTCAGCCGATCTGCGCGCATGCGTGAGGTGATCGTAAGAAAGAGAATCTTGGCCTGCGCGCCACTGAGTTGATCGTCGCGCCACGCCCCTGATGCGCCAACTCCGCCGAGCGAGGGAAGCAGCGTGTATCCGTTGATTCCAACATCGCCCGCAATCTGCTCAACCCGCCGCAACAAGGGTTGATCGACGAGAATCTCTACGCGAACCCGTTCGACGGTGTCGGTCATGTACCCAGCATCCTAGCCATTGCGGCAATCAGGGGGATGCCGATCACCACATTGAAGGGAAAGGTAATGCCGAGCGACATGGCGAGATACAAGCCTGGATCGGCAGCAGGCAGGGCGAGCCGCATCGCAGCCGGCACGGCGATGTAGGACGCACTCGCAGCGAGCACGCCGAGCGCCGCTGCAGAGCCAATATCGAGACCGATGACTGTGCCGACGGCCACGCCCAGCATGCCGTTGGCTAGTGGGATGAGCAGTGCGAGCGTGGCGAGCCGTAGCGTCAGCGCACGCGCTTCACGCAAGCGCCGCACCGCGATCAGCCCCATGTCGAGCAGGAACAGGCACAGGATTCCGCGAAACCCGCCTTCAAACACCGGAGCCACCTGTGTGAAGCGGTCGGGCCCGGCGATCATGCCAATGATGAAGCTGCCGACAAGCAGGACGACGGCACCATTGAGCAGTACTTCATGCCATAGCCCGCTTTTTTCAGCGGCGCGTGCGCTGGCACCGCTTGCGCGCCGCGCCAGCAGCAGACCCGACACGATCGCCGGGGTTTCCATCAGGGCCAGCGCCGCGACCATATAGCCGGCCGGTGGCGTACCCGCGATCCGCAGCATTTCGGTCGCGGTGACATAGGTGACTACGCTGACCGAACCATAATGGGCGGCGACCGCACCCGCATTGGTTGAGTCAAGCCGGCCGAAACCGCGCAGCAGGCCGAAAACCGGGATCGGGATCAGAAAGCTGAGCGCGAGTGCGGCCAACGCTGCCCAGATCAGGCCAGCCTCGAACCCGTGCGCCGCGACGCTGACCCCACCCTTCAGTCCGATTGCAGCCATCAGATAGAGCGACATCGCCTTTGCAATCGGCTCGGGAATGGCAAGATCCGATCTGACCAGCGCGGCAAGCGCCCCGAGCAGGAAGAACAGGATGACCGGGCTGAGAAAGGGTTCGACGAAGCTCATCGGACTGCCGCGTTAACGGCGGAGGTGAGGGAGGGCAAGGCGCAAACGCCCCGGTTGGAAAATGCTGCGCGGGACGCTATCTGCCCCGCATGAACGATCCCACGCCCGTCGCGCGCCCCGCCGAACCCGCCGCCCGCCAGCGCAAGCCTGACTGGATCCGCGTCAAGGCGCCGACCTCCGCCGGTTTCGCCGCGACCCGCGCGCTGATGCGCTCGAAAAGCCTGACGACGGTGTGCGAGGAAGCGGCGTGCCCGAATATCGGTGAGTGCTGGAGCAAGAAGCACGCGACGGTGATGATCCTGGGCGACACCTGCACCCGCGCCTGCGCCTTTTGCAACGTCAAGACCGGCATGCCGCGCGCGGTCGATCCGATGGAGCCGAACAACGTCGCCGACGCGGCGGTCCAGATGGGGCTGGAGCATATCGTCATCACCTCGGTCGATCGCGACGACCTGCCCGATGGCGGGGCGAAGCAGTTCGTCAAGGTGATCGAGGCGATCCGCAAGGCGTCGCCGACCACGACGATCGAGATCCTGACGCCGGACTTCCGCAACAAGCATGAGGCGGCGGTCGAGATGATCGTCGCGGCGCGCCCGGACGTGTACAACCACAATCTCGAAACGGTCCCGCGCCTCTATCCGACGATCCGGCCCGGCGCGCGCTATTATGCGTCAATCCGCCTGCTGGAGCAGGTCAAGAAGCTCGATCCGTCGATCTTCACCAAGTCGGGCATCATGCTGGGGCTGGGCGAGGAGCGACTGGAGGTCCATCAGGTGATGGATGACATGCGCAGCGCCGACATCGATTTCCTGACGATGGGCCAGTATCTGCAGCCGACGCCGCGCCATGCCAAGGTGCAGGATTTCGTGACGCCAGCGGCATTCGATGCCTATGCAGCGATCGCGCGGGCCAAGGGGTTCCTGCTGGTGGCATCGTCGCCGCTGACGCGATCGAGCTATCATGCCGGCGATGACTTCGCGAAGATGAAGGCGGCGCGCGACGCCAAGCTGGCAAAGGCGGTGGTTCCCGCCTGATGCCCCGTCACGCCGAGACTCGCCGACTGCCCTATACGCCGGAACAGATGTTCGACCTGGTCGCCGATGTCGGGCGCTATGGTGAATTCCTGCCATGGGTCACCGCAGTGCGGGTCCGGTCGAACAGTGAGACCGAGATGGTCGCGGACCTGATGGTCGGGTTCAAGGGGCTGCGTGAGACCTTTACCAGCCGGGTGCAGAAGCAGCGGCCAGGACATATCCGGGTCGAATATCTCGAAGGGCCGCTGAAGCACCTGCACAATGACTGGAAGTTCCGGCCGGATGGCGAGGGCGGGGTGCTGGTCGATTTCGAGGTCGATTTCTCGTTCAAGAACCGCGTGTTCGAAATGCTGGCGGGGCAGGTGTTCGATCGTGCGCTGCGAATGATGATCGGCGCGTTCGAACAGCGCGCGGCGGCGCTTTATTCTGGGTCGGCGGGCAGCAGCAGTTCGAGCGCGCACAGCGCCGCCTGAAGGCGCACGCCGCCGCGACCGAGATCGCCGAAATCGCGGGTGTCGGCGACGATGACGTCGGGGTCCGCATCCTTTTCGGCACGGGCGAAGACGACATGGCCGACCGGCTTCTTGTCGGTGCCCCCGCCGGGACCGGCAACCCCGGTGATTGCAACCGCGACATCGGCCCGGCTCTGTTCCAGTGCGCCCTGTGCCATGCTCCAGGCGGTGGCGACAGAGACGGCGCCGAAGGTTTCAAGCAGGTCCCGGCTGACCTTGAGTTCCCGCGTCTTGGCATCGTTGGAATAGGTAATGAAACCCGCGAGCAACACGTCGGACGAGCCGGGGATTTCGGTGATCGCGGCGCAGACCAGACCGCCGGTGCAGCTTTCGGCCACGGCGATGGTACGACCGGCGGCGCGGTTGGATTCGACGACGCGGCGCGCGGCATCGACGAGTTCGGCGGGGAGAATCGTGTCCATCATTTGGGCCGCGCCATAGGACATAGCGGAAGTTTTGGCCCGCTTTTTCGACGGTCGGCGTCAAGCTGCGCCATGCCGACGAACACGCCGGCCAGATTCTTGGGCGGCAAGGGGGCAAGATTGGCGACGATCTTGTCGAGCTTGGGGCAGTCGGCAGGCTCGATCATCTGACCGGCGAGCGGCACCACCATCACCTTGAGCGCCGGGAGGACGAACATCGACCCGGCAATTGCCTGCATGTCAGGGCCGAGCAGCTTGGCGATTCCGCTGCGTGCCGCGGGCAGCGCTGGAGCGACGCCGGACTGCAGCCGGGCAGTGAAGGTCGGGCTGGGACGGCGCAGAAATGCCGAGGCGGGGAGGGCGGTGCAGACCCGGCCCATCTCTGCCACCATGTCGGGCAGCAGCACTTGGAACAGCGCCTCTGCCTCGCCATCAGTGAGGCAGGGACGCGGCTGGGCCTGAACGCTGGACGCGGCGAGGCCGGTCCAGAGCAGGGCGGTGGCGGCAAGGTGGCGGATACGCAT
>CAYMUJ010000083.1:0-10757 GCA_964393565.1 uncultured Stakelama sp. | reverse complement strand
CCCACAGCCGGGCGAGATAGTCGAAGTCGCGCTTGATCTCGGTCTTGGTGCGCTGAAGCCCGGCGGTGCGGACGATGCAGCCCATCGACGGCGGCAGCTTGAGGTCCGCCATGATCGTCTTGAGGCGCTTGCGGTCCGCCGCGCTCGAAATCTTGCGGCTGATCCCGCCGCCATGCGCGGTGTTGGGCATCAGCACGCAGTAGCGGCCGGCGAGCGACAGATAGGTGGTCAGCGCCGCACCCTTGTTGCCGCGCTCTTCCTTGACGACCTGAACCAGCAGCACCTGACGGCGGCGGATCACGTCCTGAATCTTGTAGCGGCGGCGCAGGTTCATACGGCGCTGGCGCAGCGCCTCAACCTGATCGTCGCTGCCCTTGCGGCCACGGCGGCGACGGCCCTTGCCATTCTCGCCTTCACCTTCGCCTTCGCCCTCGGCAGTCTCACCGCCCTCTTCGTCCTCGTCGGCGGGACGCTCGACCACCTCGACGTCGCCATCCTCGTCGTCATGGTCGTGATCGTCGCTGTCATCCGCTTCGCGCAGCGCGGCTTCCTCGGCGGCATGCTCCGCCTCTTCGCGCAGCAAGGCTTCGCGGTCTTCCTTGGGGATCTGGTAGTAATCGGGGTGAATTTCGCTGAACGCGAGGAAGCCGTGGCGATTGCCGCCATATTCGACGAACGCCGCCTGCAGCGACGGTTCGACGCGGGTCACCTTGGCAAGATAGATATTCCCCTTGAGCTGCTTGCGCTCGGCACTCTCGAAATCAAACTCCTCGATTCGATTTCCTTTGACGACCGCCACGCGGGTCTCTTCCCGGTGGCGTGCGTCGATCAGCATACGCATGGTCATTATTTGGTCTCCGGGCGCGCCAGGCGGGTGTCAGCCGCGGCGCGCGAACAAGATTGCGCCCCGTCAGAAGGGGGGCACAGGGGTTTGGTGATGCCTCTGCTGCATTGGCACGGCCGGACCCGTGGGTGCCCGCCTCCGCCGCCTCGCGCGCGACCGCCTGAGCAGTGCGATGCGGGATGGACGGAAATTGCCTCATGCAGCGTCAACCTGAAATGCCGGGCCGTTGGGGCCGGCGATGGATACCGAAATCACCCGTTTTGGGTTCGGTCATTACGATGACTAGCATCGGTGCGGGCGCGCGGCAACATTGCGCGTACGCGGAACATCCTGATCGCCGGCGTGACAACGCCCCGGCAGATCGCTGCCGCCGACCGGCAAAAAAATGCCGAATGCCGGATTAACCGCAAGACTTCACGGTGCCGGAAGGTCCGGATGCCTATTCCGGTCGGGTCAGGGAGTATTTTTTTGTGAGTAAATGTGCATGCTTTTGGGCTGGACCCCCCCCAGCCCGGCGCGGCATATCGCCCGGGTGTCTTTTTTCCTTGCCCTTCTCGCCGGTTTTCTAAACGGCGCTCCGAGTTGGGCCGGGACCATACGTGCCATCGACGTGCAGTCGAACCGGATCGTGATCCGGTTTGACGAGCGGGTCGCCGGTGCCAGCAGCTTCGTCCTTGCGGGTCCGAACCGGATTGCGCTGGACCTGATGGGTGCGCGCCCCGGCGCGACGCCCGACAAGACCCGTGGTCCGGTCGCCTCGGTGCGGCAGGCCGCGCAGGGTGACGGCGCGCGCATCGTGTTTGACCTTGCCCGACCGGCGATCGTCACCGACGGCAGGTTCGGCGCCGACGGATCGACGCTGACGCTGGAACTGCGCACGGTGGATGAGGCGCGCTTTGCCCGCGCCGCTGCGGAAGGGCGGCTGAGCTTCCTCCCGCCGTTCAGCTTCGTGCGCGCGTCATCACGACACAGCTACAGCGTCTCGGTACCGGTGCCGCCCAAGCCGACACCCTTTGCGCTGCCGCGCATTTATGGCGCGGACGACAGCCGTCCGCTGGTGGTGATCGACCCCGGCCATGGCGGGCACGATCCGGGCGCGATTTCGGCCGAGGGCATCCAGGAAAAGGAGCTGGCGCTCAAACTCGCCAAGGCGATCCGCGACCAGCTGGTTGAATCAGGCCGCGTGCGGGTCGCCCTGACGCGCGAGGACGACCGCTATCTGCTCCATCGCGACCGGTTCGAGATTGCGCGGGCACTGGGCGCGGCGCTGTTCATCTCGGTCCATTGCGACGCGGCGCTGCATCCCGGCGCGACCGGCGCGACCGTGTACACCCTGTCCGAAGTGGCGTCGGACAAGGAGGCCGCACGGCTGGCGGCGCGCGAGAACAAGTCCGACATCCTCGCCGGAATCGACCTTGGCGGGCAGAATCGCGATGTTTCGTCGATCCTGATCGACCTGACCCAGCGCGAGACGATGAATTCGTCCGCCGCCTTCGCCCGGCTGCTGGGCCGCGAGGCGCAGGGGCTGATCCCGGTCAAGGAAAACCCGCATCGCATGGCGTCACTGCTGGTGCTGAAGGCGCCCGACATGCCGTCGATCCTGTTCGAGGCAGGCTATATCTCCAACGCCAGTGACGTCGCGCTGCTCAACACCAAGGAAGGGCGCAAGCGCGTGGCCCAAAGCGTGGATCGTGCCGTCGCGATCCATTTCGCCACACGGATGGCGGCGCGGTGAAGCACATTCCGCCCCTGAGACACGCTCAGGGGCGGAATGAAGAAGCGAGCTCACCCCGTCGCATCCCCCGCTGGCAAGGCGACGATATCCTGCTAAACCCCGCGCGCCATGGCGGACCAGACCAAACCCAATTTCGTGCTCAAGTTCACGCGCGAGGACTCCGCAAGCCGCTTTACGCGCCTGCGTCGGAGATGGTGGTTCAAACTTCTGGCCTGGTTTGCCGCGCTGGCGGGCATCGGAATGGCCATTTTATGGGCGCTGTTCCTGCGCGACCTGCCATCGGTCGATACATTGCGCAGCTACGAACCCCGTTTGCCGACCAATATCCGCGCGGGTGACGGCACTCCGCTACGCAGCTATGCCCGCGATCGCAGGGTCGAACTGTCGTACGAAGAATATCCCAAGCTGCTCGTCGGTGCTTTCCTGTCAGCCGAGGACAAGACGTTTTTCGAACATGGCGGCGTCGATTATCCGGGACTGGTACGGGCGGCATGGCAGGGGCTGACCAGTGGCGAAACGCCGCGCGGCACATCGACCATCACGCAACAGGTGGCAAAGAACCTGCTGCTGACCAACGAGGTCAGCTATGTCCGCAAGGCGCGTGAGGCGATCCTGGCGTTCCGCATCGAAAATGCGTTGTCCAAGGAACAGATTCTCGAACTCTACCTCAACCAGATCGCGCTTGGCCGAAATGCGTTCGGGGTCGAGGCAGCCGCCAATGCCTATTTCGACAAGAGCGTGCGCGAGCTGACGGTCCCGCAATTCGCCTATCTCGCGATCCTGCCCAAGGGCCCGAGCAACTATATGCCCGAGCGGCACGAGAAGCGCGCGATCGAGCGGCGCAACTGGGTGCTCGGGCAAATGCTTGAAAACGGCTATATCGACAGCGCACAGCATGATGCGGCGGTAGCTACGCCGCTCGGTGCCGTACCGCGCAAGACGCCCAAGACCGATCCGCTCGGCGGCTATTTCATCGAGGAAGTACGTCGCCAGCTGATCGACAAGTTCGGCGATGAGGCGGAGGATGGCCCGTACAGTGTCTATGCTGGCGGGCTATGGGTCCGCACTTCATTCGAGCCCGAACTGCAAAAGGCGGCGCAGAAGGCGCTGCGCGACGGCCTGTTACGATATGATCGCGGGCGCGGCTGGTCCGGGCCGATGCGCGAAAAGCCGTTCGAGGGCGATGGCTGGCTCAGTGCACTACTCAACGAAAATATCGACCTCGATTATGAGGACTGGCGCGCGGCAATCGTCGTTTCAAAGACAGCGGACAGCATTACGATCGGATTTGGCAATGGCACAACCGGCGTGCTTCCATCTGCCGGCGCGCAAATGCCGGTACGCGGCAAGGGCGGCACTGCCTTTGCAGCACTGAAGCCCGGCGACGTGATCGCAGTCGCGCCGGAAGGTGGCATGTTCGGACTGCGATCCGTGCCCAAGATTTCCGGCGGCATGGTGGTGCAGGATCCGCGGAGCGGTCGCATCCTCGCCATGCAGGGCGGGTTCGACGCGACGGTTCAGGCGTTCAACCGTGCAACCCAGGCACAGCGCCAGCCGGGTTCGACGATCAAACCGATCGTCTATGCCGCCGCGCTGGAACATGGGATGACGCCGGCATCGATCATCGTCGATGGCCCGTTCTGCGTATGGCAGGGCGCGGCGCTGGGGCAGAAATGCTTCCGCAACTTTGGCAACACCCGCGGTGCGGGGCCAAAGACGATGCGCTGGGGCATCGAACAGTCGCGCAATCTGATGACCGTGCAGGCAGCAAACCAGACCGGCATGGACAAGGTAGTCGACCTGATGCAGCGCATCGGCGTCAGCCAGCAGAAATACCCGCCCTATCTTTCCTATGCGCTGGGCGCAGGGGAGACGACGGTGATGCGGATGGTCAACGCCTATTCGATCCTGGTCAATCACGGGCGCGCGCTCAATCCGACGCTGATCGATTTCGTCCAGAACCGCCATGGCAAGATCATCTGGCCGGAAAACTGGCGCCCGTGCGACCGCTGCAACATGCCCGATTGGGACGGCAAGCCAATGCCCCGCCCGGTCAATCGCGCGCGGCAGGTGCTCGACGCGATGAGCGCGTACCAGATGGTGCACATTACCGAAGGCGTGATCCAGCGCGGCACCGCAACGGTCCTGCGCGATCTCAATCGCCCGATCATGGGAAAGACCGGCACCTCGTCCGGCCCGCGCGACGTGTGGTTCATCGGCGGCACCCCGCAAATGATCGCCGGCCTGTATATGGGCTATGACACGCCAACCAATCTGGGCGGCTACGCCCAGGGCGGAACCATCGCCGCGCCGATCTACAAGGCGTTCGCGCAAAAGGCGCTGGAAGGTCAGGATGTGCTGCCCTTCACCGCGCCGGCCGGCATCCGCATGGTCCGTATCGACCGCACAACCGGTCGGCGCGTATTCGGCGCATGGCCCGAGACTGATCCCAAAGGCGCGGTCATCTGGGAAGCGTTCAAGCCGGAGAGCGAACCGCGCCGCCGCAGCCGCCGCGAGGCGGAAGCACCCAAGGCCGAAGTGAAAAAGAAGGCGGCACGCCCGGACAAACCGCGCGACAGCGACTTCTTGCAACGCGAGGGCGGAATCTATTAGCGGGCGTTGTTGAACGGCCTTTCCCAAAATCATCGTCACCCCGGCCATGTGCAGGGGTTCACGGTGCCGTCCGGGAAGACCATGAGCCTCCTGCTCCGCGCTTGCGACCGGTGGACCCCGGCACAGGGCCGGGGTGACGAATAAATGGCCCGGCTTTCCGTGGCCGCGACAGTTGAAAGGTTTCCCGATGCGCGCCGAAGCGCAGGCACATGCCGACAAGATCAACGCCGCGCTCGCATTGCTGCGCCGCTTCATCGACTGGGACAAGGCACTGCGCCGGCTCGACGAGCTGAACGCGCGCGTCGAGGACCCGACTTTGTGGGACAAGCCGCGCGAGGCGCAGGAGGTGATGCGCGAGCGGCGGCGCCTGGACGAATCGATCACCGCAACCCGCGCGATCGAGCGTGAGCTGGCCGACACGTCCGAGCTGATCGAGATGGCCGAAGCCGAAGGCGACGAGGACATGGCAGTGGAGGGCACACAAGCGCTCGCCGCACTCGCCGCGCGCGCGGAGGAAGACAAGGTCAAGGCGCTGCTGTCCGGCGAGGCCGACGCCAACGACACCTATCTCGAAGTCCATTCAGGTGCAGGCGGGACCGAGAGCCAGGACTGGGCCGAGATGCTGCAGCGCATGTACACGCGCTGGGCCGAGCGCCATGGTTTCAAGGTCGAGCTGATGGACTATCACGCCGGCGAACAGGCAGGGATCAAGTCGGCGACGTTGCTGATCAAGGGCGAGAACGCCTATGGCTATGCCAAGACCGAAAGCGGCGTGCATCGCCTGGTCCGCATTTCGCCGTATGACAGCTCGGCACGGCGGCATACCAGCTTCTCGTCAGTCTGGGTCTATCCGGTGATAGACGATTCGATCGACATTGAAATCAACGAAAGCGATCTGAAGATCGACACTTACCGCGCATCGGGCGCGGGCGGGCAGCACGTCAACACCACCGACTCGGCGGTGCGCATCACTCACGTGCCGTCGGGCATCATCGTCGCCAGCCAGCAGGACCGGTCGCAGCACAAGAACCGCGCGACCGCGATGGGCATGCTGAAGGCACGGTTGTACGAAGCCGAACTCGCCAAGCGCGAGGCCGCGGCGATGGGCGAATATACGGCCAAGACCGAGATCGGCTGGGGCCACCAGATCCGCTCTTACGTCCTCCAGCCCTATCAGCTGGTGAAGGACCTGCGCACCGGGGTCACCTCGACCGCGCCTTCGGATGTGCTCGACGGGGCTCTCGACCCGTTCATGGCGGCTGCGCTATCACAGCGCGTGACCGGCGAGACGGTCGAGGTGGAGGATGTCGATTGAGACTGGCCTGCGCTGCGTTGTTCCTGATCCCGGCTGCGCTGCTTGCCGGCTGTGACGAGACGCGCCCGCGCGCCCAGCCAGAACCCGACGAAAAGCTGGTCTTTCCCGCTGCTGACCGCCCGGTCGCACCGATCGTGTCCTCGCGCTGGTCGACCGAAGAGGCGCGCGACCGGCTGAACGAAGCCGATACGGTGATGAACCTCGCCGAAATCCGCCCCGGCACCACCGTCGCCGATATCGGCGCTGGCGAAGGCTATTACACCGTCCGCCTTGCCGCGCGGGTCGGGGCCAAGGGCCGCGTGCTGGCACAGGACATCGTGCCCGAAGTCCGCGACGCACTCGCACAGCGCGTGGCGCGCGACCGGCTCGACAATGTCAGCGTGCGACTGGGTGAGCCGGAAGACCCGAAGCTGCCCGGCAACAGCTTTGACCGCGTGTTCATGGTGCACATGTATCACGAGATCGAATCGCCCTATGAATTCCTGTGGCGGATGCGGCCGTCGCTGCGCCGCGACGGGCTGGTCGTGGTCGTCGATGCCGATCGCCCGACCGAAAATCACGGCACGCCGCGCGCGCTGTTGAAATGCGAATTTGCCGCGGTCGGCTACGCCCAAGTGTCGATCCGCGACATGCCGTCGGCGGGTGGCTATATCGCGATGTTCAAGGCCGACGGCCCCCGCCCGGAGCCGTCCGCAATCAAGCCCTGCCCCAACCGCCCGAGCGCCAGGGCGAGCGGCAAGCCGATGGGCGATGAATAAGGGGTTTCCTCTATCCTCCTCCGCCAGGGGGAGGATCATCTAGAGCAAGCCAGCCGCGCGAAAGCTCCAGGTCGCGCCGTCGCGTCCGACCACGACATGGTCGATCAGCCGCGTGTCGACCGCCGCGAGTGCGCGCGCGAGGCGTGCAGTGACGTCACGGTCGGCGCGGCTGGGCCAGGCTTCGCCCGACGGATGATTATGCGCCATCACCACGCGGGCAGCGTCGAGCAACACCACGTCGGCGACGATCCGCCGCAGCGGCAAATCGACCCAGTCGCTGGCGGAGGAGGCGATACGCAGGATGCCCAGCGGCGTCCCGCGCGAATCGCAATAGGCAAAGGCGGCGACCTCGCGGCGCTCGCCTGCAATCTCCGCCGCGAGCCAGCTGGCCAGCGCGTCGGGAAGAGCTTCCGGGGAGATTGCGGACGACGCGCCAGCCATGGGCCGAGCGTCGCGCGGCGGCTCTGCCGGGTCGAGCGCAACCCGGTCCGCGATGGTGCGACTTAACACCAAAATGGTGCGACCGCGCTTGGCGGCTCCGGGACGCTCGGCTAGGCTTGATCCATGCGGCAATATCTCGACCTGATGGAACGCGCGCTGCGCCATGGCGCGGTGCAGAATGATCGGACCGGCGTGGGGACGCGGAGCGTGTTCGGCCACCAGATGCGCTTCGACCTCAGCGAAGGCTTTCCCCTCCTGACCACCAAGAAGCTGCACACCAGATCGATCTTCATCGAATTGCTGTGGTTCCTGCGCGGCGACACCAATGTGAAGTGGCTGCAGGATCGCCGGGTCAGCATCTGGGACGAATGGGCGGACGCCAATGGCGATCTCGGCCCAGTCTATGGCAAGCAGTGGCGCGACTGGGAGGCACCGGACGGCCGCCATATCGACCAGATCAAGGAGCTGATCGAGACGCTGAAGACCAGCCCAGCGTCACGCCGCATGGTCGTATCCGCCTGGAATCCGGGGGAATTGCACGCGATGGCGCTGGCGCCGTGCCACTGCCTGTTCCAGTGCCATGTCGCCAATGGCAAGTTGTCGCTGCAGCTGTATCAGCGCAGCGCCGACATCTTTCTGGGCGTGCCGTTCAACATCGCGAGCTATGCGCTGCTGACCCATATGCTGGCGCAGCAATGCGATCTGGAGGTGGGCGAGTTCATCTGGACCGGGGGCGATTGCCACCTCTACTCCAACCATGTCGAACAGGCCGAGTTGCAACTGACGCGCACGCCGGGGCCGCCGCCGCGCCTGGAGATTCTGCGCCGTCCGCCGTCGATCGATGCCTATGAATATGAGGATTTCGTGCTGCACGATTATGTTGCGCAGCCGCATATCAAGGGCGCGGTGGCGGTTTGATCAGCTTTCACCTCGCGCGGGCGGCGAATGGGGTCATCGGGGTCGATGGCGACCTGCCCTGGCGGCTGCCGGCAGACCTTAGGCGGTTCAAGGCGCAGACCATGGGCAAGCCGATGGTGATGGGGCGCAAGACGTTCGAGGGGTTTCCGAGCCCCCTGCCCGGCCGTCGCCATATCGTGCTGACCCGCGATCCCGCCTGGCGCGCGGAGGGCGCGGAGGTGGTGCATTCGGTCGCGGAGGCGCTGGAGGTCGCGGGTGACGGCGATGTCGCGATCATCGGCGGGGCGGAGATTTTCGCGCTGTTTCTGACACTTGCGGAGCGGATCGAGCTGACCGAGGTGCATGCGTCGCCCGCCGGGGATGCGGTAGTACCGGCGTTCGGGGCGGAGTGGCGTGAGGTTGCGCGGGAGGATCACCCAGCCGAGGGCGAGCGGCCCGCCTATAGTTTCGTGACGCTGGAGCGCCTTCCGTAATCGTCACCCCGGCCTTGTTCCGGGGGCCACCTTGCCGCAACATCCGGCGCAACGGAGGGGGAGGGTGTCGTGAAAAAATGGCTATGGGGTCTTTGCGCCCTGATCGCGGTGGCGATGTTCGCCTTTTTCGCCTTTGCCCCCGGCTATGTCGAAAAGGGGATGAATCAGGTCGTCGCGACCCGGTTGCCGACCGTCACCGATTCCACCCGCAAACTGCACGCACGTCTTCAGATCGCGGACATGCATGAGGACACTCTGCTGTGGAAACGCGACGTGCTGGAGCGCGCATCGCGCGGCCATGTCGACCTGCCCCGGCTGATCGAGGGGAATGTCGCGCTGCAGATCTTCTCGTCGGTGACCAAGACGCCCAAGGGGCAGAATTACGACGCCAACAGCGCCGAGACCGACAATATCACGATGCTGGCGGTGGCGCAGTTGCAGCCGCCGCGCACCTGGTCCTCGCTGCTCGAACGATCCCTCTATCACGCGCAGAAGCTGGAGCGGGCGGCGGCGCGGTCGGAGGGGCGGCTGCATGTGATCCGATCGCCGGGCGAGCTCGACGCGCTGCTCGCGGGGCGCGCGGCGGGGCAGCAGGCGGTCGGCGGGCTGCTGTCGATCGAGGGGCTGCAGAATATGGAGGGCAGACTCGAGAATCTCGACCGGCTCTACAGCGCCGGCTTCCGCATGGCGGGCCTCGTCCATTTCTTCGACAATGAGATCGCCGGGTCGATGCATGGCGAGCAAAAGGGCGGGCTGACCCCGCTCGGCCGCCAGACGGTGCGGCGGATGGAGCAGATTGGCATGATCGTCGACATCGCGCATTCGAGCCATGCGACGGTCGCCGAGGTGTTGAAGATGGCGAAGCGCCCCGTGGTCTCCAGCCATGGCGGGGTGCAGGCGGTGTGCAAGGTCAACCGCAACCTGAGCGACGACGAGATTCGCGGTGTGGCGAAGACCGGCGGGGTCGTCGGAATCGGATATTGGGACGCAGCGATTTGCGGGACCGAGCCGGAGAAGGTCGCGGCGGCGATCGCGCATGTCCGCGACCTGGTGGGGATCGACCATGTCGGGCTGGGGTCGGACTTCGACGGTGCGACCACGACCGGGTTCGATACGGCGCAGCTGGTTTATGTGACGCAGGCTTTGGTCGATCGCGGGTTTACGCCGGAGGAGATCGGCAAGGTGATGGGCGGCAATGTGCTGCGCGTGCTGCGCGCCGGGATGGTGCCGGGGAAGTGAGTTGGTTCACGCAAAGGTAGTAAGAAGAAGGGATTTGCGCACAAAGGCACATAGGCACGAAGAGAATGCAGTGCCGCGTTAGCGGCGTTCCAAAGCCCCCTCCTTTGATACCGGGTACGCGAACGTGAAGGCGCTACGCACCAGATGCGCATCTTCGTGGCTTCGTGTCTTTGTGCGAGCACCCTTCTTCACTTCGCGTCTTAGCGTGAATCAAACTCTCCCCTGGCGGGGGAGGATTGAAAGCGGCTTGCCCGAGCTGGTGGTCTGCTAATTTCTCCCCTGCCCCGCAGGGGAGGTGGCAGCACGAAGTGCTGACGGAGGGGCCGCCGCTGCAGGCGGCGGTATTCTGCCGAGACGGCTACGGCCGTCTGCGCGGCCGCCCCTCCACCACCCGCTGCGCGGGCGGTCCCCCTCCCCCAGC
>CAYMUJ010000082.1:0-10864 GCA_964393565.1 uncultured Stakelama sp. | reverse complement strand
GTTCGCGATACACGTCCTTCAGCGTATCGAAATCGATCTCGCGATAGCCCGGATCATTGACGTCGGGCGACAGCGACAGCGTCTTGTTGGTCGGGCCGAGCGCCCCGGCGACGAAGCGCGGACGGCCATCCTTTGCCTCGAACTCGTCGGCGATCGACCGCGCCAGCTTTGCGCTCTCAATGTTGATTTCGCGCACCAGATGCTCGGCGCCATAATCGGCCTGGCTGATGCGGTTGGCGGAGAAGGTGTTGGTCTCAGCAATATCCGCCCCCGCCTCGAAATAGGCGCGGTGGATGCTGGCGGGCACATCCGGGCGGGTCAGCGCGAGGATGTCGTTATTGCCCTTCTGGTCGTGGGACAGGCCGAGATTCCCGGCATAGGCCGCCTCGTCCAGCTTCCAGTTCTGAATCTCGGTCCCGAATGCGCCATCGGTGATCAGGATGCGCTTGGCAGCTTCGGCCAGCAGTTTTTCGCGTGGTGTCATTTCAATCGTCATCCCGGCGAAAGCCGGGATCTCCCTAATCTTGGCGCGCCCTTGTGGCGCGAGACCCCAGCTTTCGCTGGGGTGACGGTTCAAGCCGCCGCGCTCGCCGCCGCCCCGCGCGGGCGCACGCCCAGCAGGTGGCAGATCGCATAGCTCAGCTCCGCCCGGTTGAGCGTATAGAAGTGGAATTGCCGCACGCCGCCCGCATAGAGGTTGCGGCACAGTTCCGCCGCCAGCGTCGCTGAAACCAGCTGACGCGCCGCCGGGCGGTCGTCGAGTCCGTCGAACAGCCGTTCCATCCAGCCCGGCACCGCCGTCCCGCACATCGCCGACATCTTCTGGACTGCGGCAAAGCTCATCACCGGCATGATCCCGGGCACGATCTCGGCATCGATCCCCGCTGCTGCGGCTGCATCGCGGAAGCGCAGGAAGGTATCGGCCTCGAAGAAAAACTGCGTGATCGCGCGGTTCGCGCCCGCATCGATCTTGCGCTTGAGATTGTCCAGGTCATGCGCTGCGTCGGGCGAATCCGGGTGACATTCGGGATAGGCCGCGACCGAAATCTCGAACGGATGCAGCTTGCGCAGGCCCGCGACCAGATCGGCGGCATTTTCATAGCCGCCCGGATGCGTCGCATATTTCTCACCCGCGCGCGGCGGATCGCCACGCAGCGCGACGATGTGACGCACGCCCGCCGCCCAATATTCCTCGGCCACCGCGTCGATCTCCGCCTTGGTCGCATCGACGCAGGTCAGGTGCGCGGCAACCGCGATCGGCGTTTCGCGCGCGATCCGGGCAACGGTGTTGTGCGTCCGCTCCCGCGTCGTCCCGCCCGCGCCATAGGTCACCGACACGAAGCGCGGATCGAACGGGCTCAGCGTCTCGACCGATTCCCACAGCGTCTTTTCCATCGCCTCGGTCTTGGGCGGAAAGAATTCGAAGCTGACGTCGATGTCCCCGGCAACATCCGCGAACAGCGGCGGAGAGGACGGATCCCGATCGATACTCATGCTGCCTTCACCTCATTCACTGGCAGTTGTTCACCCGGCTGTCCCGCCTTGCGGCCCAGCCATAATTTCACGGTCAGCGCGCCGCCCTCCAGCGTCTGGGTCTGGACCGGCGCCAGCCCCGCCTTGGCGAACCAGCCGAGCATCTGCTCGTCCGAAAAGCCGAGGCGCACATGGCCCTCGCGCGTGCGCAATTCCTCACGATCATGCGGCGCGAAATCGACGATCAGCAGGCGGCCAGCAGGGGCAAGCACCCGCGCCGCCTCCCCGATCGCCGCGCCCGGCTGCTGCGCGAAGTGCAGCACATGGTGCAGGATCGCGGCATCCGCCTCACCATCGCTCATCGGCAGCGCGTAGAGATCCGC
This sequence comes from uncultured Stakelama sp., assembly GCA_964393565.1. GTDB lineage: Bacteria > Pseudomonadota > Alphaproteobacteria > Sphingomonadales > Sphingomonadaceae > Sphingomonas. Next base: position 9,008 of record CAYMUJ010000082.1, on the reverse strand, counting down.
CTGACGCAGCTCGGCATTGGCGACGCCCTGTTCCGACAGTTTCGCCCGCGCCAGCCGCAGCATTTCCGACGACCGGTCGATCCCCAGCGCGCTGTCGGCATGCGGCGCGAACAGCTCCAGCATCCGGCCGGTGCCGGTACCGATATCGATCAGCCGCGCGATCGGCGCCGCACCCAGGGCCTCGACCATCGCCGCCTCGACCTGTTCCTCCGCAACGTGCAGCGACCGGATCGCGTCCCATTCGCCGGCATGCGCCTCGAACCACTCGGCCGCGGCAGCCGCACGATCGGCGCGCACGGCAGACAGCCGCGCGCTGTCCGCCACCGCCCAATGATCCTCGTCCGCGCCGCGCCACGCATCGATCGCCGCCAGGATCGGCGCGGTCCGCCTGGCATCGCCCAGCGCAACGAACACCCAGCTGCCTTCCTTGCGCCGCTCGGCCAGCCCTGCATCGCACAGAATCTTCACATGGCGGCTCACCCGCGGCTGGCTCTGCCCCAGCACCTGTGCCAGCTCACCCACCGACAGCTCCATCAGCCGCAGCAGCGCAAGAATGCGCAGCCGCGTCGAATCCGCGAGCGCGCGGAAGGATTCGAGAGCCGTGTCCATGAGTATATAGATATAAAGATATCTTTATATAGGGTCAATGCGGGATGAGGCAGAACCCGCCACGCGCCGTCTTAGCCCCTCCCGCTTGCGGGAGGGGTTGGGGAGGGTCTTCTTCTTGAGGCCAATCCCAAGCATCGTCACCCCCGCTTTCGCGGGGGTGACGGGCGAGTGGGATGCCCACTAGGCGACGATCAAGCCGCCCGCGCTTCCTCGATGATCGGCACCAAAGCCGCCAGGAACTGCGCCGCGCTCGCCTCCCAGGTGAAGCTGTGGCCATAGGCCGCGCACGCCGCACGGTCGCGCGTCACAGCGTCAGCGATCGCCGCGTCCAGATCCTCGGCCATCGCCCCGGTCGCGTCGGTCAGGATGTCGATCGGCCCGGTCACCGGATAGGCCGCGACCGGTGTCCCGCATGCCAGCGCTTCGATCATCACCAGCCCGAACGTGTCGGTCCTGCTGGGAAAGACGAACACATCCGCCGCGCGATAGGCCTGCGCCAGCTCCGCGCCGAACCGTGATCCCATGAACTTCACCTCGGGATATTTCGCCTCCAGCGCAGCGCGCGCCGGACCGTCACCGACGACGACCTTGGTCCCCGGATGACCGGAGGCGAGGAACGCCTCCAGATTCTTCTCCACCGCGACCCGCCCGACATAGAGCTGCACCGGCCCCGGCAGCTCTGCCATCGCCGGATGCGGCACCACGCCCGGGTGGAAATTGGCCAGGTCCACCCCGCGCCCCCAATGCCGCACCTTTGTCAGCCCATGATCGACCAGCGCCTGCCGGATCGACGCGGTGGAGGCCAGGATCGACTGCGCCGGTGCGTGGAACCAGCGGATATAGCGCCACACCCATTCCGCCGGCACGCCCGAGCGCGCCTCGACATAATCGGGGAATTGCGTGTGATAGGCGGTGGTGAACGGGAAATCGTGGCGCAGGCACCAGCGCCGCGCCGCGACGCACACCGGCCCCTCGGTCGCCAGATGCACCGCATGCGGCGAAAATTCGTCGAGCAGGTCGCCGATCGTCCGGCTGCGCACCATCGCCAGGCGAATCTCGGGATAGGTCGGGCACGGCACCGAATGGAACAGGTCGGGCGAGATTACCGTGACCTTATGCCCCTGCTCCTCAAGCACGCGCCGCACCGACTGGAGCGTGCGCACGACACCGTTCACCTGGGGCTCCCAGGCGTCGGTCACGATTGCGATCCGCATTGCCGGGGCGCTCAGGCTGCTGCCCGCTCCTCGACCCGTTCCGGGCCGAGGTCACGCGCAGCAATCTCGTCAGCCCAATGGAGAATTTCCATCCGGCCATCATCATGTTCGACCAGGGCGGTGCATCCCTCCACCCAATCGCCGTCATTATAATATTCGATGCCGTCGATCGTGCGCATCTCGGCGGTGTGAATATGCCCGGCGATCACGCCATCGACCCCGCGCGCGCCGGCCTCTTTCGCGACGATTTCCTCAAAGCCGCAGATGAACTCGACCGCGTTCTTGACCTTCTGCTTGGCGTGCTTGCTCAGCGACCAATAGGGCAGCCCGCGCCAGTTGCGGTATTTGTTGCACCAGCGGTTGAGCGCCATCACCGCCGTGTAGGCGGCGTCGCCGACATGGGCGAGCCAGCGGTGACTCAGCGTGATCGCGTCGAACTCGTCGCCATGCAGCACCAGCAGGCGGCGGCCATCGGCGGTCTCGTGGATCGCCTGGCGCTTGATTTCGACCCCGCCAAAGCTCAGGCCGCTGAACTGGCGGAAAATCTCATCATGATTGCCGGGGATATAGATCACCCGCGCCCCGCGCTTGGCGCGTTTCAGGATGCGCCACACAATGTCGTTATGCGCCGCGGGCCAGTAGAATTTCTTCTTGAGCTGCCACCCGTCGATGATGTCGCCGACCAGATAGATTGTGTCGCTGTCGACATGATCCAGAAAGTCGATCAGCATTTCGGCATTGCAGCCGCGCGTGCCCAGATGGATGTCGCTGATCCAGATCGTGCGGTACCGGCGCCGCTCGGTCACGGTCTTTTCAGGGATCGCCGGGTCGGCGGCGGTGAAGTCGGTGAAGTCGGCGAAGTCCGCGACCTTGGTGCCGAACGGAAATCGAGTGATCGTGGCCATCGAAGCGCCCCGTGCAATGCCCTTGCCCGGCCCGCCTATGGCGATGGAATGTTACAGCTCGAACCGTGCGCGCGTCACGCAAATGTCACGCCGATATCGCGATATAGCCATCGAGCGCAGCCACCCGCGCAAGCCAGTTACGCACCGCCGGGAACGAGGCCAGCGCAAACCCGCCTTTTTCGGCGACATGCGTGTAGGCATAGAGGCAGATGTCGGCGAGGCTCGGCGCACCGCCCACGAACCAGTCGCGCTCCGCCAGATGATCGTCCATCAGCTTGAGCGCCGCCATCCCCGCAGCGCGTTTGCCCGGCAGCAACGTCCGCTGCACATCGTCGAGATTGGCCTCACCGATCCAGCCCATCCAGAACCGCACCGTCGCGATGTTCGGTTCATGGTTACACTGTTCCCAGAACATCCACCGCAGCATGTCCGCCCGGTCGAACCGGTCGGCGGGGATCAGGTCGGTGCCGTCGGCAAGATAGACGCACGCCGCGTTGCTTTCGGGGAGAAACCGGTCCCCATCCTGCAGCACCGGGATCCGTCCATTGGCGTTGACCTTGGCCAGAAACTCCGCCGTCCGCGTCTCCCCCGCCATGATGTCATAGCCGCGCCGCTCGATCGCCGTACCGGTCAGCGCCGCGGTCAACCGGATCTTGTAGCAATTCCCCGACGGAGCGAATTCATGCAGGATCAGCGGCATCGCCCTTCTCCTTCGGTGCATCCGCGACCGATTTGACCAGCCCGTCGAGCGACCCGCCCGAAAAGCCCAGTTCCTTCATCAACCCGTCCAGCATCGGCGCCTGCGCGCGATAGCGCAGCGCGGCGGCGACCGCATTGTCGGCCAGATTGCCATCGCCCTGACCGGCCCCGCCAGAGGGCGCCGAACCCGCGCCGCCAGCGGTCAGCCCGTCGACCTGCACGATCTTGATGCTGTCGATCGCCTCGATCGGCTTGACCGATTCGCGGATCACATCGGGCAGGACCTTGAGCAGCGCGAGCTTGGTCTGCAGCGAAATCTGGTCGGACGACAACAGGTTCGCCGCCTCGTTCACCGCGCGCTGGCCCGCCGCCTCGACCTCGAACCGCACCCGGTCGGCCTCGGCGCGCAGCTTGGCTGCCTCCGCCTCGCCTTCGGCGACCAGCCGCGCCGCCTCGGCGCGATCGGCGGCGGCGGCCTTTTCGGCCTCGGCTTCGACCCGCACGCTGATCGCAGCGCGCTCGGCCTCACGCGCCGCGTCGATCAGTTCGATCCGCTTGGTACGCTCGGCAATCTCGGTCTCGCGCGATGTGACGACCTGTTCCTCCGCTGCGACCGCCTTGGCGCGCGCCGCATCGGCCTCGGCCTTGGCCTGGCTTTCCTCGCGGCTCTTGTTCTGCACCGCGATCTGCTGTTCCTGCCGCGCGAGCTCCAGCGCTTGTTGCTGCGCGATCTTAGCTTCCTGCACCGCGCGATCCGCCTCGATCTGCTGGCTGTCGACCAGCTTCTTCGCCTCGATCTTCGCCTGGTCGGCTTCCTGCTGGCGCAGCGCCTGCTCGCGCGCGACCTCAGCCGCCTGCGCGGCGCGGCGCATCTCGACCTCGCGCTCCTGCTCCAGCCGCGCGAATTCGGTGTCGCGCCCGATCAGGAACGACTGGCGCTGCGCCTCAAGATTCTTGGTTTCGATCTGGACGCGCGTATCCTGCTCGATATCGTTGCGTGCCTTTTTGCGCAGTTCGATCTGTTCGGTCAGCTTGGTCAGACCTTCAGCGTCGAATGCGTTGTTGGCATTGAAATGCTCGATACTGGTCTGGTCGAGCCCGGTCAGCGACACACTCTCCAGCTCCAGCCCGTTCATCGCCAGATCGGCCGACGACACCTGCTGCACCTTTTGCACGAACTCGCTGCGCTGTTCGTGCAGCTGCGCCATCGTCATCCCCGCCGCGACCGATCGGAGCGCATCGACGAACTTGCCCTCGACCAGCTCTTTCAGCGCATCCGGGTTCATCGTGCGCAGGCCCAAAGTCTGTGCCGCCGTCGCGATCGACTGGCTGTCGGGCTTCACGCGGACATAGAATTCCGCCTTCACGTCGATGCGCAGCCGGTCGAGCGTGATCAGCGCGTCGGCATTTTTGCGCTCGACCGCCAGCCGCACGGTATTCATGTTGACCGGCATCGTTTCATGAAACACCGGCAGCACCAGCGCGCCGCCGTTGATCACGACCTTCTCGCCGCCAAAGCCGGTGCGGACGAAGCCGATTTCTTTCGATGCGCGCTTGTACAGCCGCGCGATGATCAGCCCGATGACCAGCAGGGTGAGCAGCCCGACCCCCGCATAGATCAGATAGGGCACAATCGATCCCCCCGTCGTGGCTACTTCCTGCATACGCTAATCCCCCAGTCTCGGCAGATGATGATCGCCATAAGCGATCGCCCGAAAGACATCGCGCTCGCGCCGCACCAGCAGCACGCGCTCGCCTTCCTCGAAAACCTGTCCCGCATTGTCGGGCTCGACCATCAGATAATGCGCTTGCCCATGCCAGTCATCGACCCGCGCGCGCGCCGGCGATCCGGTGGTGGCGCGCCCGGTCAGGATGGTCGCGCCGCTTCCCACCAGCGTGTCGAGATCGATGGCGGTCGTATGATCCTGCGGCAGGATCGGCGCGATCAGCCGCGCCGACAGCGCGGTCGCGGGCAGCGCCAGCACCCCCGCCCCCGGCACCGCGGCCCAGCCGGGCAGCAAAATGCCGAAAATATCGCGCGCCAGCTGCTGTCCGATCAGTCCGATCAGCCCAAAGCACGCCAGCAACAGCACGATCACCACCAGCAGCGGCACCCGCCCGAACCCCAGCCAGTCGAGCCAGTCCGGCGCGTCGAAATCGGCGTCCCCCGCCAGCCCCACCGCCTGGACGAGGCCGAGCAGCAGCATCAGCACAAGCGCCGAGACGAAGACGATATTCTCCGGCGCTGACAGAAAGCCGAACACGTTGATTTCCCCCGATTCGCCCCCAGTTTAGGGACAAGCCCCGCACCCGGCCAGCGAATCCGGACCGATCAGATCCAGCCTTCCTCCGCCCGGCGCCGCAGCACGCCGCGCCAATAGAGCCAGCCCCACAGCGCGACGCCCGCGACGAACAGCCAGCCCCACAGATGCCGCCAGAAGGGGTAGAAGAACCCGTCCATCGGATCGCGGCCCAGTTCCTTGCGGAGCAGCTCCGCGCCCTTGTCGCCGAGCGGGGCCATCACCGTCTCGCGCGGGCTCTCGGTATAGAGCACCGGCCCCAGTTCGGTGAAATAGGCGAACGGCATCCCCAGGAACGTCCATTCGCGCACGCCGACGCCCAGCGCCGGCCAGATTTGCGTGTCTTCGTACTTGGGGGCGAACTGCGTCTGCCCGGCGGTCGCGCTCAGCATCAGCTGCGCCACCTTGCCATGTTCGACCGGGACATGGACCCCGCCATGGAAGACCCATGCGGGCAGTTCGCTCAAGGCGGGCACGTCCTTCGGGATATCGGCGACATGCGCTACCGTCCGCCGCTGATCGCTCAGCACCCAGCCGCGGTCCGAGAATAACAGGATCCCCAGCAACGCAAAGACCAGTACCACCCCCACGAAATCGCGCATCTTGCCCCCCGCTGTGTCAGTCCCCGATGGTCAGAACGATCTTCCCGATATGTGCGCCGCTCTCCATCCGGCGATGCGCCTCGGCCGCCTGTGCCAGCGGATACATGCGGTCGATCACCGGCTTCAGCCGTCCGTCGGTGACGAACGGCCATACCGCACGCGCCAGCTCGTCCGCGACCAATGTCTTGAACGCCGTATCGCGCGCACGCAGCGTCGATCCGGTCAGCGTCAGGCGGCGGCGCATGATTTCGAACACCGGCACGGTGGCCATCGCCCCGCCCTGCACCGCGATCGACACATGCCGCCCGTCATCGGCCATGCACTTCAGATTGCGCGCGACATACTCGCCGCCGACCATGTCGAGCACGACATTGGCGCCGCGCCCACCGGTCAGTTCCATGACGCGCGTCACGAAATCCTCGGTCCGATAGTTGATCGCATGATCCGCACCGTGCGCCAGGCATGCGGCGACCTTGTCATCGCTGCCCGCCGTCACGATCACCCTGACCCCGAACAGATTGCACAGGCTGATCGCCATCGTGCCGATCCCGCTGGTCCCGCCATGGACCAGTGCGACGTCACCCTCGCTGGCATAGCCGCGCTCGAACAAATTGGTCCACACGGTGAACAGCGTTTCGGGGATTGCCGCAGCCTCGACCATCGACAGGCTTTCGGGCACAGACAGGCACTGACCAAGCGGGGCGACCGCATAGTCAGCATAGCCGCCCCCGGCGATCAGCGCGCATAAGGGCTGACCGATGAGTTCGGGCGGCAGGTCCGCGCCGACCGCCACCACCCTTCCCGCAATTTCCAGCCCCGGTATCGTCGTCACCCCCGGCGGCGGCGGATAGGCGCCCATGCGCTGGATCACATCCGGCCGGTTGACGCCGGCAGCAGCGACGCGGATCAGCACTTCATCCGCGCGCGGCACCGGCACCGGCCGCTCGACCGGCACCAGCACCTCCGGCCCGCCCGGCTGTGCAGGATCGATTGCCGTCATCCGGTCGGGCAGGCTGGTCATGCGGATCCCCCTAGAACCGCGTCTGAATCGGGGCCACGCCGCGTGACGTCAAGGCCGCAGTTGCGTAATCCGCTGAGCACCCACCCATCCCTGACCGCTTGACAACCCCGCCGCCGCGTCCGACCTTTGCATCATGGAAGACGATCTTCCCCGCCGCACCGACGATCCCGCCGCCAGCCTCGCGCGCCAGGATCTCGACCCGTTTTCGGTATCCGAGCTTGAGGCGCGGATCGCCCTGCTCGAAACCGAAATCGCGCGCTGCCGCAAGGTCATTGAACGCGCCGTTAACCATCGCGCAAGCGCAGATGCGCTATTCAAACGATGAGTGGAGCCCCGAACCCCGGGCGTCACGCTATAAGAGTCTCGGGGACTGGTGCGGCGCTTGATGCACGGTGCAACACTCCCGACATAGGGGATGCACGGGCCGCGTGTCTCTCTTCTTCGGCCCGACTGGAGTAAAGCCGAATGCCTAGTTTCGCTTCCGCACTCGAATCCACCCTTCACCGCGCGCTGGAAGCCGCCAGTTCGCGTCGCCACGAATATGCGACACTCGAACATCTGCTGCTTGCGCTGGTGGACGATGAACATGCGTCCAAGGTGATGGGGGCGTGCGGGGTGGATCTGGGTGAGCTGAAGACCACCGTCGCCCATTATCTCGATACCGAGCTTCAGGCGCTGCGCGTCGATCAGACTACCGATCCCTCGCCGACCAGCGGGTTCCAGCGCGTCGTTCAGCGCGCGATCCTGCACGTCCAGTCGTCGGGCCGCGACGAAGTGACCGGCGCCAACGTCCTCGTCGCGCTGTTCAGCGAACGTGAGAGCTATGCCGTCTATTTCCTGCAGCAGCAGGATATGAGCCGCCTCGACGCGGTCAGCTATATTAGCCACGGCGTCGGCAAGGGCGCGGCCCCGGCCGAATCCGCCCCGCCCAAGGGCGCGGAAGAGGACAAGAGCCAGAAGAACGACGGCAAAAAGGGCGAGAGCGCGCTCAAGCAGTTCACCGTCAACCTCAATGAAAAGGCCAAGACCGGCAAGATCGATCCGCTGATCGGCCGCGGTCCCGAAGTCGACCGCACCGTCCAGATCCTGTGCCGCCGCAGCAAGAACAACCCGCTCTATGTCGGCGATCCCGGCGTCGGGAAGACCGCGATTGCAGAGGGCCTGGCGCGCAAGATCATCGAGGGCGATGTGCCCGAAGTGCTCAAGGAAGCGGTGATCTACTCGCTCGACATGGGCGCTTTGCTCGCCGGCACCCGCTATCGCGGCGATTTCGAAGAGCGGCTGAAGCAGGTCGTGTCGGAGCTGGAAAAGCTGCCCCATGCGGTGCTGTTCATCGACGAGATCCACACCGTGATCGGTGCCGGCGCCACCAGCGGCGGCGCGATGGATGCGTCGAACCTGCTGAAGCCCGCGCTGTCGGGCGGTTCGATCCGCTGCATCGGTTCGACCACCTACAAGGAATTCCGCAATCACTTCGAAAAGGACCGCGCGCTGCTGCGCCGGTTCCAGAAGATCGACGTCAACGAACCGACGATCGAGGATACGATCAAGATCCTCGCCGGCCTGCGTTCGGCGTTCGAGGATCACCACAACGTCAAATACACCCCCGACGCGATCAAGTCGGCGGTGGAGCTGAGCTCGCGCTACATCAACGACCG
>CAYMUJ010000081.1:0-10975 GCA_964393565.1 uncultured Stakelama sp. | reverse complement strand
ACCCGCTGCGCGGGCGGTCCCCCTCCCCCAGCGAGCTGGGGGAGGAATTGCGAACAATTTGATTCCTGGCGTCGCCACCTTATAGCCCCCGCGCATGGAGCGGCTGGACGGAGCGGCTTCGGTCCCCGGGCATCTGCGCGGCGGGATCGTGGCGCTGGGGAATTTCGATGGCTTTCACCGCGGCCACCAGGCGGTGGTGGGTCGCGCCGTGGCGCGTGCGCGCGATGAGGGGAGGCCCGTCCTTATCGCGACGTTCGACCCGCACCCGGTGCGGCATTTCCGGCCCGAGACTCCGCCCTTTCGCCTGACGACGCTGGACCAGCGTGCGCGGTTGTTTGCCGAAGCCGGGGCGGACGCGATGCTGGTGTTCGGGTTCGACGCCGCGCTTGCCTCACTTTCGGCGCGCGAATTTGCGCAGCAGCGGCTGATCGACCTGATCGGCGCAGGCGGCGTCGTCACCGGGGCTGACTTCACCTTTGGCAAGGGGCGCGACGGCAATGTCGCGGTGCTGGCCGAGCTGGGCGCGGAGCTGGGGTTCAGCGTGGATACGGTCGCGCCGGTCGCTGCGGAGGGTGAGATTGTCTCGTCCAGCCGCATCCGCGACGCATTGCAACAGGGCCAGCCGCGTGAGGCAGCCGCTTTGCTGACGCGCCCGTTCGCGATTCTGGGCGTGGTCGAGGGGGGCGCGAAACTGGGGCGCGAACTGGGCTATCCGACCGCCAATATCCAGCTCGGCAGCTATTTGCGGCCGCGCTACGGGATTTACGCGGTGCGCGGGCGGCTGGCGGATGGGCGTGTGGTCGATGGCGTCGCCAATTTGGGGGTGCGGCCGACCTTCGACCCGCCGGTCGAGTTGCTCGAACCCTATTTCTTCGATTTTTCGGGCGATCTTTATGGGCAGATGGTCGAGGTGCAGCTGATCGACTTTCTGCGCGACGAGGCGAAATATGATGGCCTCGACGCGCTGAAGGCGCAGATTGCGCGCGATTGCGAGGATGCGAAGGCTGCGCTGGCGTATTGATCGCGCACAAAGGCACGAAGCCACGAAGAAGAATTGATTCACGCGGAGGCGCGGAGGCGCGAAGAGGTTGGGCCTTCGACGCGAAGCGTCCGCATACCATTGAGGCCGTGCTTGCCGCGCGCTTTTGATTGGAAGGCCGCTGGCGCGGCAAGCTGTGTAATCTCCGCGCCTCCGCGCCTCCGCGTGAGCCACCTTCTTCCGCCTTCCTTCGTGCCTTCGTGCCTTTGCGCGCCCGGAAAAACCTTCTTCTTCCCCCACCGCCCCACACAGGCTAATCCCGCCGCAAATGACCGACACCAACGACACGCAGCGCGACTGGCGCGACACCGTCTTCCTGCCGAAGACCGATTTTCCGATGAAGGCGGGGCTTGCCGCCAAGGAGCCGGAGATCCTGGCGCGCTGGGCCAAGCTTGGCCTGTACGACCGGCTGCGCGAGCAGCGCGCGGGGCGTGAGCGCTTCATCCTGCATGATGGCCCGCCCTATGCGAATGGCGACATTCACATGGGCCATGCGATGAACAAGATCCTCAAGGACATCATCGTTCGCAGCCAGTCACTGATGGGCAAGGACGCGCCCTATGTCCCCGGCTGGGACTGTCACGGCCTGCCGATCGAGTGGAAGATCGAGGAAGCCTATCGCGCCAAGAAGCTGAACAAGGACGAGGTGCCGGCGGCGGAATTCCGCGCCGAATGCCGCGCCTATGCCGAGAAATGGGTCGCGGTGCAGCGCGGGCAGTTCGAGCGGCTGGGGGTGATGGGCGATTGGGACGATCCCTATCTGACCATGAAGTTCGACGCCGAGGCGACGATCGCGGGCGAATTGCTGAAGTTCGCGGAATCGGGCCAGCTCTATCGCGGGGCCAAGCCGGTGATGTGGTCGCCGGTCGAAAAGACCGCGCTGGCCGAGGCCGAGGTCGAATATGAGGACGTGGTATCGACGCAGATCGACGTCGCGTTCGAGATTGTCGATGCGCCGAATGCGCCGGAACTGGTCGGCGCGCATGCGGTCATCTGGACGACTACGCCGTGGACGATCCCGGTGAACCAGGCTTTGGCTTATGGGCCGGAGGTTGAGTATGTCGCCGTTGAATTGGTCGCAATGCTTTACTCTAATCGTGGGGCCGACGCGGCTGAGCGAGAGAGCGCCAATCAGTTTGCCCGTAATTTGACTGCAACCTTCGTGATGGCTGAGCCCCTTGTGGAGGAGGCACTCGCGAGATTTGCCAAGTCGTTGGCGGAGTCCGTTACGGAACCGGAGACTTGGTGGGAACTCGATCAGTCGATCGCTTGGCGCGGCAAAGGCTCCGACCTCGCCGGTGCCACCGCCCGCCACCCGATGCACCATCTCGGCGGCTTCTTTGCCAAGCCGCGACCGTTCCTGCCGGGCGCGTTCGTCACCACCGATGCCGGCACCGGCCTCGTCCATATGGCGCCCGATCATGGCGAAGACGATTTCCTGCTGTGCAAGGCGCATGGCATCGAACCCGTCTTCGCGGTCGACGATGCGGGGATGTACCGCGCCGACTGGCTGTGGCTGGGCGGTCAGGGATCGGTGATCAACAAGAAGTTCGTCGCGTCCGACGGACCGATCTGCAGCGATTTGCGCGCCGCCGGGGCGCTGCTCGCTGCGTCGGACGATTTTGCGCACAGTTATCCGCACAGCTGGCGGTCCAAGGCGAAGATCATCTTCCGCTGTACGCCGCAGTGGTTCATTCCGATGGATGGCAGCCGTTCGTCCGTCGCCCCAGCGAAAGCTGGGGCCACAGGCGAGAGCGCGGGGCAGGAGCCGCACGAGACCCCAGCTTTCGCTGGGGTGACGGGGAGAGATGTGGCGGCCGAGCTGCCGGGCTTTGCCGGAGCCGCCGGGTTCGGGCCGGTGGTCAATCCGTCGAACGCCCCCACCCTGCGCAACCTGGCGCTCGACGCGATCGAGCGGACGCGGTGGGTGCCGGAGAAGAGCCGCAACCGCATTCATGCGATGGTCGAGGGGCGGCCGGACTGGGTGATTTCGCGCCAGCGTGCGTGGGGCGTGCCGATCCCGCTCTATGTCCATCGCCAGAGCGGCGATTATCTGCGCGACCAAGCCGTGAACGCCCGCATCCTCGACGCCTTCCGCGCGGGTGGTGCCGATGCGTGGTTCGGGGCGGATCATCAGGCGCTGCTGGGGCCGGATTACGATCTGGCGGATTATGAGGTGGTCAACGACATCCTCGACGTGTGGTTCGATTCGGGTTCGACCCACAGCTTCGTGATCGAGGCGCGCTATGGCGCGGGCGTGCGCGCCAACCTGTATCTCGAAGGGTCGGACCAGCATCGCGGCTGGTTCCAGTCGTCGCTGCTGGAGAGCGCGGGGACGCGCGGGCGTGCGCCCTATGACGCGGTGCTGACGCACGGCTTCGCGCTCGACGGGCAGGGGCGGAAAATGTCCAAGTCGCTCGGCAATGTCGTCGATCCGCTCAAGATCATCGGCGAGAGCGGCGCGGACATTCTGCGCCTGTGGGTCGCGCAGACCGATTATTTCGAGGATGTGCGCATCGGCAAGGAGGTGCTCGCGGGCACGGGCGATGCGTATCGCAAGATCCGCAACACCTTCCGCTACCTGCTCGGCGCGCTCGATGGGTTCAGCGATGGCGAGAAGGTGCGCGTCGAGACGATGCCGGAGCTGGAGCTGTATGTGCTCCACAAGCTCGGCATGCTGGATGTCGAGCTGAAGGCGGCGGCGGAGGCTTACGAGTTCAACCGCTATGCCCGCGCGCTGTCGGATTTCATGAACGAGGACCTGTCGGCCTTCTTCTTCGATATCCGCAAGGATTGCCTCTATTGCGACGCGGCGGATAGCCCGAAGCGGCGGGCCTATCGCACGGTGCTCGACACGCTGTTCAACGCGCTGGTGCGCTATGCCGCGCCGATCCTGGCGTTCACCGCCGAGGAAGTGTGGCAGGCGCGGTTCCCGAGCGAGGACGGGTCGGTCCATTTCCTTGAATGGCCCGAGCTTCCGGCGCTGCCCGGCGACGATCTGATCACCACCGAGTGGGAAGATATCCGCCGCCAGCGCGAGGCGGTGACCGAGGCGATCGAGCCGCTGCGGCGCGAGAAGGTGATTCGTTCCAGCCTGGAGGCCGAGGTGAGCGTGCCGAACCTGCTGCGCCCGGCGGCGGAGCTGGCCGAGATATTCATCGTCGCCGATGTCCATCACGGGTCCGACGACGGGGTTGCGGTCAAGCGGACCGAGCATAACAAGTGCGGCCGGTGCTGGCGTCTGCTTCCGGAGGTTGAAGCCGATGGCATGCTGTGCCACCGCTGCGACTCAGTCGTTTCCTGAAAAGACATGGGGTCCATGAACCGTAACCGCACGATCGGCTTCGCCCTCGCCCTGCTGATCTTTGTCGCCGATCAGGCGATGAAGGCATGGGTGGTCGAGGGTCTGGGCATCGACGCGCCGGGCAAGGCGATCGAGGTCGTGTCCTTTTTCGACCTGCGCTTCGTCGCCAATATCGGCGTGTCGCTGGGCCTGCTGGCCGCCGAGACCGACACGATGCGCTGGGCGCTGGTCGCGCTGACCGCGGGAATCGCCGGGGGCGTGGGCTGGTGGATGCTCAAGGAGCAGAACCGCCACGACATGCTGGCGCTGGCGCTGGTGCTGGGCGGTGCGCTGGGCAATATCGTCGATCGCGTGCGGTTCGGCTATGTCGTCGACTATGCCGATCTGCACTTTGGCGAATGGCGCCCTTTTTTGGTCTTTAACGTCGCCGATGCTGCGATTACCATCGGCGTTCTGATCCTGCTCATCCGGGCGCTGTTCGTGCGTGAGAAACCCAAGGCCGATGACACCGGCGCCCCTGTGGAGAATGCCAATGCGTAAGTCCGTGCTTGTTGTCGCTGTATGCGGCGCGGCGACCCTGCTCGCCAGCTGCGGCAGCAGCCTGTTGGGCGACCGCAAGCGTCCCGACGAATTCGCCGTCGCGCGCCAGGCGCCGCTGGTGATCCCGCCCGATTTCGCGCTGCGCCCGCCGCAGCCGGGTGCGCCGCGTCCGCAGGATGCCGGTGGCGCGTCGCAGCAGGCGCTGGACGCGCTGTTCGGCGGCAGCGCGCCGCGCAGCGCGAGCGAGCGGGCCGCACTCGACGCAGCCGGCGGTCGCACCGCCGCCGATCCGGGCATCCGATCGGGCGTGGGCAGCCCCAACACCACCGTGGTCGACAAGGGCAGCACGACCCGCGACATCATCGCCGCGCCGCAGGGCGACGGCCGCGACGCGCAAACCCAGGCGGGCACCCCCGCCCCGGCCGCGACGCCGACCCCGCAGAATTAAGGGCGTCCTCCCCTCCCCGCGCGGGAGGGGCTGGCTTCAGCCACGACCGACACAGCAAAAGGGCCGCGGAACCAGTGTTCCGCGGCCCTTCGCTTATGGGTATGTCGACTGGCTTAGAAAGCCGCGCCGAGCGTGAACAGCACTGCGCCGTCCGCGCCGATCGCATCCTTCCAGCCGAGCGCCGAGGTTTCGTCGGTGTTGACGTAGGACACGCCCAGCGTCAGCGACTTCCAGCTCGCTTCCGCACCGATCGAATAGTCGAACACCTTGCCGTCAAGGCCGCCGAGGAAGCTGTCGCTCTTCGAATAGCCGAGATGCGCCTTGAGCTTCACCGGGGTCTTCGGAATGCCGATCGCTGCGTCGGTATAGGCATAGATCGCGCTTTCATCGCTGAGCGCATCCTGTCCAGCCCATGCCCAGGCGAGGCCGCCCTTGATCGTGGCCGGACCGACGGTGCCGGTCAGCGCCAGATAGGGTTCGATGACGGTGGTGTTCGACGAACCCGGATACAGATAGGCGGTCGCGCCGACATCAACCGTCAGGCCCGAAGCCACTTCCTTCGCGAAACCGCCGACGATGTCGATTTCGGTGCCGTTGTTGAAGCTGATGCCCGAACCCCAGACGCCGACATAGAGGCCGCTTTCATGGGTGACGGTGAAGCTGCCCTGGATCGTCGCTTCTTCGCCGGTCTGGCTGAAGCCGCGGAAGCGATAGTCGCTGACGACGGTCGCACCACCGGTGATGGTGAACGCCTCAGGCGCTTCGGTCGAGTCCTGTGCGAACGCAGGGGTGGCAGTTGCGGTAGCGGCGAGCAGCAGCGCGCCGGCGATGGATTTGGTGAAACGCATGGGATCCCTTTCGTCTTGGTGCGATTTCGGTCCCCACCTGCAGTGAAAGGGCCGCCGCATGGCTCAGAACAAATGTCCCGGCGCGGCTATTGCCTTCCACTCACACCTAGCTGCAGCAAATCGTTGCGCTGCACAATTCCATTTCGGGTGATCCGCGCAACTTGCGCCACCGCTGTTGCGGCGGCGCAACAGAATTGTAACAGGTGCGACGGTCACTTGACCGCAATAATCGCATCGATCTCGACCGCCGCACCGCGCGGGAGCACCGCCACGCCGACCGCCGCGCGGGCGTGACGGCCCGCTTCGCCGAACAGCTTTTCCATCAGTTCCGACGCGCCATTGGCGACCTGCGGCTGATCGGTGAAGCCGGGGGCGGAGTTGACGAACACGCCGAGCTTCACGATCCGTTCGACCCGGTCGAAGCCGCCCAGCGCCTTTTCGATCTGTGCGACGACCATCAGGCCGCAGCGCTCCGCCGCCTCCTGACCATAGGCAAGGTCGCGGTCCTCGCCCAGGCGGCCGGTCATCACCGCGCCGTCCTTGAACGGCAGCTGCCCCGACACGTGCATCAGCCCGCCGGCGGTGACGGTGGGAACATAGGCGGCCACCGGCGCAGCAGCCTCAGGCAGTTCAAGGCCGAGTTCGGCGAGGCGGGCGTGGACGTCGGTCATTGAAATTCTCCGTGGGGTTATGATTGCGGGGCAGGCACGCCATCGGCAAAGCGCGCGGAAATCCAGCGCTGCGCCTCACGCCAGTCGTCGATCCGGGCATGGGCGTGCGGCGCGACCGGGACATTGGGGGCGAGCAAGGGTTCGGACACCATGTGCAGGCGGAACACATGCGGCGCCTCCTGCGCGACCGATTCGTGGTGCATGGCCAGATCGTCGACGAACACCGCGACGCTGGCGCCATGTTCCGCCACCAGTTGCGCCACCGGGCGGCCCTTCCCGCCCTGATTGCACTCCACGCGATGGACGATGCCATGCGTATCGAGCTGGGCGATGCGATGGTCGCGGCAATGATCGCGCAAATTGGTGAGGATGACGATGTCGGCCTGACCGGACAGCGCCTCCAGCGCCTCCCGCGCATGCGGGACCAAAGTCTGGCGATCCATCTGATCCGGGAAGAAGCCGTCGAGATAGCCCCACATCGCCTCAGGCGTCAGCGTGCTGCCGTCACGCGGCTTCATCGCCTGTGCCCAGTCATGGACCGACAGATCGAACGCGACATCATGCGCTTCGTCGAGCCAGATGCCGAAATGGCGCACCATGTGCAGCAACACTTCGTCGCAGTCGCAGATCAGAAGCGGCTTCATACGGTCTCCAGCGCGTGGCGAGCGGCGACGAGTGCGGCGGGGGTGGTGCCGGTGGCGTCGGCACAGGCGATCAGATCGGGCTCATGCCCCTCAAGAAAGCCGAGCACGGCGGCCAGCACCTGCGGATCGGCGGCGCGGGCGCGCAGATCGTTCGGCGACAGGCCGGTGAGGTCGAGCAACCGGTGCGCGCGCGCCGCATCGGACACCGCCCAGGCCAGGGCGCCCAGTGCGAGCGTCCCCGCCTCCTCATTTGTCACCGCGCCGCGCATCGCCTAGAGCTTCGCCCAATCGTTCGTTGGCCAATCGTTCGTCGAAGGGATCGCGTGGCAAAAAGGGTGCTGGTTGTCGAGGACAACGAACTCAACCTCAAACTTTTCTGCGACCTGCTGCGCGCGCACGGGTTCGAAACGATGCCGGTACGCGACGGGCGCGAGGCGGTGACGAGCGCGCGCAGCTTTACCCCCGATCTGGTGATCACCGACATCCAGCTGCCGCACATTTCCGGCATCGACATCATCGCCCGCATGCGCGGCGACCCGGCGCTGAAGGCGATTCCGGTGATGGCGGTGACCGCCTATGCCGGGCAGGAGGACGAGGCCCGCATCCGCGCGGCGGGAGCGAATGCCTATGTCACCAAGCCGATTTCGGTGATGCGGTTTGTGGAAGAGGTGCAGGGGTTGTTGTGAGGGGTGAGGCTGGGCTGGGCTGGGGTGAGGTGGGCATTCTGCCCCGGGAATTACTCGAAATTTCGTGCCCCAGGGATTGCCGGGAATTAAGCTACAGAGATCGGGGCGGGGGCAGAGTTTCATGCACGACTTGTATTTGCTGTGGAGCGGTCTCGGAGCAGAAACCAAGGCAGCGATTATCAGTGCGGTATCCACACTTGGCGTAGGTATCATTGGCTTTGGCGGCCTCATTCTTCAAATGCGATCCCAGGGCAAGCAATCCCGCGATGCAATCGCTGAAAATGAGCGCCGCCGGTTGAAGGCCGCAATGTATGAGGACGCAGTGTCAGTATGCCGTGATTTTGCGGACAGTTCTATCGACCTAACCGGCGCCCTTCGAATGATGATGCTCCAAGTCGAATATGCCGCTCAGGCCCATCAGAACGGACAGCCATACGACTTACCAGCCGCACGCTATCCGGTGCTGCTACAGAAATATGCAAATTTCTCGGACGCTGCCTTAAAGTTCATTTTTTTGGTTGAAAATCGGCGCGTCGTCGACCCGCGCATAGTGATATTTCGGACGGCGATGACGGTTGTTTTGCACGATACGCGGAAGTTGATGCACTCAGACTTCGTGGTCAACGTCATGACCTCAATTCCGGCACAGCTTCCCGACGGCAGCATATTTCCTTACACGCCACCGAAAGTTCAGCACGCCGCCGTTATAAAACAGCTCTGCGAACGCTTTATTACGGCCCTAGATGATGCCGTGATGTATACTGAGGACTTTCTGGTCGAGCTTCAAAACACCTTGCTCGGCGATTTGTTTGCCAAGCAAGTTGCTCACCGTAAGCCGCTCAACCCGACCAAAAAAGTCATAACACTGGATAACGCTGACGACCTTGATCGGTGGTTCTCAGCATCGACGAATTGGGGCAAGGAAATGGCGCGCGTCGAAGCCGAGGTCACAGCACAGTTCCGTCCCGACCAACCTCAACGCAGGTCGGAATGAATTCCTCGAATTCCGGGGACATAAGAATTCCTGGGACATAATACTCAATTCATCGCTTCGCCCTCCCCGACGCGCAGCCCCGGCATGACCTCAGCTCCCCCACATTTCCGCATCGACATCATCGCCCGCATGCGCGGCGACCCGGCACTGAAGGCGATTCCGGTGATGGCGGTGATGGCGGTGACCGCCTATGCCGGACAGGAGGACGAGGCCCGCATCCGCGCGGCGGGGGCGAATGCCTATGTCACCAAGCCGATTTCGGTGATGCGGTTTGTGGAAGAGGTGCAGGGGTTGGTGTGAGGGGACTGGGGTTGGGCCGTCTCCGCGTAGTGACACCGAGCGATGCGCGCGTCACCGTTGACGGAACGCAGGTGCCGATCACACCAGGAATGATGGCGACTGCGGATGTCGAAACGGGGCGGCGGACCTTGCTTGGCCTACCTGCTCAGCCCGATCGATGAGACCACGCAGGAAGCGGGGAGTGAGCGGTGAGCGGAGCTAGGAGTTACTGCATGGTTCGACTTAACCGTCGCCGGCTGATTGCCGCGCTTGCAATAACTAGTTGTGGCCCTTGGGCAACAGGGTGTTCGGAATGGTTTCCGGCTCGCTTTCGCTATCGCGTGACCGTCGAGGTCGAGACGCCGTCCGGACTGCGCAGCGGGTCGAGTGTTATGCAGGCGTCGCTCGCGGAAAACTCGATCGAGATCAACGGCGCTACCTATCGGTTTAGGTTCAAAGGACAGGCGGTCACGGTCGACCTCCTGGGCGGGCAGATGCTGTTTGCCCTGCTGGAGGAGGATTTTCCCGGATGGGTTCGCGCGGCATTTCTTGATCGGCCAAATTTGGACGATTCAGTGAGCGACTACGCGCGGCTTGGCAGCCACGAACTGCGGGGCCGTGCGGTCGAGGTTCCACGCGAGAAGTATCCAAAGTTCGCCCATTTCCAGGACATCAAGAATCCGCGCACGGCGCAACAAGTCGATCCCGACGATCTGGGATCCGCCTTCGGCTTCAAAGGCCGTATCCGGCGCGTATTCGTTACGCTGACCGACGCGCCGGTCACTACCGGTATCGAGAAGCGGCTTCCGTGGCTACCGCATCAGCAGGGTGCCCTGTTGCCTCAGTACAGGGGCGTTGCAATCGGCGACATGCCATTCGCAGGCCAAATAACCGAAGGCAGTTTTTGGCGGGGTTTTGCAGATGGGTGAACTTCTGTGGCGCGCTATTTTAGCATGGCGTGCAATCAGGATCGAAGGGCCGAGGTTGACCCCATCCGCGAGGCGCTGATTGAGGGGAGACGAGCGGCGAGCCGGGGCCGTTCGATGCAGCCGCATTCAAGTAGCGCATGGCTGCCACGCGGCGTTTGTAGCCCGTGCCGGCATAATTAGAGCATCGCGCGTTAATCTGACTCACTTGCCGTTTGTGCTGAGCTTGTCGAAGCACCCGGTCTTGCGATCAAAGGGGGCAGACTGCTGCCCTTCGACAAGCTCAGGGCAAACGGCCCCAGGGCGACTCAGATGAAACGCCCGACGCTCCTGGGCACTCAAAACCCCGCCAGCGCCACCGTCCGCGTTCGGAGCACCCGCCCCGACCCAAACACAAAAAGCCGCAGAAGCGATCCTTCTGCGGCTCCGCATATGTGCGCGGTCCCAGCTTGGGCCGGGGCTGCGTAACCTTCGCTTGCGCGAAGTTTACTTGATCTTCGCTTCCTTGAACTCGACATGCTTGCGCACGACGGGGTCGTATTTGCGGAAGCTCAGCTTCTCGGTCTGGTTGCGCGGGTTCTTCTTGGTCACATAGA
>CAYMUJ010000080.1:0-11034 GCA_964393565.1 uncultured Stakelama sp. | reverse complement strand
CCATCGACACGAAATCCGCCGGCCCCTTGCGGCTGACCTGCAGCTGCTGGACTTCATTGAAGTCGCGCCGCAACCGGGGGCCGGCCTTGCGCGCGGCACGCTCGATAACGGTGATGAGGCCGGAATGGCTGACCAATGCAATTGCTCCCAAAAACCCTCTCCCGCAAAGCGGGAGAGAGTTAGATAAAGGTTAGTCCGCGCGCCGCACGTAGGTCTGCTCGTACACATCGACCACGATGCGCGTGCCGCTGGCGATGTGCGGCGGGACCATGATGCGCACGCCATTGTCGAGGATCGCGGGCTTGTAGGACGACGATGCCGTCTGGCCCTTCACCACCGCGTCGGCCTCGACGATCGTCGCTTCGATCGTGTCGGGCAGCTGGACGCTGATCGCCTCGTCCTCATACAGCTCCATGACGACGTCCATGCCGTCCTGCAGGAACGCAGCCGCATCGCCGAGCAGATCGCGCGGCAGCGTCGTCTGGTCATAGGTTTCCTTGTCCATGAACACGAGCGAGTCGCCTTCCGGGTACAGGAACTGGAAATCCTTGGTGTCGAGGCGGATGCGCTCGACCGTCTCGGCCGAGCGGAAGCGGACATTGTTCTTGCGGCCGTCGCGGAGATTCTTCATCTCCACCTGCATATAGGCGCCGCCCTTGCCCGGCTGGGTGTGCTGGATTTTCACCGCGCGCCAGATGCCGTTTTCATATTCGATGATGTTGCCGGGACGGATGTCCACGCCGCTGATCTTCATGGGGATCGCCTATAGTGCTGAGAAAGAACAGGCGCGGCCCTTAGGCCTGAGACCCCAAAAAGGCAAGCAGCGGATAGGGGCGACCCATCCTCTTCCGATTTGCGGAGCCTGTGGCAGCCGACTCAGTCCTGGAGAATCACCGGCGTGCCCGGCGACACCATCAGCGCCAGCCGCGCCGCGTCCCAGTTGGTCAGGCGGATACAGCCATGACTCTCGCTCTGTCCGATCAGATGCGGCTCGGGCGTGCCATGGATGCCGTAATGCGGCTTGCTCAGATCGATCCACACCACACCGACCGGATTGTTCGGGCCAGGCGGCAGCAGCGCGTCGGGCTTCCTGTCGCTGACATCCCAGAACAGCCTGGGGTTGTAGCGAAACTCGGGGTTGGTCGCGACGCCGTTGATCTTCCAGCTGCCGATCGGCAGCGGATCGCGCTTGCTTCCCGTGGTGACGTTGAACTGCGCGGCGAGCATCCCCCTGGCATCGAACACGCGCAGCACCTTGTCCGACTTGTCGACCACGATCCGCGCCGCCCTGGGCTGAACCGCATTGACGTTGAGATCGGTCAGCGTCCGCCGCCATTCCGGCTTGATGTCGGCGGGATAGTCGCGCGACGCGGGGATCGCGTTCGGCACCTCGACCGGCACGCCCACGGCCAGCCGCGTGTCGGCGCTGTTGAGTTCGATCAGCACCTGCGGCGTCGTGTGGAACATCTCCGCCAGCTTTTCGAGCGCGGTGCGATAGCCCATCGCCTTGAGCTTCGCCTGTGCCTGCGGATCGCGTGGCCAGGGGCGGATGAAGGGACCTGCCAGCATTTCCGGCGTCAGGCGCACGATCCGCGTCGGGCGGATCGCGCGGTGTGCGTGCAGCGCCTGCAATGTCCGAGCATCGGCCGTGCCGGTGACCGGGATCTGGCGCGTGATCTGAAACGCCTTGAGCGCCGCAGTCAGCCCCTGTCCCTCACGCCCGTCAAGCGGACCGGGCGGAAAGCCGAGCTGGTCGAGGATCGCCTGGACATGCAGGATGTCGCGGCTCAGCGCGGGTCGCACCGGAACTGCCTGATGCGTCGCAATAGTCTGTGCCTGCCCCGCCGCAACGGCCACCCCGGCCATCGCGGTACCGGCAATCAATCCAGCAACAATCTTACGCACACTTCATCCCCATCCGCCACGCGGAGAGAGTGACGGAACAGCGCCAGGGTTTCCGCGCGCCGGTCCGATCACCCTGCCAGACGTGCGGAGAATTGCCGAACCGCTTCCGCTTCATCCCCGTTCCACACCGCACCCGACACCGCGATGAAGTCCGCTCCCGCGCTCACCAGCGGCGCGGCATTGTCGGGCGTGATCCCGCCGATCGCGACGCACGGGATCTCGAACACCGTCGTCCACCAGGACAGGATCGCCGGGTCGGGGCGATGCGTCGTCGCCTTGGTCGTGGTCGGGTAAAAGGCGCCGAACGCGACATAGTCCGCCCCAGCCTCTCCCGCCTCCATCGCCAGATGGCGACTGTCGTGACAGGTCACGCCGATCTGCGCCGCCGGGCCGAGCACGCTGCGCGCCTCACGCGGGTCGCCATCGCCCTGCCCCAGATGCACGCCATCCGCGCCCAGCCTTTTGGCCAGGCTGATGCTGTCATTGACGATGAACGCCACCTCGCGATCGGCACAGATGCGCAGCAGCGGTTCGGCGAGCCGCGCCGCGTGATGCTGATCGACATCCTTGACGCGGAACTGAAACGCCGCGACCGGGCCGGCGTCGAGCGCGCGCGCGAGCCGGTCGGGAAAGTCGCCATCCACGTCGAGCGGAGAGATCAGGTACAGCTGGCACGGCGGGCGGCTGTCGTCGCGCTTGAACTGTGCAGCGAATTCGGGGCCGAGCGGCGGCAGGTCGTCATCATCGATCATGAGCGCGCTGATAAGCTGCGAAGCGGACGACGGGAAGCGTCGTGTTTGCAGCCCGAAAAGCGCGCATCGGGTAATAAGGCGTCTGGCATGGCCCGGAACAGCCGCTAGAGGAGCCCCTATGTTGATTCGCCTCACCACGCTCGCCGCGCTTGCCGCGCTCGTCACCTCGCCCGCCATTGCCAAGGAGGATAAGGGGGAGTCATCGCGTACGCGAATCTATGCCGGCCCCAAGCTGTCGCCCTCCACGCCCGGCTCCGACAAACTGTCCATCAGCCCGTTTTTCGCATTCGCGCGAGCCAGTGGCGACGACGTGTTCGAGTTCGAGGCGCCCGATGAATCGATCAGTTTCGCGGTGGTGAAGGCGGGGGGGATCGAGTTCGGGCCAGCCTTTGAATTCCAGGACAAGCGCAAGGCCAGCAGCATCGACGTGCCGCTGCACGAAGTGGGATTCAGCTTCGAAATCGGCGGTTTTGCACAGACCTTCATCACACCGGATATCCGCATCCGCGCCGAAGCGCGACAGGCGGTAAATGGGCATAAGGGCCTGTTCGGCGAACTCAGCGCCGACTATGTCGCACGCGACGGCGACAAATGGCTGTTCTCGGTCGGCCCGCGCGTCATGCTGTCAGACGCCAAATATCAGCGCGCCTGGTACGGCATCACGGCGGCGGACAGCACGGCATCGGGTCTCGCACAGTTCCGCCCGGATGGCGGCATCGAAGGCCTCGGACTCGCTGCGGGCTATCTGCGCCAGCTCAACAAGCGGATCGGGATCGCCGCTTATGCTCAGTACGACTATCTGGTCGGCGACGCGGGACGCTCACCCTATGTCCGCTCGGCCGGGTCGCGCGGTCAGCCTTCGGTCGGCCTCGCGCTGAGCTATACGTTCGGCGCGAAGTAACCACAGCCGGACAGTTACAGTTCAGCAACGATCCGGCACTCCCTCCTGCAACACAGGCTGGAGGGTGGACATGATCCGAGTGATTCTGGGCGTTGCAGGGCTGGCGCTGGTGGCGGTTCCGGTGGCGGAAGCGCAGCGGTTTCGCGAGCGGCTGGCGGAGCGGATGGCCGAACGCGCCGGCGGGCGTGGTGCCGAGGCTCCGGCGGCGGGCATGGTCGAACACAGCTTCGGCACCGACCCGCTGCAGAAACTCGATTTCTGGGCGGCCAAGGACAAGGCGAAACCCGCGCCGATCGTGATCTTCGTCCATGGCGGCGGGTGGAAGCGCGGCGACAAGCGTAACGCCACCGGCGCGGACAAGGTGACGCATTTCCTCGAACAGGGCTATGCCGTCGCCTCGGTCAACTACCGCCTCGTCCCCGCGGCAAAGGTCGAGGATCAGGCCGCCGATGTCGCAAGCGCCTTTGCCTGGCTGCGCAGCAATGCCACCCGCCTGAACATCGATCCTGCGCGGATGGTGCTGATGGGCCACAGCGCGGGCGCGCATCTCGTCGCCCTTGTCGGTACCGACCCCCGTTACGCCCGCGCCGCCGGCTTTGCGCTGAACGACATTCGCGGCGTGATCCCGCTCGACGGCGCGGCCTATGACGTTCCCGCCCAGATCGCGGATGGCGGCCGGTTCATGCAGGGCACCTATGCTGAAGCGTTCGGCAGCGATCCCGCACGACAGCGGGCGCTGTCCCCCACCCTGCACGCCGACGGGCCGAACGCCCCTGCCTTCCTGATCCTCCATATCGACCGCGACGACGGCAAGCGCCAGTCCGAGGCGCTCGGCGCGGCACTACGCAAGGCCGGCACTCCGGCCCAGGTGACGCGGATCGAGGGACGCGGACTGACCGGTCATGCGGAAATCAATCGAAAGCTGGGGCAGCCCGACTATCCGGCGACACCGGTTGTGGATGCGTGGCTGAAGACGCGGTTTTAGGGCGTGAACGCATGACGACCGCTTTCGGCGCGATGGCTGAATGGCTTGAATTATGTGGACAGCTGACGCCGTCTGACATAGGCTTTTGCGATGCTCTTCACGATGTTGCTCGCTGCCTCTTCCGCCATGTGCCCAGTTGAAAGGGCAGAGTATAAGCTGCGTGGGGTAGAAGGCGTCAGCGCGCGGTTTCATGCGGTCAAACGCTCACCAGACTGGCCTAGCGGTTTGGCGCTCCAGGTTCACGTTGCTGGTTCTGGACGATCATACTGGTTTTTGCCGTGGCAGGGCGGAACGAACGGCAAGACCAATCTTGCCTGGGTCAAGGAGCGCCGGTCGCCAATACAGTATCAAGGGGTGCGCCGGGACATCGAATTTTTCGCGGCGGACGAGTCATACGGTATCGTCAGCGAGATACCGCAAGCAGGCCTGATGGCTCCTGCGCGCATCTTTATCCCCGATTTGAGCCGCTTGGCGTGGCTTTCTACCACGGATCAGAACAGAGACAGCATCCCCCGCGCCTTTTTCGACTTTGCGACCTGCCGCACTCGCAGCGAGCGTTCGCCCGAGATCGAGTTCCCAGCCGTGCCGTAGGACTGGCCAGCATAGCAAAACGTCCGCCTTGCGCGCATCGAACGGCCGTAATCACCCTCGCTTGCGCCATGGAGGTTGCGGCTCGCCTTGCGCAAACGCGCAAAGTTTGACCTTTGGCCGCAATACACTTCCCACTTCCCACATCGCCCGCCTCGCCTGTATGCCGCGCGCGATGAATCTCTTTCCGCCCGCCTCCTGCCCGCGCCTTGTCGTCAAGATCGGATCAGCGTTGCTCATCGCCGCCGATGGCAGCGTGCGGCGCGACTGGCTGGAGGGGATCGCCGCCGATATCGCCGCGCGGGTACAGGCGGGGCAGCAGGTTGCGGTCGTGTCGTCGGGTGCGATCGCGCTCGGTGCGCGCCGCCTCAACCTGCCCAAGGGCGGCCGCGCCAGCCTTGAGGATGCACAGGCCGCCGCCGCCACCGGCCAGATCGCGCTCAGCCAGGTCTGGGCCGAAGTGCTGGCCGCGAACAACCTCACCGCCGCGCAGATGCTGGTGACGCTCGACGATCTTGAGGATCGCCGCCGCTACCTCAACGCCGCCGCCACGCTCGGGCGCCTGCTCAGCCTCAGCGTGGTGCCGATCATCAACGAAAATGACAGCGTGGCGACGGCCGAGATCCGCTTCGGCGACAATGACCGCCTCGCCGCGCGCGTCGCCCAGGCAGCAGACGCAAACGGCGTGGTGCTGCTCAGCGACATTGACGGCCTCTACGACCGCAACCCCGCCCTCCCCGGCGCGCAGCATATCGCGCAGGTCACGCAGATCGACGCGCGGATCGAGGGGATGGCCGATCGCGGCTCCGCCTCGGGCATGGGATCGGGCGGCATGGTGTCGAAGATCGAGGCGGCGCGGATCGCCGCGAGTGCCGGGGTCAGCCTCGCCATCGCCAGCGGCCGGATCGACCGCCCGCTGTCCGCCGACGCGCGTCACACCATCTTCCTCCCCGAAAAACGCACCCGCGCCCGCAAAGCCTGGCTGGCGGGTCGCCTCACCGCCAAGGGCAGCATCACCATCGACGCCGGCGCCGCCGCCGCGCTGACCGAAGGCCGCAGCCTGCTCGCCATCGGTGCCACGGGCGTGCGCGGCATGTTCTTCCGCGGCGATCTGGTGACGATCGAGGGGCCGAACGGCCCGATCGCGCGCGGCCTCGCCGAATATGATGCGGGGGAAGCGCAGGCGATCCTCGGCACCCGCAGCGAGGATCAGAGCGAGATCCTCGGCTATGCCCCCCGTTCGGCGTTGGTCCACCGCAACCATATGGTGTTGCTGTGACCCTGACCCTCGCCCTGACCGGCGCGACCGGCTTTGTCGGCAAGGCGACCGTCGACCATGCACTCGCAAGCGGCCATCGGGTCCGCGCGCTGACCCGCCGCGCGCAACAGCCGCGCGACGGCGTCACCTGGATCGCCGGCAGCCTGGACGACGCAGCCGCGCTCGCCCGGCTCGCCGAGGGTGCCGACGCGGTCCTCCACATTGCCGGCGTCGTCAACGCGCCGACTCCCGCCGGCTTCATCACCGGCAATGTCGACGGCACCCGCCGCATGGTTGCAGCAGCGGCGGGACAAGGCGTGCGCCGCTTCGTCCATGTCTCGTCGCTGTCGGCGCGCGAACCGGACCTGTCGCTCTATGGCAAGTCCAAGGCGCTGGCCGAAGACGAAGTGCGCAACTCCGGCCTCGACTGGACCATGGTCCGCCCGCCCGGCGTCTATGGTCCCGGCGATCTGGACATGCGCGACATCTTCCGCATGGCGAAACTCGGCTTCGTCGTGCTGCCCCCTGCGGGCCGCGTGTCGCTGGTCCATGTCCGCGACCTCGCCCGGCTGCTGATCGCAATGGCGGAGAGCGACACCGGCCGCCACATTTATGAATGCGACGACGGGGTCGATGGCGGCTACAGCCATGCCGAGTTCGCCCGGCTGGTCGGCGGCGCGGTCGGCAAGCGCCCGATCCCGCTCCACGTCCCGCGCGCTTTGCTCCATTTTGTCGGTCACGCCGACCGTTTCCTGCGGGAAGCGAACGCCAAGCTCACCCCCGACCGCGCGGCCTATCTGAGCCATCCCGACTGGACGGCAACCCCGCACCACCGCCCGCCCGCCAGCCTGTGGACGCCGCAGATCGCCACGCGCGACGGGCTGGTCGAAACGGCGGACTGGTACCGGTCGAACGGATTGCTGTAACCGCCCCGCTCTTCCCGCAATTCCGCCGCAATCGCTTGGCAGTGCCAGCCCACACCAGTAAGGACCGCGCATGAGCGACCGTAACGACATCTTCGCAACCGTCTCCGCCCAGATCGAACCCTTCAACAAAAAGGGCGTCGCGCTGACCGAAACCACCAGCTTTGCCGGCGATCTCGAATGGGACAGCCTGACGGTGATGGATTTCGTCGCGGCGATCGAGGACGAGTTCGACATCATCATCACCATGAACATGCAGGCGGAGATCGAAACCGTCGGCCAGCTGGTCGATGCGGTCCAGAAGCTGAAGGGCTGAACCCACGTGACCGAAGCACTTGCCACTTCCGACGCTCCGGCTCCGCTGACGGGTGACAAGCCCGATCTGATGAGCAAGTTCGACGCCATCATCGCGGAGCGCAAGGCGCTGCTCGATGCCGGCTTCACCGATCCCTATGCGGTGGTGATGGAGCAGGTGAAATCGCCGACCGAGGCGGTGATCAAGGGCAAGGACACGATCCTGCTCGGCACCTATAATTATATGGGCATGACCTTTGACCCCGACGTGATTGCGGCGGGCAAGGAAGCGCTGGAGAAATTCGGCAGCGGCACCAATGGCAGTCGCATGCTCAACGGCACCTTCCGCGACCATATGGAGGTCGAACAGGCGCTGCGCGAGTTTTACGGCACCACCGGCGCGATCGTGTTTTCGACCGGGTACATGGCCAATCTCGGCATGATCTCGACGCTCGCCGGCAAGGGTGACTACATCATCCTCGACGCCGACAGCCATGCGTCAATCTATGACGGGTGCAAGCAGGGCGTCGCCGAAATCGTCCGCTTCCGCCACAACAGCGTCGAGGATCTCGACAAGCGGCTCGGCCGCCTCCCCGCCGAAGCCGGCAAGCTGGTCGTGCTCGAAGGCGTCTATTCGATGCTCGGCGACATCGCCCCGCTCAAGGAAATGGTCGCCGTCGCGAAGAAGCACGGCGCGATGGTGCTGTCCGACGAGGCGCATTCGATGGGCTTTTACGGCCCCAATGGCCGCGGCGTGTATGAGGCTTTGGGGTGTGAGGGCGATGTCGATTTCATCGTCGGCACCTTCAGCAAGTCGGTCGGCACCGTCGGCGGCTTCTGCGTGTCGAACCACCCGAAGTTCGAGGCGATCCGCCTCGCCTGCCGCCCGTACATCTTCACCGCATCGCTTCCGCCCAGCGTCGTCGCCACCGCCGCGACCTCGATCCGCAAGCTGATGACCGCGACCAGGAAGCGCGAACAGCTGTGGAACAATGCCCGCACGCTGCATGCGGGCCTCAAGGAAATGGGCTTCAAGCTCGGCACCGAGCAGGCCGACAGCGCGATCATCGCGGTGATCCTGACCGATCAGGTGCAGGGCGCGGCGATGTGGCAGACGCTGCTGGAGAACGGGCTGTACGTGAACCTTGCGCGTCCGCCCGCGACCCCGGCCGGCACCTTCCTGCTGCGCTGTTCGCTGTGCGCGGAGCATACGCCCGAGCAGATCCAGCGCATCCTGGGCATGTTCAAGGCGGCGGGCCAGGCGGTCGGCGTCATCGCCTGACCGCTGGCGTGCATCACCGCCGCGCCTGCACGATCGGATCATGAGCAACAGCCGCGCCTTACGCCTGATCGACCGTGTGACAAGAACCGGCTGGCGCACCGCGCTGATGATCGTCGTCGCGCTGCTCGGTACCGGCGTGCTCATTCTGCTGCTGATCAACCTGCGCGCTGCCGATGTTCAGCGTCAGGCGGCATTCGCACGCCAGTCGGACAGCTATGAGATACTCGTGCTGACCCAGTGTTTCGGCGCTGCCAGCGCCAGCGCCGAAGCCATGCTGAGTCGTTATGTCGTCGCGGGTGAGCCCGGGCTCAGCCAGAACTATGCTACCGACTGGGACGATGCCGGTGACAAGCTCAGCGGGCTCGAACGCCGCCTTCGCGGAAATCCGGAACAGGCGGCGCATGTCGCCCGGTTGCGCCGCGCCTATAACGCCCGTGGGGCGGAGCTTGCCCGGATCGCAGACGCCACCCGTCTCGGACGCGATGCCACGGCCCGCAACTATTTCAGCTCGGCCAGCAATTCGCCCCACCTTGCCGCGCTGACGCGCGAAGCCAGCGCGATCTTTGAAATCGAACGCAGCTTGTTGCACCACCATAGCGCAGACGCCCGCACCACCGCGCGCAGCGTGTCGGAAAAGACCCGTAACCTTGCCCTGTTCGGGATCATGCTCGCCTTTGTCGCAATCGCGCTGGGCTGGCTCAATGTTCGCGCGATACATGACCGTGCCCGGGCAGCAGCCGAAGCCGAAGCGCAGCGTGCCCGGTCGGCTGAGCTGGAAGCTGCCGTTGCCGCCGCCACCGCCGGGCTACAGGCCGAAGCACGCGAACGCGCAACGGCGGAGGCCCAGCTGCGTCAGGCGCAGAAAATGGATGCCGTCGGTCAATTGACTGGTGGAATCGCTCATGATTTCAATAATATGCTTGCCGTTGTTCTGGGCGGACTGGAGCTTGCCAGGCGCAATCTTCCCGCCGATGCAACCGAAGCGCTGCGTCATCTCGACAACGCCGGCGAAGGGGCAACCCGCGCGGCAGCACTGACCCGACAGCTGCTCGGCTTTGCCCGCTCCGAAGCCCTTGCTCCCGAATCAATCGAACCGGCCGAATTGATCCGGGACATGTCCGCATTGCTGGACCGCACCCTGGGCGAAGGCATCATCATCGAGACACGCAACCAGGGGGCTGGCTGGTGCGTCTGGGCGGATCGCGTGCAGATCGAAAACGCCCTGCTCAATCTCGCCGTCAATGCACGCGATGCGATGGATGGGCACGGCACGCTGGTCATCGCATCGGATCATGTCGCGCTGAATGACGACGATGCCGGCGAATGTGTCCCGGGCGATTATGTCCGCATTTCGGTGAGCGATACCGGCACAGGCATGGCGCCGGAGGTGATGGAGCGGGCGTTCGAGCCCTTTTTCACCACCAAACCCGTGGGCAAGGGGACCGGGCTCGGCCTCAGCCAGATTTTCGGATTTGTGCGTCAGTCCGGCGGAGACGTTCGCATCGAATCGACCCTGGGTGTGGGCACAAGGGTCACGATGCTCCTCCCCTGTCATGCGGCGACGCGCGACGCGCCGGGCGATGCGGACCGGGTCGCGACGCCCCCCGAGCCGCATCGCGCGCTGGACATCCTGGTGGTTGAGGACGATCCGCGCGTACTTTCGGCCACCGTTGCGGCATTGGAGGAATTGGGTCACCGCCCCGTGGCCTGTTCCGACCCGCTCGCCGCGCCCGGGATCATCGACAGGCTGGATGCACTCGACCTGATCATGTCCGACGTGCTGATGCCCGGCCAGACCGGACCGGAGATGATCGCAGAGCTTGAACCCCGGCTCGACGGCATCGGCGTGCTGTTCGTCACCGGCTATGCCGGCGAGGCGGAGGAGGACCGCTTCGCCGGCCGCCCGGTGCTGCGCAAACCCTTCACCCTCGCCGCGCTGGAACAGGCAATCGGGGCCGCGATCGCTCCGGCGCGCAACGGGCATTCAACCGATTTGGCGAAGCCCTAGATTTACGCGCAACCTTCGATATAGCGGAGGTGTTCATGCCGGGCCGGCCGGCACTCTATCTGTTTGAAGGCGCGAACCGAACCCGATGACCGCACTCGACCGGTACATGGCGCGCCTGATCGCGGTCCCGCTGATCTC
>CAYMUJ010000079.1:0-11178 GCA_964393565.1 uncultured Stakelama sp. | reverse complement strand
TCCCGCGCATTGCCGGTGCGGCGGAGCGCGGCGAGGAAGGCGGCGTTCTCCTTGGCCTGACGCCGATTGAAAGGGCGGGGGTTGAAGGGGCGGGTTTCGGTCACTGGCCAGTGTTCCGAAACCAAATCCAACATTGCAAGGGGGGGGCGTCGAGGACGCCGGCGTCCTCCCCCTCCGTCACGCTGCGCGTGCCACCTCCCCCTGGCGGGGGAGGATCATAGGGGATCACGCCACGCGGGCGGCGTCGTGCTGGCTGTCGCGGGTGGCGAGGGTGCGGGCTTCGGCGACGGGGAGGGGGCGGCCAAAATAATAGCCCTGGACCTTGGTGCAGCCGAGCGTCTGAATCAGGCGGTGTTCGTCCTCGGTCTCGACGCCTTCCGCCGTGGTGGCCATGCCCAGGCTCTGGGCGAGGGCGACGACGGCGCGGATGATGGCGATCGCCTCTTTCTGACCCTTGGACGCGCCCTGGACGAAGCTGCGGTCGATCTTGATCGAGCTGAAGCGCGTGCGGGACAGGTAGCCGAGCGAGGAATAGCCGGTGCCGAAATCGTCGAGGCTGAGGCGCACGCCCATGTCGAGGATCGCCTCCAGCGTCTGCACCGCGGTGGTGCCTTCGCGCATGAACACGCTTTCGGTGACTTCGAGTTCGAGACGGCTGGGGTGCAGGCCGCTGTCCGCCAGCGCGGCGCGGACGAAGGCGGCGAAGCCGGCATTGTGCAGCTGTTCAGGGCTCACATTGACCGCGACGCGGATCGGCTCGTCCCACTTCGTCGCTTCGAAACAGGCGGCGCGCAGCACCCACTCGCCGATCGGAGCGATCAGGCGGGCGTCTTCGGCGAGCGGCACGAATTTGGCGGGGGAGATGGGGCCGAGTTCGGGGTGGGTCCAGCGCAGCAGCGCTTCGAAGCCCATGAGGGCGCCGGTGCCGGCTTCGACCACCGGCTGATAGAGGAGATGGAACTGTTCGTTCTCAAGCGCGGCGCGCAGCGCGATTTCGAGGACGCGGCGCTCCTCCGCCTCGGCATGGAGCTGCGGCTCATAAGTGTGCAGGCGGCCACCGCCGACATCCTTTGAACGGTAGAGGGCGAGGTCGGCGGAGCGGATCAGCATTTCTGCCGTGCGCCCGTCGCGCGGGCCGAAGGCGAGACCGACGCTGGCACCGATATACAGGGTGTGGCTGTCGATATCATAGGGTGCCGAAACCACGTCGATGATCGTGCGGGCGAGCCGCTCCACCGCCGCGCTGTCATTGGCGTCGCGCACCACCACCGCGAACTCGTCGCCGCCCAGCCGGCCGATCATCTCGTTCGGGGTCATTAACTGCTTGAGCCGTTCGGACACGCGCATCAGCAGCCGGTCGCCGACCGGGTGGCCGAGCGTGTCGTTGACCGCCTTGAACCGATCGAGGTCGATCATCATGAAGGCGCAGCGGGCGTTCCACTTGTCCGCCTCGGCCATCGCGGTGGCGAGCGCTTCGTTGATCAGCAGACGGTTGGGCAGGCCGGTCAGCGTGTCATAGCGCGCCATCTTGCTGATCTTGTTCGCGGATTCGCGTGCTTCGGTAACGTCGGAGCCGACGCCGCGAAAGCCGATGAAACTGCCCTGTTCATTGACGCGGGGCGAGCCGGTCAGCTCCCACCAGCGCTCCGCGCCATCGACGACCACGGGGAGCAGGATGTCGCGGAACGGTTCGCGTTTCTTGAGCGATTCGGCCAGGTCGCGCAGCCCCTGCGAGAAATTGCCGCTGTCCCAGGCCGAGCCGGCGAGCACCTGGAGGAAGGGCATGCCGTTGATCGCCTTGGGATCGACGCCGAGCGAGACCGCGAAGCGCGGGTTGGCGCGCCACACACGGCGCTGGGCGTCGGTTTCCCACAGCCAGTCGGCGCTGTGATCCTCGAACTCGCGCAGGAGCAGGCTGACGGTTTCGTCGCGTTCGGCGAGCGCGATTTCATTGGCGCGGATCACCACCAGCGCCTTGCCACGCGCGAAACAGGCGATGACGAGCAACAGGGCGAACAGCAGCGCCGCCGCGCCGAGTGCTGGCGATTGGGTGAGGGCGAGCACGGTCGCATTGGCGCTGCCCAGCACGACCAGGAAGCTGATCGTCGCAAGTGGCAGTGCGGCCATGGCAACCGAAGACGCGACCATCAGGATCGACAGCACGATCCACATCCCGTTTGCCGCCGAGGCATCGGCGAACGAGCCGAACAGAAGCGGCGCGATTGACCACACGGCGCCGAGTGCGATGCCGTCGAGCATGGTATCGCGTACGTCGCTGAGCGTGGCGGTGCGTTCCGTGCGGTGACGCACGGCAAGACGGCGAAAGGCGACCGCGACGCCAACTGCGGCAACGAGCGCGCCCCAGCTCGCCAGTTTCCACAGCGGCACGAGCGGGGCGAAGTTGAGGACGATCAACGTCGCGCCAAGCACATTGGCGGCGAGCATGAACAATGCGAGCTGGCTGCCCGCATTCATCTGTGCCGCGCGGATCGGTCCCCAGTCCGTCGTATCCGCCGGATCATAGAGTCCAAGCAGCGCACGGACATCGATCCGTGGCCTCGCGAACTGGGAGGTGGTCTGACTCGTCACCCGCGCACTGTAGCGGGGTGGAAGTTAGCGATCGGTTAGGGACGGCGGGGGGTGGGAAATAAATTCGGTGGTCGAGGGGGACTCACGCGGCCCTATCGTCACCCCCCGCTTTCGCGGGGGTGACGGCGCGGGACTAGGCGGCGATGCTGTAGGGCTTGATCTCGCCGTTGAGATACTGGTTGCGCGCCTTGGCACGGCTGAGCTTGCCCGAGCTGGTGCGGGGCAGGGTACGCGGCGGGATCAGTTCGATGACGCAGTTCATGCCGGTGACCGCACGGACGCGCTCACGGATTTCCTCGCGCAGCTTCTGGCGCTCTTCATCGTCGCTGGTGCGGCACTGAACGAGCACGGCGGGGGTTTCTTCACCGCCCGGCGTGGTGATCGCGAAGGCCGCGACATCGCCCTGCTTGAAGGCGGGAAGCTGTTCCACCGCCCATTCGATGTCCTGCGGCCAGTGGTTGCGGCCGTTGACGATGATCATGTCCTTGGCGCGACCCACGATGTAGATATAGCCTTCGGACAGATAGCCCATGTCGCCGGTGTCGAGCCAACCGTCCTTCATGCAGGCGTCGGTCGATTCGGGATCGCGGAAATAGCCAACCATGACGCTGGGGCCGCGGCACCATACTTTGCCGATCGCGCGGTCGGGCAGCGGGGTGCCGTCCTCTTCGCGGATCTCGATCTCCATGTCCTTGACCGCCTTGCCGCAGTTGACGATCGCACGGAAGCGCTGGGGGCGATCCCCACCGTTCACGCCGCCCGACAGCTGGGTTTCCTCGACCAGTTCGACCAATATGCCCTCACCCGGGGGCATGATCGACACGGCGAGCGTCGCTTCGGCAAGGCCGTAGCTGGGCAGGAAGGCGCTGGCCTTGAACCCGGCATCGGCAAAGGCATCGACGAAATTCTGCATGACGTCGGGACGGATCATGTCCGCGCCATTGCCGGCGACGCGCCAGCGGCTGAGGTCGAAGCGTTCCGACGCCTTGGTCTGGCTCGACATGCGGCGCGCGCAGATGTCGTAGCCAAAGGTCGGCGAATAGGAGAGGGTCGTACCCTGATTGCGCGAGATGAGATCGAGCCAGGCGAGCGGACGCCGGGCGAAATCCTCGGTCTTGAGATAATCGGTCGAGACCTGATTGGCGACGACCGAGAGGAAGCAGCCGACCAGACCCATGTCGTGATACCAGGGCAGCCACGAGACGCAGCGGTCGCTGTCCTGCAGCTTCATGCCGTGGCTGTGCGCCGACAGATTGTTGAGCAGCGCATGGTGGGTGATCGCCACGCCATGCGGGAAGCGGGTCGAGCCGCTGCTGTACTGAAGATAGGCGATGTCGTCGGTGCTGGCCTGGGGCAGTTCCGCTTCGGGGGCTTCGCGCGTGGCGAAGCCCTCCCAGTCGATGCCTTCGACACCCTTGAGGCGCGCGGCTTCGCCGGCCATTGCCGAGAGTTCGGCGGGGTAGAACAGCATCGAGGGATCGCAGCTTTCAAGCTGGACCGAGAGCTGGTCAATATAATGCTGGCTGCCGCCGAAGCTGGTCGGCAGCGGCAGCGGCACCGGCCATGCGCCGGCATAGATGACGCCGAAAAAGAGCGAGGCGAAATCGGTGCCGGTTTCGGCGATCAGCGCGATCCGGTCCTGCGGCTTCACGCCTGCAGCGATCAGGCGGCGTGCCTGCGCCAGCGCATCCGCACGCATTTCGCGGAATGTATAGGCGCGCGTCAGCGTGCCGCGTGCGTCGTGGAAGTTCAGCCCGCGGCTGCCCTGCGCGGCATAGTCCAGCGCATCGCCGAGCGTTTCGAACTCCGCCAGTCGGCGGGGGAGGGTGCATTCGGTCGGGGTCGGCTGCAGCGTTGCGCTCTTCACTTCGACCTGATCCTTGACGTCCAAAACCATATCCTAAAATCCGTGCCCCCTGATCATGTCAGGCCACCCGCCCGTCATCGACGATGGGGGCCACATCGGAAATGCGGATGGCTCTGCTACGCACTGGCGTTCAAATTCGGTTGTCAGTGTGGCACAAACAAGGCGTATGCGCCCTACCCGCCGTCCTGTCCCGCCTTTGGACCGCCCTGCGCTGGACCGGTTGGCGCTGCGTTATGTCGAGCGGTTCGCGACGACGCGCGGGAAGCTGGCGGCCTATCTGACGCGCAAGATCCGCGAGCGCGGGTTCGATGGCACGCCGCCCGACCCGGCGGAGATTGCCGAGCGTTTTGCCGAGCTGGGCTATGTCAACGACCGCCTCTATGCCGAGAGCAAGGCGGCGGCGATGGCGCGCCGCGGGCTGGGCGCGCGCCGGGTGGGAGAGGCGCTGCGCCATGCCGGGGTGCAGGCGGAGGATGCCGAAGCGATCGCGCCGCTGGTCGATGCGCGCGTCGGGCAGAGCGCGATCGATTTTGCCCGGCGCAAGCGAATCGGGCCGTTCGCGGCGGAACCCGCCGATCGCGAGCGGATCGCCAAGCAGGTGGCGGCGATGGTGCGCGCGGGGCATGCCCCGGCGCTGGCCTGGCAACTGGCGCGGATGAGTCCCGGCGACGACACGGATTTCCTGCTGGACGACCGATAATCACAAAGGATTCGCACCTTCGGGAAATGCTGTGTTAACATCGCTGGCCGGGGGGAAAGAGTGTAATGCGAGCCGACCTGCAGCGTGTGTCGAGCGTGGAGAGGGAGCTGGGTGAGCCGGCGGTGATTCCCGTGCTTGCGCCTGAATCATCGCCTGAATCATCGGATGCGCGCCATTGGGGCACCATCAAATGGTTTGATGTCACACGCGGTTTCGGGTTCCTTGTCGCCGATGATGCGGACGCGGGGGACATTCTGATCCATTTTTCGGTCCTGCAGCCGCATGGCCGCCGCAGCCTTCCCGAAGGTGCGCGGGTCGAATGTTCGGTGGTCCGGCGCGAGCGCGGGCTGCAGGCCAACGACATCCTGTCGATCGACCTGACCGACGCGGTCGAGCCGGTGCGGATGCGCCCCGGTGCGGGGGACCGGATCGACCGGGTCAAGCTGATCGAAGAGGCGGGGCCGTTCGAACCGGTGACGGTCAAATGGTTCAACCGCCTCAAAGGCTATGGCTTTCTGGTGCGTGATGGCGATTCCGCCGATATATTCGTGCATATGGAAACCCTGCGCCGAGCGGAGATTTATGACATCGAACCCGATCAGCCGCTGCGCGCCCGCATTGTCGAGGGTGACAAGGGGCCGCTTGCCGTCGTTGTCGAGCCGGCCTGACCGCGCGCTGATGCTGGCGCTGGGCGCGGCGCTGCTGCTGCCCGGCTGTACCGCGCAGGATGACGATGCCGCGACGCAGGCGGCAGCCAAGACCGCGACCGTCACGATCGAATCCGGCACGAACCGCCATGTGTTCAAGGTCGATGTCGCGCGCACGCCCGAGGAGCAGAAACAGGGGCTGATGTTCAGCACCGGCATCCCCGCCGATGGCGGCATGTTGTTCGCGCCCTATCCGCCCGAGGGCGGTCCCCCGCGTGAGGCTAGTTTCTGGATGAAGGATACGCCGAGCCCGCTCGACATCATCTTCATCCGCGCCGACGGCACGATTGCGACGATTGCGGAGAACACGCTGCCCTTTACGGAGGAACCGGTACGATCGGGCGAACCGGTGGCGGCGGTGCTTGAGCTTAATGGCGGCCGCGCGGCGGAGCTGGGGATTTCGCCGGGCGACAAGGTGCGGTGGTAAGGCTGTTTTCATTCCTCCCATGCTGAGCAGGGGAGGAATTAGTCTAGCCATGCCTTGCTCTGCGCTTCCCCGTTGCCCAGCCGCGCGCTGCGGCGTAAAGCGCGGGTCATGGGAATCTTCGCGAACATCTTCACCTGGTGGAACGGCTCCACCTTTGGCACCTGGGTCGGGCTGCGCGGCAAGGATCAGGTTGGCGAGGACGCGCTCGGCAATCTGTATTTTCAGGGCGGGGCCGACATGCATGGCCGCCCGCGCCGCTGGGTGATCTACAAGGGGTCGAATGATTCGAGCCGGGTGCCGCCGGAATGGTTCAGCTGGCTGCACCACCAGATCGACGATGTGCCCGATCGCGCGCTGCCGCCGGTGCGGAAATGGGAGCAGCCCGCGGTCCCGAACCTGACCGGCAGCGCATTGGCGTATCGCCCGCCGGGCGCGCTCGAAAAGGGTGGCCAGCGCGTCGGTGCGACGGGCGATTACGAAGCCTGGACCCCCGGCGCCTGATGCGCCGGAGCCGGACGGCCGGGGTGCTGCTGGCGCTGGTAGCACTAGCGGCATGCGGCGGGAAGCCGGTCGAAAACAAGACAGGATCGACCGATTCGATCGAGGTCGAGCCGCAGCCTGACAGCATCGCTGCGGGTGCCGAGGTGGTGGCGGTCGATGCCGGGCCGACCGCGTCGATCACCGGCGTGACGCCGATGGCGGAGCGGGTGGCGGTGCTGGGCCTGCTCAACAAGCGCAATGGTGTCGCGCGCGAATTGACGCTCAAGCCCGGGCAGGCGGTGCGGTCCGGCGATGTCATCGTGCGCCTGCGCGCCTGTGAAAAGACTGCGCCATGGGATCCCGATCAACTGACCGGAGCGTTCGCCCAGGTCGATATTCGCGGTACCGATGGCAGGTTCAACCGGGCCTTTTCAGGATGGCTGTACAAGGAACGCCCGGCTTTGAACGTCGTGCAGCATCCGATTTACGACGTCTGGGTCAAGAGCTGTGCGATGATCTTTCCAGATACCGGTGGCGAAGTGGTGGGTGCGGGACCGGCCGGCGCGTCCAGCGAATCGAGCGCGCCGAAATCGGCGGGTCCGGACGCAACCGCACCCGCACCGGCGGAAAATCCCGCAGTGGCGTCACCCAGCGACGCCGACAGCAACGACAGATAATCGGCGCGCGGAATTTCGATCGCGCCGAGCGAGGCGAGATGATCGGTCATGAACTGGCAGTCGAGCAGGGTGAAACCGCCGACCCGCAGGCGCGCGACCAGCGCGGCGATCGCGACCTTTGATGCGTCGCGGGCGCGGCTGACCATGCTCTCGCCGAAAAAAGCGCGGCCGAGCGCGAGTCCGTAGAGTCCGCCGACCAGCCGGTCGCCGTCCCAGCATTCGATCGAGTGGGCGAGGCCGCGCCGGTGCAGTGCGGTGAACACCCGCTCGATCGCCGGGTTGATCCAGGTGTCGGGCCGGTCGGGCGCGCTTTCGGCACAGAGCGCGATCACCGCTTCGAACGCGGTGTCGGCGGTGAGGCGGAAGCGATCGGCGACCAGCGTCTTGCGCAGCGAGCGCGACAGGTGGAAGCCGTCGAGCGGCAGGATCGCGCGCTGGCGCGGCTCGACCCAGAAGACGCTGGGGTCGTCGCGATGTTCGGACATCGGAAACACGCCCATCGCATAGGCGCGCAACACCAGATCGGGGTCGAGATCGCCGACGCGGGCGGTGTGCCGGGTCATTGCTTCCCCTTGGCCGGTTTGGCGAGGCGCTTTTCGATCGCCTGCCACAGGGCGTCTACGGCGAGCGCGCCGGCACTGCGCGGGGCGAAGCTGCCGAGCGGGGCGCGGCGCACCGCCATCCCTTCGATCAGGCTGGCCATCGGGATGACAGGCCAGTCGGGGTTGCGATCGAGCGCATCGGCATGGAGGCGGCGGCGGCGGTCGACCATCGAATGGACCGGCATCAACGGCACCTTCGCCTTTCCGCCGAGATGGCGCTCAACGTCTTCCAGCGCGCGCTGCGACAGCGGGGAGGGGATGACGGGCACGACGATCAGATCGGCGGCGCGCATCACCTGTTCGCTGGTTTCGGTGAGGCCGGGCGGACAGTCGAGGATCACCCGGTCATAATCGCCGTCGAGCTGGCCGAGCAGCTTGGCCAGCCGCTTCTTCTTGTCGAGTTCGTGGAACAGGAGGTCGAGCCCGCGGAGCGAGGTGTCGGCGGCGAGCAGATCGATACGGTCGATCCCGGTCGGCTGGATCAGCCTGGCCGGTTCGATATCCTTGCTGAACACCGATTGGGCGGTCGCCTTGCCCTGACTGCCGCCGAGCAGGAAGGTCGATGCGGCCTGGGGGTCGAGGTCCCACAGCAGGGTGCGGCGGGCGGAGCGGATCGCGGCGGACCAGGCGAGGTTGACGGCGAGCGAGGTTTTGCCGACGCCGCCCTTGAGGCTGTAGACTGCGATCGTCGCCATGTCCTGGCTCTCCTCCTGGCTCAGGCGGGCAGGGTGGCGCAGCGGCGGGAGCCATGCAACCGGGGGCGCCGCGTCCGGGCAAAAAAAGAGCCGGGCGGGGCCGGCTCTTTCGTTGGAATGACGGGGGTGCCGATCAGCCCTTGCAGCTGAGCGTGCCCTTGCCCGGAACTTCGACCGTTGCAGCGGTCGGGGTGCCGGTCAGCTTCCAGCCGCCCTCGGCGGTGAAGGGCTGGCCAGCTTCGGGCGCGGTCAGGCGGGTCTTGGGGCCGCCCTTTTCCGTGGCGACGGTGACCAGCTTGTCCTGGTTGAAGAATTCGACGAACACCAGCGCGTTCCCCGGCTGGCAGCGCATCGACACGGTTGCCTTGATCGACGGCGGCAGTTCGACCGGGGCGGCGTTTGCGAGCTGCGATTCCATCGGATCGGGCGCACGTTCGCTGACCACTTCGGGTTCTTGATTACAGGCAGACAGCGCGAGGAGCGCGGTCGCGGCGGCGGGGAGGAGACGCATGTTCATAGCGGAACTTTCCTTTGCGTACGCAGCATCGGGGGTCAAGATATAACGGATAACAGACGCCTAACGCATATTGCGCTGCATCGTTACAATATCATGTGTCATTCGTGGAACTCGTCCAGATCCGGGATGCGGCCAAAGGCGATCTTGGTGCCGACGCGATCGGTGCGGCTGCCGTCCATCGGGCCGACCGAGACGGCGTGGCGGCCGAACTTTTCGTTGATCCGGTCCATCGCCTTGCTGAGCGAAAGGGTGCGGGTTTCGCGGGCGAGCGGATCGTCGGGGTCGAGCGCGCCGAACAGCGATTGCTGGGCCGCGCCCAGGGGGGCGATTTCGGACAGGGTGACGCCGATCATGCGGATCGCGAAGCCGCCGGGGCGGGTGCGGCCGGCGGCGGCCAAACGGGGGAAGATCGCGTCGAGCGCGGCGAGGATGGCGAAACTGTCCTGCGTCGCGGGCAGCTTCAGCGCGGTGCGCCAGACCGATTTGTCATCCTCAAACCGTGCATGGAGCACGAGCAGGCGGCAGACATAATCCTTGCGCCGCAGCCGGGCGGCGCATTTGAGCGCCAGCCGCCGGGCGGTGAGGCGGACCGGTTCGAGGCCGCGCTTGCGCGGGCTGAGCACATGGCTGTGGCCGATGGTGCGGTTCTGCGTCGGCTTTTCGGGCAGGTCGAAGCCGTGGAGCAGATACCAGAGCCGGTCGCCATTGACCCCGCCCCAGGCCGATCCGGCGTCGCGCGGGCGGCGTTCGCACAGCTGGGCGATGTCCAATATGCCGCGTTGCGCCAGCCGCTTTTCCATCCTGGCGCCGATCCCGGCGATGTCGCGCAGCTTGAGGCTGAACAGGCGGTCGGGCAGCATGTCCTGCGTCAGCAATGTCAGGCCGTCGGGCTTTTCCATGTCGCTGGCGAGCTTGGCCAGCAGGCGGTTGGGGGCGATGCCGACCGAGCTGGTGAGGCATTCGCCGACATTGGCGATGATC
The DNA here is from genome assembly GCA_964393565.1 of uncultured Stakelama sp. GTDB lineage: Bacteria > Pseudomonadota > Alphaproteobacteria > Sphingomonadales > Sphingomonadaceae > Sphingomonas. Next base: position 936 of record CAYMUJ010000079.1, on the reverse strand, counting down.
CCCGCCTTGATCCGCCGCGCCAGCGCCGCCGCCTGTTCCGGGCTGTTTTCATTGTCGAGCAGGCGGCAGGCGACTTCGTCGATCGAGCAGACCGCAGTGACCGGGATGTGCCGCCAGATTTCGGCGACGATCGCTTCGTGGAACTCGACATATTTGGCGTGGTTGCCGGAGACGACGACAAGATCGCGGCACAGCTGCCTTGCCTCCCACACCGGGGTGCCGGTGCGGATGCCGTACACCTTGGCCTGGACCGAGGCGGCGATGGCGACGGTGGTGTCGCTGTCGACCGGGGCGACGATGATCGGTTTGCCGCGCAGATCGGGGTTCAACTGCTGCTCAACCGCCGCGAAATAGCTGTTGAGGTCGAGATACAGCCAGCGCAGCGGACGGGACGGGAGATCGAGGAATGCCGGATCGACCATAAGTGGAACAATAGCAGAACATATGGGCGGTGTCACGCGGCGGAAGTTTACACTGGCTTTACACTATCGCGATGCCTTGCGCGGGGGCGGAAAGGCGTTTTGGTCCAGATGCTTGCGCGCGCAAGCGGGGTGATTCGGGCGGTTCACAGAGCGGGCCGGGGCCGGGCGCGAGGATATGCCGGATCGGGGTTTGTAGGAAAGCGCAAAGTGGCTGGTCAGAGCGGGCGGCGCTGAGTAGCGTTGGGGGCATGACGATGGGGGAAGTGAGCAGCGATCGGCTGGAGGCGCTGGTTAGCGAGGCCAAGGCGTCGGGCGGGTCGGAAATGGCGAATTATCAGCTGTTCGTCGAACGGCTGACCGGCGCGCTGGGCCTGCCCCAGCCCGCGTTCGCGCGCGAGGAAACGCGGTTCAACGATTATGTGTTCGAGCGGAACGTGACGTTCCGCCACCCCAATGGCACGAGTTCGACCGGGCGGATCGACTGTTACAAGCGCGGCTGTTTCGTTCTGGAAGC
>CAYMUJ010000078.1:0-11294 GCA_964393565.1 uncultured Stakelama sp. | reverse complement strand
CGGGGCGGGGGGCGATGACCGGTAGGGCGGGGCATCACCGCCCCCTACGCCGAATCGCGCGCGGGTTCACCCCCAAAGCACGTCCGAATGCAATCCTCCCCCGCAAGGGGGAGGATTGTTCATGCCGATGCTTGGCTCATCCGCGCCGGTTCGGGTCGAGCGCGCTGCCGCGACGGGGGGCTGCGCGGACACCCAGTGCGGACGGGCGGTCGGCGGGCGCAGGGGCAGCGAAAACGTCGCGCGGGGCGCTCTGGCCCATGGTGACCGCGATTTCCTCCAGCGCGGCGATGCGGTTGCCGGTGTCGGGGTGGGTCGAAAACAGGCTGTCGCCGCCGCGCGCCAGGCCGGGAACGATATAGAGTGCCGCCGCCGCCGGATTGCGCTGTGCGACCGGGTTCGGCACCGCCGCCGCGCCATGGGCGAGCTTGGCGAGCGCCGAGGCGAGCGCACGCGGGTTGCCCGAAATCTCGGCGCCGCCCTTGTCCGCGCCATATTCGCGGGTGCGGCTGATCGCCATCTGCACGATCATCGCGGCAAAGGGCGCGACGATCACGGCGAGGATCGTGGCGAGGAACGCGCCGCGATTGTCGTCGCCGCCACGGAAGAACAGGCCGAAATTGGCGAGCATCGAGATTGCACCGGCAATCGTCGCGACCATCGTCATGATCAGCGTGTCACGGTTGCGGACATGCGCCAGCTCATGCGCCATCACCCCGGCAATCTCGTCGCGGTTGAGGATGTTGAGCAGGCCGGTGGTCGCCGCGACCGCCGCATTCTCGGGATTGCGGCCGGTGGCGAAGGCGTTGGGATGGGGCGAATCGATGATGTACACCTTGGGCATCGGCAGCTGCGCGCGCTGGGCGAGGCCGGCGACCAGATTGTAGAATTCGGGCGCGGAGCCTGCATCGACCTGTCGCGCGCCGTGCATGCTCAGTACGATCTTGTCCGCGTTCCAATAGGTGAAGAGGTTCATCCCCACCGCGACCAGCAGCGCGATGATCATGCCGCCGCGCCCGCCAATGGTGAAGCCAAGGGCCATGAACAGGGCGGTCAGTGCCGCCAGCAACATCGTCGTCTTGAACCCGTTCACTTGGATTCGCTCCTTTCACTCCCCAATGTGGGAAATGTCACCCGTCGCTTCAATCGAGGAACCATCATGGGCAAGCGCCCCGATCATGTGAAGCCGCCCGCCTATCTGTCGAAGAGCCCGCCCTTGCCCAAGCCGGAGGCGGGGAAAAAGGCGGAGAGCGACCCGCTCGGCAATGATCCCACCCGCTATGGCGATTGGGAGCTGAAGGGCATTGCGGTCGATTTCTGACCCTATCTGGATCAGCGGCAGGATCGAATCGGTGCGCGATCAAAGCGCGTCGCGGATCTTCAGAACCGTGTTCCAGTTGCGTGCGGTGGTGATCGGGTCGAGCTTTGCCTTTGACATGGCGGCATGCAGGGTCGAACGCGCCTGTCCTGCGGGAAAATCGATATAGAGTGTGCGGCCGATCGCCTGTGCGCGTTCGGGGCCGTCATGCGTGGCGAGCAGCGCGTCGATTGCAGCGGCGTCGACCGGCGTGCGGTGGAAGGTGGCCACGAGGAAGCTGGGCCGGTCGGTCGCGGCATCGGGGAAGGGGTTGGCGGCGATGATCGCGTCCATCTCTTCGCGCGTGCGCACGAAGATTTCGGACTTGAGGCCCGTCGCCTCGGCCAGTGCGTCGTGAATCTGGACTTCGAGCTGTTCGGCGCGCGCATCGGGGGCGGTGAAGACGACATTGCCCGAGGCGAGCAGCGTCGTGACGTCGGTGAAGCCCAGCCCCGCGATCACCGCCGTGAGTTCCGCCGATTTGAGCTGACGCTTGCCGAGGTTGATCCCCCGCAGCAGCGCTGCCCACCTCATGCGGTTTCGCCGCGCGCAGGGCGCGCGAGCAGCGCGTCGACCACGGTGCGGACCGGCGTGCCTTCGAGCAGCGCGCAGACCGCTTCGGTCACCGGCATGTCGACCCCGGCGGCGCGTGCGGCTTCGCGCAGGACGGGCGCGGTCGCGGCACCCTCGGCAACGGTGCGGCGGTCGACCAGCAGTTCCGACGCTGCCTTGCCCTGACCCAGCCCGACGCCGAGCGAGAAGTTGCGCGAATTGGTGGAAGAGCAGGTGAGGACGAGATCGCCCAGTCCCGACAGCCCCGCCAGCGTCTCCGCCCGCCCGCCGCGCGCGACGCCGAAGCGGGTCATCTCGGCAAAGCCGCGCGCGATCAGCGCGGCGCGGGCGTTGAGGCCAAGGCCGGCGCCCTCGACCACGCCGCACGCGATCGCGAGGACATTCTTGACCGCGCCGCCAATCTCCGCGCCGGTAACGTCGGACGAGCCGTAAGTGCGAAAAGTCGGCCCGCCGAGCCGTTCGGCCAGCGCGTCGCGCAGCGCGTCGTCCTCGCACGCCAGCGTAACGGCGGTCGGCAGGCCCCTCGCCACCTCATGCGCGAAGGTCGGGCCGGACAGGACAGCGACCGGCGCGTCGGGGTGAAGTTCGCGCGCGATCTCGGCGACCAGCTGCTGCGTCCCTGCTTCAATCCCCTTGGCGCACAGCACCAGCGGGCGGTTTCCGGCCGGGAGCTGCGCCAGGACCGAGCGCAGGAACTGCGCGGGAATCACGACCAGCAGCGCGTCGCAGTCGTCAAGCGCGGCAAGGTCGCTGGTCGCGTGGATCGCGGGCGACAGCGGCACGCCGGGCAGGAACAGCGCATTCTGATGCGCGCTGTTGACTGACGTCACGACGTCATCCTCGCGCGCCCACAAGGTCACCGGCTCGCCACCGCGCGCCGCGACCTGGGCGAGCGCCGTGCCCCATGCGCCACCACCGAGCACCCCGATCTTCATGCCTTCACTCCCGCGCCGCGCACCTTTTCCGCATCCGGGTCGAGCGGCCAGCGCGGGCGCGCGGGCACGTCGAGCGGATCGCTGAAGCCCGCGACGAAGCGCTCCGCCCCGGCCCAGGCGATCATGGCGGCATTGTCGGTGCAGAGCCAGAGCGGCGGCGCGACGAAGCGCAGACCGTGTTCGTCTGCAAGCGTTTCGAGCGCCGCGCGGACCGATGCATTTGCGGCCACTCCGCCCGCAACGACCAGAGCGGTCGCGCCCATTGCCTTGCCCAGCGCGATGCGGGTGCGGTCGACCAGGCAATCGACCACCGCCTGCTGGAACGATGCGGCGAGGTCTTCGGGCGCGAATTTGCCCACTTTGCGCGCGACGTCGCTCTTGAGCCCGGCGAAGGAGAAATGGGGCTCGCCCGATCCGACCAATGGGCGGGGCAGCGGCACCGCGCGCGGGTTCCCGGACCTGGCCGCCGCCTCGACCGCCGGGCCGCCGGGGAAGCCGAGGCCGAGCAATTTCGCGGTCTTGTCGAACGCCTCGCCCGCCGCATCGTCGATCGTCGTGGCGAGGCGGCGATAGGCACCGACTCCCTCGACCAGCAGCAGCTGACAATGCCCGCCCGACACGAGCAGCAACAGATAGGGGAAAGCAAGTTCGGGATCGGTCAGACGCGGCGAGAGGGCGTGGCCCTCCAGATGATTGACCGCGACCAACGGCTTGCCCGCCGCGTGCGCCAGCGCCTTGCCGGTGACAAGGCCGACCATCACCCCGCCGATCAGCCCCGGCCCGGCGGTGGCGGCCACCGCATCGACATCGGCCAGGGTGACGCCCGCTTCGTCGAACGCGGCGGCGATCAGCGGTTCCAGCGCCTCGACATGCGCGCGCGCGGCGATTTCGGGGACCACGCCGCCGAACGGGCGATGCGCCTCATCCTGCCGCGCGAGGCGGTGCGAAAGGATGCGGCGGTCCGTGGTCACCAGCGCGGCGGCGGTTTCGTCACAGCTCGATTCGAGGCCAAGGATCAACATCGCGCCGATCTAGGGCGGCAAAGGCCAATTGTCGAAGGGGCGGATGTCCGAACCCTCCGGGGTCTGCCGAGGCTGCATGCAGTAATGCCCGGAGCGATTTGCGTCATGGCGGCAGATTCCGGATTCGCACGCGGCAAGGGCGAACGGCGCAGCGCCGGGCATGAACCGGCGCCCGCCGGTCATTTGGCCGGCGTCAGCTTGAGCAGCCGCCCCTCGGAGCCGCGTCCGCCATCCTCCAGCACCCAGATCGCGCCGTCGGGGCCTTGCTCGACCTCGCGGATGCGCGCGCCCATCGGCCATTGGTCGCCCTTTGTGGCGCTCGTCCCGTTGACATCGACGCGGATCAGCGCCTGGCTCGACAGGCCGCCGATGAACAGATCGCCCTTCCATTGCGGGAACAGGCTGCCCGAATAGGCCATCAGGCCGCCGGGCGAAATCGCCGGGTTCCACGACACTTTGGGTGCTTCGAAATCGGGGCGGGTGCTGTGGTCGGGGATGACGCGCCCGTCATAATGGTCGCCGTCGGAGACGATCGGATAGCCATAGTTGCGGCCGGGCAGGATCAGATTGACCTCGTCGCCGCCCTTCGGCCCCATCTCCTGCTCCCACAGATTGCCGGCGGAGTCGAAGGCGATGCCGAGCAGGTTGCGATGGCCATAGGACCAGACCGCCGGGTGGAACCCCTTGGCCGTCAGGCCGGGATCGCCGGCCGGTTTGCCGTCGAGGGTTAGGCGCAGCATCTTGCCCAAAGTGGACTTGGGATCCTGTGCCGGGTCGAACTTCTGGCGCTCGCCATTGGCAAAGAAGAGGTGCTTGCCATCGGGGGCAAAGGCGATGCGGCCCGAATAATGGCCGCTGCCCGCGACATAGGGGCTGGCCTGGAACAGCCGCTCGACCTTGGTCAGCGCGGGGGTGGCGCCGTCGGTGAGCACCGCGCGGGCGAGGACGACGCCCTTGCCGCCCGGTCCGGATTCAGAGAAGCTGAAATAAACCCGCTTGCTCTTGGCATAATCCGGCGCGAGCAGGATTTCCTTGAACGCGCCCTGACCGGCGCTGTCGACTGCGGGGACGCCGGTCACTTCGGTCCTGGTCTTGCCGTCGGCGCTGAGCAGGATCAGCTTGCCGACCTTTTCGGTCACCAGCATCCGCCCGTCGGGCAGGAACGTCATCGACCAGGGCGCGTCGAAATCGGCCACCGGTGTGACGGTGAAGGGCAGCGTGCCGGACGCGGCGGCGCTTTCCTGGCTGTTGCCGGGCTGTGCCGTGGTGCAGGCGATCAGGACGAACGGCACGGCGGCAATCGGTAGCAGGCGCATAAATCCTCCATCGGGGCAGTTCGCGCAAGGCGCAGCATGTCAGGATGTTGCACGTGAAACAGCGTACGAAAAGGGGTCCCAGGGGGCAGATTCGAACAGCTTGCCGTTTGCGCGCCATGCGCCTATAGAGAGGCCGTTCTCGACATTGGAAACTTGCCGAGGCCGGCCCCCACGGGGTTCGGCGGCGACGGGGCGTATCCGGTGCAATTGGAGTTTTGAGCGTTGGCCGATCTGGCAGTCCTGACCGCAATCATCGAACCCGAGGCGCGCGCGCTCGGCTTTGATCTGGTGCGCGTCAAGCTGTTCGGGGGCGAGGGCGACCGCACGCTTCAGGTGATGGCGGAGCGTCCCGACACGCGCCAGCTCAACATCGACGATTGCGCCGATCTGTCGCGCCGCATCTCCGACCAGCTCGACGCGCTGGAAGAGGCGGGGCGCGATCCGATTCCCGATGCGTACCGGCTGGAGGTCAGCTCGCCCGGAATCGACCGGCCGCTGACCCGGCTCAAGGATTTCGAGGACTGGAAGGGGCATGAAGCCCGCATCACGCTCGGCGAGAAGATCGACGGGCGCAAACAATATAAGGGCGACCTTGCCGGCGTGACCGGGGAAGTGGTCGCGATTACCGACGCTCAGGGCGTCACCCATTCGGTGCCGTTCGGCAAGATCGAGGATGCCAAGCTCCTGATCACCGACCGGCTGATTGCTGCAACCAAGCCGCTCTCGGTCGAGGGCGCGGACGAATTCGAAGCAGAGGAACAGGACTGATGGCCACCGCCATTTCCGCCAACAAGGCCGAACTGATCGCCATCGCCAATTCGGTGGCGAGCGAGAAGATGATCGACAAGGCGATCGTCATCGAGGCGATGGAGGACGCGATCGAGCGCGCCGCCAAGAACCGCTATGGCGTCGAAAACGACATCCGCGCGAAGCTGGACCCGATGACCGGCGATCTGCGCCTGTGGCGCGTGGTCGAGGTGGTCGAGGCCGTCGACGACTATTTCAAGCAGGTCGACCTCAAGGGCGCGCAGAAGCTGCAGAAGGACGCCAAGGTCGGCGACTTCATCGTCGATCCGCTGCCCCCGATCGAATTCGGCCGCATCCAGGCACAGGCGTCGAAGCAGATCATCTTCCAGAAGGTCCGCGACGCCGAGCGCGAGCGCCAGTATGAAGAGTTCAAGGACCGTCAGGGTGAGATCATCACCGGCGTCGTCAAGCGCGTCGAGTTCGGCCATGTCGTGGTCGATCTGGGCCGCGCCGAGGGCGTGATCCGCCGCGACGCACAGATCCCGCGCGAAGTGGTCCGCGTCGGCGACCGCGTCCGCAGCCTGATCCTTAAGGTCGTGCGCGAAACGCGCGGGCCGCAGATCTTCCTTTCCCGCGCGCACCCCGACTTCATGAAGAAGCTGTTCGCGCAGGAAGTCCCCGAAATCTATGACGGGATCATCGAGATCAAGGCCGCCGCCCGCGACCCCGGTTCGCGCGCCAAGATCGGCGTGATCAGCCATGATTCGAGCATCGATCCGGTCGGCGCGTGCGTCGGCATGAAGGGCAGCCGCGTTCAGGCGGTCGTGCAGGAGATGCAGGGCGAAAAGATCGACATCATCCCCTGGTCACCGGATACGGCCACCTTTGTCGTCAACGCGCTGCAGCCGGCCAATGTCGCGCGCGTCGTGATCGACGAAGAGGATGACCGGATCGAAGTGGTCGTTCCCGACGATCAGCTGAGCCTTGCCATCGGCCGTCGCGGCCAGAATGTCCGCCTCGCCAGCCAGCTGACCGGCAAGGCGATCGACATCCTGACCGAGACCGATTCGAGCGAGAAGCGCCAGCAGGAATTCGTCGCCAACAGCGAGATGTTCCAGAACGAGCTCGACGTGGACGAAACGCTCGCCCAGCTGCTGGTCGCCGAAGGCTTCAGCCAGCTTGAGGAAGTCGCCTATGTCGAGATCGACGAACTGGCGAGCATCGAAGGGTTCGATGATGAGCTGGCGAGCGAGCTGCAGAGCCGCGCGGCCGAGGCGCTGGAGCGTCGCGAAGAGGCGAACCGCGAAGCCCGCCGTGCGCTGGGCGTCGAGGATGACCTCGCGACCATGCCCTATCTGACCGAAGCGATGCTGGTCACTTTGGGTAAGGCCGGGATCAAGACGCTCGACGATCTTGCCGATCTGGCCACCGACGAACTGGTCGCGAAGAAGCGCGCCGAACCGCGTCGTCGTGGCGACGGCCCGGCGGCTCCGGTGCGCGAACAGGACAAGGGCGGCGTGCTCGGCGAGTATGGCCTGACCGACGAGCAGGGCAACGAGATCATCATGGCTGCCCGCGCACATTGGTTTGAAGACGAGGAGCCCGCTGCGTCGGGTGGGGAGGACGCAATTGCGGACTCCGAACAATGAGCGCCCGGTTGAACTGACGGACGGTCAGCGTGCGGATGGGGGGCCCATCCGCACCTGCATCCTTGCGCGTGAGGGTCAGCCTCGCGACGGGCTGATCCGGCTTGCCGTGTCGCCCGACGGCGAAGTGCTGCCCGACGTCCGCGCCAAGGCGCCGGGGCGCGGGGCGTGGATCGGCGTCGATCGCGCGACGCTGGAGGCGAGCGGCAAGCAACTGCGCGGCGCGCTGTCGCGTGCGTTCAAGACCGGCGATCTCACCATTCCCGATGATCTTGGCGCGCGCATCGTCGCGCAGCTCGAGCGCGCGTTTCTCGACCGGCTCGGACTGGAAGCCAAGGCCGGTTACGTGGTGATCGGCGGCGAGCGGATCGAGAAGGCCGGGCGGATGGGCAAGCTGCATCTGCTGCTGCACGCTGCCGATGCCGGGGCGGACGGCTCGCGCAAGCTCGATCAGGCGCTGCGTGTCGGCACCGACCGCGAGGGCTCCGGGGACACGGGCTTCACATTGCCGTTTCCGCGCGCCATATTGTCCTTGGCGCTTGGCCGCGAAAATGTGGTACATGCAGGCCTGACCGACCCACGAGCAGCGGGGCGGGTGCGCGAAGCACTCGGCCGTCTGCTCCATTTTATCGGACCCGACCCGGCCCCATAGCCTTGCGAAACCCGCTCGCAAGGCGCATCGGGCCTTGCGGCGATCCGACGAACGACGAAGAACGACAGGATTAGAGACTTGAGCGATACCGAAAACGAAAAGCCGAAGCTCGGAATGCGCCAGCCGCTGGGGCTGAAGCGCACGGTCGAGACCGGCCAGGTGAAGCAAAGCTTCAGCCACGGACGCTCGAACACCGTCGTGGTCGAAGTGAAGCGCCGCCGCATGCTCGGCCCGCAGGGCGGAGCCGCGACCGAAGAGGCGGCACCGCCGCCCGCACCCGTCGTTGCGCCCCCGCCGCCGCCGGCCCCCGCTCCGCGCCCGTCTGCTCCGGCGGGCGAGACCGCACAGGAGCGCCAGGCCCGTCTGCTGCGCGAAGCCGAAGAACAGCGCATGCAGGCGCTGGAGGAAGCGCGCCGCCGTGAGGAGCGTGAGCGCGCCGAGGCCGCCGAGGCCGAGCAGCGCCGCGCTGAGGAAAAGGCTCGCGCCGAGGCCGAAGCGGCCAAGGCTCGCACGGTCGAGGCAGCGCCCGAACCGGTGGTCGAGGCCAAGCCCGCGCCGGTCACACCTGCCGCACCTGCCGCGCCGCCGCCTCCTGCACCTGCACCTGCACCTGCGCCGGAGCCGATCGCGGTTCAGCTTGACCCAAGCCGTCCGGCCCCGCGTCGCTTCACCCCGGTGCAGCGCCCCGAAATTCCGCGCCCGCCCGCGCCACCCAAGCCCGAGCCGGCAGCGCCTGCCGCAGCCGCTCCGGCGAACACCGGTGGCGGTGCTGCCGCGTCGCGTCCGGCCAATCTCGGCCCGAACCGCGCCCCGGCGCGTGCGCCCGAGCCCCAGCGTCCGCAGCAGCGCGACCGCAAGGGCGACGAGCGTCGCGGCGGCAAGCTGACCGTCAACCGTGCGCTTGGCGGTGACGATGGTGCGCGTGCGCGCAGCCTCGCCGCGCTGAAGCGTGCGCGGGACAAGGAACGCCGCCACACCGGCCCGCGCGAGCCGCAGGCCAAGCAGGTCCGTGACGTGCAGGTGCCGGAAGCGATCACCGTCGCCGAACTCGCCAATCGCATGGCCGAAAAGGGCGCGGATCTGGTCAAGGCGCTGTTCAAGATGGGCATGCCGGTCACGCTGACCCAGACGATCGACCAGGATACCGCCGAACTGCTGGTGACCGAATTCGGCCACAACATCGTGCGCGTGTCCGATTCCGACATCGACCTTGCCGTCGATACGGTCGAGGATGCCGAAGAGTCGCTGAAGCCGCGTCCGCCGGTGGTGACGATCATGGGCCATGTCGATCATGGCAAGACCAGCCTGCTCGACGCGCTGCGCGGCACCGATGTGGTGCGCGGCGAAGCCGGCGGCATCACCCAGCATATCGGCGCCTATCAGGTCACGCTGAAGGACAAGTCCAAGATCACCTTCCTGGACACGCCAGGTCACGAAGCGTTCTCCGAGATGCGCGCCCGCGGCGCGAACGTCACCGACATCGTCGTCTTGGTGGTCGCCGCCGATGACGGCCTGATGCCGCAGACAATCGAAGCAATCAACCACACCAAAGCAGCTGGCGTGCCGATGATCGTGGCGATCAACAAGATCGACAAGCCCGAGGCCAATGCCCAGAAGGTGCGCGAGCGCCTGCTGGAGCATGACATCCAGGTCGAGGCGATGGGCGGCGAGACGCAGGATGTCGAGGTGTCGGCGCTCAAGAAGCTGGGTCTTGAGGATCTGATCGAGAAGATCCAGCTCCAGGCCGAACTGATGGAGCTCAAGGCCAATCCCGACCGCGCTGCCGAGGGCAATGTGGTTGAGGCGAAGCTGGACAAGGGTCGCGGCCCGGTCGCGACGGTGCTGGTCACGCGCGGTACGCTCAAGGTCGGCGACGTGTTCGTCGTCGGTGCCGAAAGCGGCAAGGTCCGCGCGCTGGTCGACGACAAGGGTCGCCAGATGAAGGAAGCCGGTCCGTCGATGCCGGTCGAGATTCTCGGTCTGTCGGGCGTGCCGATGGCGGGCGACCTGCTGCAGGTCGTCGAGAATGAGGCGCGCGCCCGTGAGGTCGCCGCCTATCGCGCCAGCGTGATCCAGAACAAGCGCACGACCAACACCCCGGCGAGCCTCGAGAGCATGTTCTCCGCGCTCAAGGAAAAGCAGGCGATGGAGTATCCGCTCGTCGTCAAGGCGGACACGCAGGGCACGGTCGAGGCGATCATCGGGTCGCTCAACAAGATCTCGACCGACGACATCAAGGTGCGGATCCTGCACTCGGGCGTCGGCGGCATCACCGAGAGCGACGTCAATGTCGCTGCGGCTTCGGGCGCGCCGATCATCGGCTTCAACGTCCGTCCGAATGCCAAGGCACGTGAGATCGCCGAGCGGAACAAGGTCGCGTTGAAGTACTATGACGTGATCTACACGCTCACCGACGAGATCCGCGCCGGCATGGCGGGGCAGCTCGGTCCGGAAGCGTTCGAAACCGTCGTCGGCCGCGCCGAAATCCGCGAAGTCTTCTCGGCGGGCAAGCATGGCAAGGCCGCCGGTCTGCTGGTGGTCGATGGTGCGATCCGCAAGGCGCTCAAGGCGCGTATCACGCGCGACGACGTCATCATCTACCAGGGCGAGATCGCGTCGCTGCGCCGTTTCAAGGACGATGTCGCCGAAGTCCGCGCGGGTCTGGAATGCGGTGTGACGTTCAGCCAGAACTTCACCGACATCAAGCCGGGCGACTTCCTCGAAACCTTCGAGGTCGAGCTGCGCGAGCGGACCTTGTAAGTCGTCGCTAACGCGACGAGGCGGCACCGGCCCGCTCCCCCACCCGGCCACCCAACGGCAGTATGATATGGGTGGCCGGGTGGGGGAGCGGGCCGGTGCCGCCAGCGACCGAAGGGAGCGCCAGACCGATGCGCCAGAACGACACGCCCGAAACCCGCTCCGTCCGCCTGCTGCGCGTGGGGGAGCAGGTACGCCATATCCTGTCCGACATTCTCGCGCGCGGGGAGGTGCATGACGATGTGCTGACCAGCCATGTCGTCAGCGTGACCGAAGTGCGCATGTCGCCCGA
>CAYMUJ010000077.1:0-11366 GCA_964393565.1 uncultured Stakelama sp. | reverse complement strand
CGGGGCTGGTGGCCTGCTCGACCTGCGTCTGCAGTCCGATCGCGGTGGCGAAGGCCTGATAGTGCGTGACGGCGCGCTGCGGCGCTGCGGCCAGATCTTCCTTGGAGAAGGCGCGGTACAGGACGTAGTCGAGCAAGGCCGGCTCGTATTCATCGCCGATGCCGACCTCGACGTTGTAACTTTCGATGTCGTCGACATTGGTGGTGACGCGATCCACCACGCGCTCCGGAAGGGTCGCGACTGCGGCCTCGACTGTGCCGGTGCCGTCATTGCCTGGCACGACATAGAATTCCCGGGGTAGCGTCTCATCGAACACGAAATGACGGACTTCCTTTCGGAAAGGTACGTATCGCGGATCGTGCCAGTTGGGCTCGTTGCCATCGAGCTCCGAGCGAGAGACCGAGCGGATAGCCCGGCCCGCAGCACCATTCGCGCCGCCCAGGTTTCGCATGATGTCGAGAAGCTGGCGGATGCGCTGGTCGTTCGGTAGCATCTGCTTTGTGCCTCGTGCCAGCGAGAGGCTCATCGTCTCACTCGATGCCGACGGCTTGACGGTGATGATCGTGAGCACGCCGTGGTCGAGCCAGCCGGCGAGCTCCTTGACGGGCCAGCGCACAAAATCAACATCCATCAGGATGATCGATGCATCTGTGATGATCTTGTTCGCCAGCATGGGGCTCAGTTCCGACGGCGGCCACGGCGCGGGGCAGTGGTGGGCTTCACGACGGCTTCCGTCACGATGTCGGCGAGCACCGGATCGGCATCTGCCTCGTCGTCTTCCGTTGCGTCAGCTTCGGGCTCCGGCTCGGTTTCCGGTGCTTCGGGTTCAGTCGGCGCGACCGGCTCAGGGGCTGCAGCTTCGGGCTCGGGTTCCGAGGCAGGTGCCGGCGCCGGGTTCTTCGGGGCGATCTCGGCTTTCATTGCCTCGACTGTCTCGGCGAGCAGTGCCTCGCGAGCCTCGCCAGCCAGCGCGTTCCATGCGGAGATCGTGAGGCCGCTTTCCTTGTGGGCGCGGGCGACGACAGTTCCGAGTTGAACGTTTGGGCCCTCGCCCAGGTCGATCATGGAGGGCAGAACGCTTGAACCGAGAAGCGTTTCGATGTGCGCCTCGATCGGTTTTGCCGGGGTGTCCTTCACTTCGCGGTAGATGTCATCGCGGGAAAGAAGGCACTGGATGTGCACCAGGTCGAAGACTTCGCAGACGAAGCGGCCATGGTGGTCGCGTTCGAACATGTAGGTCTGGCTGCTGAGTACCGGCGATGCCGCGCCGAGAAGGCATTGAATGAGTGCCATGGAAGTCGTCCTTGCTTGCCTATGAAACAAAATCAGGGGGCACGGAATCGGCCCCCTGACTTCAAAGCGAGAAGCGAGAGGCTCAGTCGGTCGTGTAGAGAACCGTCAGACCGATCGAGCCGGCCACAAACGTGCCGGCCGCCGTCGCAATCTTGATGCCGATAGACCGGTCGTTGGCCGCAGGTGCGGTGCGGAACGCGGTCTTGAGTGTGGGGCGAGCTACGCCGCCAGCCTGCAGCAGCGTCGATGCGGCGAAGAACTCGGCGCCGACCGTGCGGCTCTGGCTTTCGTCGCCCCAGTTGCCCGACATCAGGCCAACGTCGACCGCAATCGCGGTGCCGCTGTCGAGATCGTCGCCGTCGAGGATCATATCCACGACGCGCGCACCGGCCGGCAGGCAGGCGAGCTCGAGAATGTCGTTGAGTGCCGGGGCGGCAGCGAAGCTGTGGTCGAAGCGCTGCGCAACGACGTGACCGGCGAAAGCCGGGAAAGGAACGCCTTTGACGCCCTTTGCAAATTTGCTCTGAATGACAGCCATAGGGGGCTCCTGGTCGAAGATGGAGGTTGAGGAAGCGCGGCCCGCAGGCCGCGTTTCATGCCGTCAGGTCGAACGCAGCGGTCAGGCTACGTTCGGATCCTTGGCGTAGGTGTCGAGGGAGAGGACGCCGAAGTCGGTGTTGTTGAACCGGGTCTTCTTGATGCCCGCGATCAGACCGCCTGCGATGACCGGCTCATTGCCGTGGTCCTGCATTTCTTCCGTCCACTGGAAGCGGAAGCCGCCCGTTGCGCCGAACGCGACGACACCGGCCTGGCGGCCGAGGAACAGTGCGCGTGCTGCGGGGAGGTTGGTGCCGGAGCCATAGTCGGCAAAGCGGATCACGTCTTCATGCTCATGCAGGACGACGTTCTTGATCATGCCGAGGCCACCCTTGAAGATCGGGTTGTTACGGCCTTCCGCCGTCGCAGCCGCCTTCTGGATGTCGAGCCAGCCCTGAGTGTCGGAGGTGCGCAGGTCATGGGCCTGGAACTTCGACATGACGCAGACGTAATGGCTTTCACCATTGATCATCAGCGGCATCATCTGAGCTTGCTTCGGATCGGTCGCGGCCATCATCGAGGCCTTGACTTCGGCACGCTCGATCAGGGCGCGGCTCATCTTGTCCGAGCTATCGATCGAGGCCTTGCTGGTGGCGTCGCCGCCCCAGAGCAGGTGGTTCGTGTCCGGCGCCTGGATCGGGTTGTTGGCGTGGCCGGCCCAGGTCGTGTCTTCGATGAAGTTCTCATTGATGCCGCGGTGACCGGACAAATAGATGAACATCATCTGGTCGATGAACTTGGACCAGTAGTCAGACAGGCGATCCTTCGCCACCTTGCGGATGTTGTGGACGGTGCGCTTGCGGCTCATCTTGCCGCCAGCCGATACGCCGTGGCGCATCTGGTCGATCGAGATCTGGTCGGAGAAGAAGCGGAGGCTTTCCTCCTTGCCCTGCAGACGCTGATCGCCGTAGGTCGGCTTGTGGCGCAGCTGGACGGACAAGTCGAACGTGATGGAGTCGCCGGCGTCGGATTCCAGGTCGGTCAGACGCTGAATGCAGTACTCGTCGCTTTCGCCGATGAATTTGCGGTCCCAGTAGCTCTTCGCCATAGTGGCGATCATGAGCGTGCCGGACCACTTCTTCTGCGCTTTCGGGTCGCCGTAGGCGATCGTAGTGGGGGCCATAGTGCCAATCTCCAATAGCTGGACAATCAGCACTCCTGCGCAGTCACATCAGTAATTACTCGGTTTCCGGGATTGTTGCAAGACAGCCTGCGTGGTAAGTCCATGACACTGCGCAGGACGTGCGGCCCTTTGATTTTATCAGGAGCCACACGATGGATCGTTTCGCAGTCTGTCACGAAATCACAGCGAAATGGGAAGGCGGCTGGAGCAATCACAAGGCTGATCCCGGCGGCGCCACTATGTTCGGCATCACGCAGGCCGTCTATGACGCCTGGCGCGTTTCGCGCGGCCTTTCAAAGATTTCCGTTCGCAACATCAGCCTATCCGAGGCAAAGCTGATCTATCGGCAGGAATACTGGAAGCCGACGGCTGAAAAGTTTGACCTCTTCCCGGGCGTCGATCTCGCCGTCTACGATGCTGCCGTAAACTCGGGTGTGTCTCGCGGCCTGAAATGGCTCAAGGCCGCTGCCGGCTCGAACGACCACAGCGCGACCGTCAAGCGTATTTGCCGTGCCCGACTTTCCTTCATGCAGGCGCTTAAGATCTGGAAGACCTTTGGTAAGGGCTGGGGCCGCCGGGTCGCAGACATCGAGGCGAAAGGCGTCGTGATGGCGCTGCAGGCCATGAACGCGTCGGAGCACGTTGTGAAACTCGTGGCGGAAGAGAACAAGACCGAATCGGCAAAGACTGCCGAAGTGAACGACAAGGTCACGAAGGCAGCCGGCTCTGGCGCTGCGGCCGGCGGCGCATCTCCTGCCGCGGTCGATGTGTCGACGTTCGACACAACGACCATGATCGTCCTCGCAGCAGTCGTTGCGGCTCTAGTCGTGGTTGCCCTTATCGCGATGGCGAAGAAGAAAGAGGCCAAGGCGCGCGAGCAGGCCTATTCCGAGGTGCTGGCATGAGCGCGGTTGCAACGATCCTGATCGGGGTTGCGGCCAAGGTCGGCGCACCAATCGTCAAGAACCTGCTGCAGGAGCATCTGGGCGGCACGGCTGGCCAGGTAGGTGGCGCCCTGATCGACGCTATCGCTGAAAAAGCTGGAGTGCCGCCGGAGCAGCTGGAATCTGTCCCGCAGCCGGAGCTCGAGCGCATCGTCGCAGAGGTCGAGCAGGAGAGCCCGCAGTTGATCGAGGCGCTACTCGAGTCGCAGCGTGAGGCAAACAAGCTCATGATCGCCGAGATGCAAAAGGATACCGGCTTCGGCTGGATGTGGCGCCCATTCGGGATGTGGTTGCTGCTTTCGTTGATCGGCTGGTTCGCCATCGGGCGGCCCGTCGTCAACGCTTTCCTCTGGGCCGTAATGCCCGGACTGCAGATTGAGGCCGGCATCGATTGGCCGACGTTCCTCGGAATTTTCACGATCTACACCGGCCTCTACATGGGCGGCAATACGATCCTACGCAGCGTCAAGAAGTAGTGAGGCCAGATGACCTTCTGGGAATGGGTCGCGACGGGTAAAGCCGAGGTCGCTCTTGCGGGGGTGGCAGGCTCTGCCGTTTCGGTCGCCATGGAATGGACAGGCGTCATTTCAGGGGTTCGGCGGCTTTTTGTCGGCGCCGTCACCGCCTACTTTCTGGCTCCCGTAGGCTTGCCGATGTTCAAGTGGGTGCTGGGTCAGATAGACGTGCCGGTTGAACAATCCGCAGGCGTCGGGGGTTTCGTTCTTGGGATCGGCGGCGTCATCATCGTCGAAATCCTACTGAAAGCATTCCGCATCCGGCGTGCCGAGATCAGGAGCAGCAACGATGACCAGGCTTAAAGCGCGGCATGTCACGCAAGCAGCAAAGCCGCAAGGCCGCGTTGCGCTTGTCGCGCTCCTGCTCATAGTCGGCTGGATCGTCATCCTCCGCGTTACGTCCAGCTGACCACCCTGCCACAAAAACAGTTGCTTTAAACGAAACTCAATCTTGACTTTCGTTCCCAATGCGTTCCATATCGTTCGTGCGGACAGCACTGGCCACTTATGGCCCCTCCCCCTTCACATTCGAAGCATGCCTTTGGCGTTTGGAGAAATCCCATGTCCGCAGAAACTGTCAGCTATGCCGGCGACACTCTCCTGAAACTCACCGATGTCTGCGCCCGCACCAGCATGGGCAAGACGAGCATCTATCGGAAGATCGACCAGGGCGCATTCCCGGCGCCGGTGCAGGTCGGGCCGAAGATGGTTCGCTGGAAGAAATCTGAGATCGACGCGTGGATCAACGGCCTCACGAAGGTGGCGGCGTGACCATGGGCAAGATCCGGAGAGCAATCGCGGATTTCATCCGCTCGTGGCGCGTCGACGACAAGCGTCACCCTCGGTTTCAGGCTGGGTATTTGGCCGGGCTTAACGACGCGAGGCTAGAGGCCGAGACCACTCACGAGGACGGGATTATCAGATTGGAGAAGCGGCCGGAGGAGCATGTCCTTTGGTACCACGGAGAGATTGTTTGGCGCTCTGGGTCTGGCACAATGCCGGAGATTGCCGCGCCTTGGGCTGCCCAGCATGTAGCGCCGCCCAAAAATTCTGGTAATCTACGGTTGGAAGTGCGGAGCAATCCCTGTGCCGGAGACACGGCCTATGGCGGTGCCGACCCACGAGCCCTGAAATACGACACGAGTCGGGCGCTTCCTCCTCACGATCCAGATACATCGCCGCCCTCATCACATGTGCCGGGTAACCCCTCCGACGAGTGGGCCATCAGCCAAGCTCAGCTTCACTCCGCATGCCTCTCTTTCCGGCATGACTTCGGTCTGCTCAATGAAAGCGAGAGGGCTTCTGTAATGCTTCTAGCTCGGGAATGGCTGACCGCTTGGCGCAAAGCCCTAGCCACCACAGAGGGCTCGGCAACATGAACATGCGCACGCTCTTCGACGAGTTTCAGCCGCTGCCGATTCCTGCGGCGCAACGCCCGATGATCGTCGACAGCTTTGCCGGCGGCGGGGGGGCTTCGACCGGGATCGAGATGGCGCTGGGGCGCTCGCCCGATATCGCGATCAACCACAATCCGGCAGCGCTGGCGTTGCATAAAGCTAACCACCCCGAAACGCTGCACCTGTCTGAAAACGTCTACAAGGTCGACCCGCTCGACCACATGCGCGGCAAGCATATCGGGCTCATGCACTTCTCGCCGGACTGCAAGCACTTCTCCAAGGCGAAGGGCGGCAAACCGGTGGAGCGCAACATTCGCGATCTTGCCTGGATCATTCCCGGCTGGATCGAGCGAATCCAGAAGAGCGGCGGCAAGGTCGACGTCGTCACCATGGAGAACGTCGAGGAGTGGAAGGATTGGGGGCCGCTCGTCGAGACCGAGCGTGGCCTAATGCCGTGCCCTGATCGGCGCGGCCAGACCTTTGAGGCCTGGTGCAAGGCGATCCGGAAGCTCGGCGGCAAGATCGAATGGCGGGAGCTTCGGGCCTGCGACTATGGCGCACCGACAATCCGCAAGCGGCTATTCGTGGTGATCCGCTTCGACGGCAAGCCGATCGTCTGGCCAGAACCGACGCACGGAGATCCGGACAGCGACGACGTGCGTGAGGGCCTAAAGCTTGGCTGGCCCGGCGCCTACACGATCATTGATTGGTCGCTACCCTGCCCGTCCATCTTCGACACTAAAGCTGACATTTGGGAGAAGCATCGACTTCGCGCAGTAAGGCCGCTCGCGGTCAACACGATGGCCCGGGTCGCTCGAGGAATGCAGCGCTACGTTCTGGCGGCTGAGCGCCCGTTTTTGGTTCAGACGGGGTATGGCGAGCGGCCCGGCCAAGCGCCGCGCTGCATGTCAATAGATGCGCCACTCGGCACTGTTGTCGCCGGAGGGATCAAGCATAACGTTGTCGTCCCGTCGATAACGCGTTTCAATAGCGGTGCGACGGGTAGTCATATCGACGAGCCTTTGCCGACGATCACGGCGAACAGCTACATCAAGAAGCCAGGTGGCGCGGCTCCTGTTGGGATGATTGCTCCCGTCATCACCTATGCTCAGCAGGGAGGCGCAGTGCGATCGGCAGAAGATCCGCTGCATACCGTCACGGCGAGCGACAAGGATCAGAACGCTATCCTTGTCCCGCACCTGACCGCTTTCTACGGGCCAGGTGCGGGAGGTGAGGACCGTTCTGCAGATGTTTCGGAGCCGCTGCGCACTATCACGACCGAAAACCGCCACGCCGTAGTCATCCCGACCGTCGTCGGATGCGGCGGCAGGGCCGGTCAGAGCCGTCCGCGGGGTGGTGATGAGCCTGTCGCAACGCTGACCACGAAGGCGGATAACTGCGTCGCGACCGCATTCATTGCGCAGCAGAACAACGACAGACGACGCATTGGCGGCGTCAATCCCGGCCGCGCTGCGGACGAACCGTTGTCGACGGTCACGGCTACCGGTGCGCAGCAGAGCCCCGTCACTGCATTCATCGCTCGCCAGTTCGGTAATAGCACCGGCCACGCTATCGACGAACCGCTTGGCACTGTCACAGCAGACGTGAACAAGTCGCAGTTGGTCGCGCCGTATTTCTCGAAATACTACGGTACCGGTGATGGCGCTCGCCATGATGAGCCGTGCCATACGATCACAGTCAATGACCGCTTCGGACACATCGAGGCATCAATCGAAGTCCCGCCGTTTCGGCCGGAGCAGGAGGAGCGGGCGCGCGAGGTGGCCGAATTCATGCGGGCGCATGGATTTTGGGATGACCGCGAGTTTGTGACGCTGGAGATGGCGGGCCAGACTTTCGTCATCGTCGACATTGGCATGCGCATGTTGACACCACGGGAGCTTTTCAACGCTCAGGGCTTCCCGCCGAACTACGTCATCGACGGGGTCTGGGAGGGAGACGGCGACGATCGCCATTTTCTTGCCTTCCCGAAAGACGTGCAGGTCAGTTGCTGCGGCAACAGCGTGAGCCCGTATCCTTACGCAGCGATTGTGGCGGCGAATTGCAACGATCTTGTCGAAATCCGGGAGGCTGCAGAATGAAAACGCGCTTTGCCGTTATGGCGCTTCTGGTCGCCTCGCTCTCCTCATGCGGGGACGATGAGCGACCGGTGCCGGAGTTCAAGCCCGGCCAGATGGTCCGGATGAAGGCGTTCGGCAATGAAGGCATGGTGGTGGACGTCTGGTGCCACCTGGTGAGGCACGGCGGAGGCTGTAACTACAGTGTCCGCTTCGATTCGCTGCAAATCACTACGAACACGCGCCTGTTGGGCGCGGACGGTCCGGTCAGCTTTGCTCCCGTCGCCATGGTGCGAGGGATCCAGCAGTTCGAGCTGGAGACGGCGGAGTGACGCGGATCGTCCATTTCGTAGGTTTCAAGGATGATCGGTACTGGAGCGCGGTGAAGGCGTTCGGCCCGCCGCATTACATCCACCGCGGATGGGATCTGCGCGCACAGCGGGAACTGGATGATGGCGACCTGGTCGTATTTGCCGATGGTCCGCACGATCAGGCGCCGAGAGCCCGCAGCTTCAACGATCTGACGGAGGTCGCATGACCGAAGACGAGCAGGTCGGCGAAGTGCTGCGGATCTTGAAGGCCACTAGGCTGACGGTTCACGTGCGCGGCACGGATCGCAATCCAGTTGTCGAGGTGAAGATCAGAGGCACGGGGCAGATTGTCGGCGGGACTGAGCTTCGCCGGCGGATTGAAAGCGCCCGCGAGGCGGGGCGGCTGTGAGGGACAACGATGAAACTGCAAGGGTACGAAGCTCAGGCTTTCACGGCGTGGACCGACGTCTCCGAGGATTGGAGCGTCCTCAGCTTCAAAGGTGTGGCAGCGAAATCAGGCCTTGAATTGGCGAAGGTGAGACGCGCAGTCAGAGGCCTTGCTCGCAAGGGCCTGGTGGAATTCTTCCGGACCTCATGGACTGATGAGGGTGTGCCGAACGGAGCGGGCTATGGCCTCACCAAAGCAGGCGTGGCGCTTCGCAATGAAGCAGATAGAACGGCGCGATGAGAGGTTCAGTCGAAACTCGGATGGCCGCTTTGGTCCAAGAGGAACTTACCGCGTTCGCGGAATGGCTCGGCAAGGAGTGGACGCTGACGCGCGAACTGGCCGCCAGCGACCCGGAGCTGAGAGCTATGCCCCAGGGGTATTTTGAGGGGTACAACGCGGCCCTGCAAAGCGCGACGTTGGCGCTGGAGTCGTACATCGAGGATCAGAAGTGACGAAAGCCGCTACGAGAATTACAGCCGATGGTCATACGTCTTCGGCAGTAGCTGACAAGGTGACTCGCGCCTCCCACTTATCAATGAACTCTTTAGCTCTCGCCTCGACCCCGCTGATGTAGTTTTCGAGACGGTTTGTCGCGAATTGAGCCTTTATCTGCAGCTGAGCGCCAGCAGTCTCAAAAAGATTTACGATCAGGATGTTAGGGTCGTTGACACGGGACATAAGCTCTTGGCGCTCTCGCTCAACCCTCTCCAACTCCTGAACGATAGACTCGTGCGAATACAGGCCCCCAGATATCTTCTCAAATTCCCCGAACTCAGAGTGGGACAGTATACTCCTTATGCCGGCGAACACGCGAAAGAGGCTTCCGACCTGGTGGTCCATCAACCAGTCGTTCGCGGGCACCTGCCAGGCACCGCTCTGATAGATCAACGGCAAGAG
Organism: uncultured Stakelama sp.; assembly: GCA_964393565.1. GTDB lineage: Bacteria > Pseudomonadota > Alphaproteobacteria > Sphingomonadales > Sphingomonadaceae > Sphingomonas. The sequence goes on along the minus strand of CAYMUJ010000077.1, from coordinate 1,766 downwards.
CATTTTTGCGGTTGAGACACGGGTCAATACGCTCCTTGCGGCGGTGAGTTGCCCGAGGATCTGTAGTTCGACGTTCTCTCTCTGGATCTCCGTCTGCAGTTGCCTTTGTCGCGCCATCTCACCAATTGTCAGTGCCGCTGCACCAACCGCGAAATACCCGCTGAGCGCAGCGACCCACTCACGAAAGCAGGAGCTTTCGCCGGCACAGAAAAACTGGTGGTCTAGCTCTGGGCTAATCCACATTACGAGCACAAATCCAGGCAACGCCAGAAGCGCAAGAAGCGGCAAGACACTTCGCTGAAAACTCATTCTCGCACCTGCCCCTATTCGCTCGACGGCCTCAGGATCTTTCTTGGCCCTGCCAGCAGATCCGCTGCCGGCGGCGCTTCCTTCATCAGCACATCCGCCCAGATCTGCGCAAGCTCGGTGCGCCGATCGAGATGCAGGGCTCGGTTATAGGCGCCCTCGACCTTGTCCTTCGCTATATGCGCCAACATCAGGTCGATCACGTGTTTGTCGGCGGGGTATGCCTCATTCATCACCGAACTGAACGTGGCGCGCCAGCCGTGCGGCACATGCCGGCCGTGATACCCTGATCGGTTCAGCAGATAGCCGATCGCGTTCTCCGACATCTGTTTGTGAGCGTGCCTCGCATTTGGAAACGCGAGCCGTCCTCTGCCTGTCAGGGATCGCAGCATCTCGATCGCATCGATAGCTTCGCGAGATAGCGGCACGATGTGGTCCCGGTTTTCATCTTCCTTGTGATGCAGCTTGAGCTTCATGCGCTGGGCCGGGATTTGCCAGAGCCCGTCAGTCATAGCTCGCTCGTCCCATTCAGACCATGGGGTGGACACCAGCGTGCCTGGTCGAACAGCTGTCAGGGCGAGGATGCGCAGCGCCAGCTTCGTGACCGGATGCGCCGGCGTGGTCTCGGTGGCACGCAGTATGCCCCGGGCGCCCTCGATGTCGATGATAGCGGGCTGCCGTCCCTTCTTGAGCGGTGCCATGGCCTTCTGCACGATCGCGGCCGGATCGGTCGAAGCCCTGCCCGAGGCGATGGCGTAAACGAACACACTCGACATCCGCTGCCGGATACGGCGCGCCGTCTCGATCGCGCCACGCTGCTCGACTAGGCGCAGGACGGGCAAGACATCCGTCGCCGTGAGATCGCGCACCAAGAACGAGCCGAGATATGGAAACACTTCCGTCTCAAGGCTAGAGATCACGTCGTCGGCGTGGCGCTCGACCCACTGCGGCTTTTGCAGTTCGAACCACTCCCGGGCGACGGCCTCAAAGGATTCCGCTTTGGCCTTGATCGGCGTCAGCTTCTCGAGCTTCTTGACGGCTGCAGGATCCCGGCCGGCCTTGAGGTCGGCCTTGGCTTTTTCGCGTGCCGCCCTGGCATCGCTGAGCGACAGATCGGGATAGGAGCCGATCGATAGGAGCTTTTCTTTTTCTCGAAACCGGTATCTCATGCGCCAGAGCTTCGATCCTGTCGGCGCGACATAGAGATGCAGACCGCCCGAGTCGGTGAGCTTGTAGGGCTTTTCCTGCTTCTTCGCGTTACGGATCTGGACGTCGGTGAGCATGATGGACGATACCCGCATTTCCCGAAACGATACCCGCAATCCTACCCGCATTTGATGCGGAACGTGCGGGTTCATGTGGAACTGATTGGGAACATCCAAACACCGAAAGCGGTTGGATATCAAGGGTATTTGGGCAGATAAGGAACGTCTTGGGAAGGGTAGATGGCGGACAGGGTG
>CAYMUJ010000076.1:0-11867 GCA_964393565.1 uncultured Stakelama sp. | reverse complement strand
GGGCTGGCCGGGGTTCCACCAGTAGTTGACGAGAATGCTCACCGGCGCGAGCGAATCCACCCCGTGCCACCAGCCATAGGGGATTTAGATCGCATCCCCCGGCTCCAGCGTCGCGACCTCGGCATGGCGCGCGGCTTCGGCAAGCAGGGGGAATTTGTGGAGATCGGGCGCGGTCGGATCGACCATGCTGACCGGAACGCCCGCCGGGGTCAGCTCGAAGGGGCCGGGATAGAGCCCTGCGATCTGGCCCGGCGGGTAGGTCGTGAAGCGCCGCTGCCCGGCGATGCAGCAGGCGACATTCTCCTTGGCGTCGTAATGCGTGCCGACGCGGATGCGGTTGCCGATCCAGATGCGCGCGATGACATCAGGCAGCAGCGCCAGCCGGTTCTCGCGCGCGAAGGCGGGCAGCAGCGGCGCGATTTCCTCCGACTGCACCGCCATCGCGGGCGGCTCGGGCATGGCCGCAGCGCGCAGCAGATCGGCGAGGAAGTTCTCGAGCCGCCCCTGCCCGCGCACGAAATTGAGGCCCATCACGTCGGGGGTGTAGAAGAACCGCCCCTTCTCGGACGGCGCGGCGGCGATCGCCGACACGGGCCGCGTGGTCGGCTCGCGGCACAGATAGCGCATGATGTCCTCGTCGCCCGCGCGCGCGGCGGCGACCGCCGGCAGTCCGCCACTTGTCCGCGCAGCACCACGGGCTTGCCCGCCGCGCGGATCGCGGCGAAGCCCGCGTCGTCTACGGGGCCGGTGACCTCGGCCATCGGGCTTGGCGGGGGCAGGGCGGTCATGCGGTGAGGTAATCCTCGGCCGCAATCGCGCCGCCGTTCTGGCGCAGGAACGCGTCTTGCGTCCGCAATTGCGCCACGGTCTGCGCGATCGCCGAGCGGATATGCGCGAGCCGGGTGCGCGTCTCGGCCGGATCGAGCATCCACGCAGCCGGATGGTAGCCCTGCGGCGTCACGCCTTGGTTGAGCATCACGGACAGCCAGCTGTCCTCGGTGAAAAGCTCGTTGTTCTCGCGGATGATCCGCCCGGAGGATGTGAACAATTCGAGCTTTTCCTTCAGGCTGTCGGGCGGGGGGAGGTTCCGGCAATAGCGCCAGAACTCGCTGTCGTCGCGCTCGGACTCGCGGTAGTGGAGCACCAGAAAATCGCGGATGTTGCGGTATTCGCGCTCCGTCTCGAGGTTGAAGCGGTCGCGCTCCACGGGCGAGAAGCTGGTGTCGGGAAACAGCGCCATCAGCCGCGCGATGCCGGACTGGACGAGGTGGATCGAAGTCGATTCGAGCGGTTCGAGAAAGCCCCCGGCCAGCCCCAGCGCCACCACGTTTTTCTCCCAGCCCTGCGCCCGGTGCCCGGCCCGAAAGGCGAGCTGGTTGGGCTGGGCCAGCGGCTTGCCGTCGAGATTGGCGAGCAGCAGGTCGGTCGCCGCGTGCCGGTCGATATGGGCCGAGGAGAAGACGTGCCCGTTGCCGATGCGGTGCTGGAGCGGGATGCGCCATTGCCATCCGGCGGGCCGTGCGGTCGAGCGGGTGAGCGGCTCGTTCGCGCCGCCAAGCTCGCAGGGGATCGCGACCGCGCTGTCGCAGGGAAGCCACTTGCTCCAGTCGGTGAAAGGCACGCCCAGCGTCTGCCCCAGCAGCAGCGAGCGGAAGCCCGAGCAGTCGATGAACAGCTCGCCCGCGACCTGGCGTCCGTCTTCCAGCACCACGCCGGTGACGAAGCCGGTCTCGCCGTCCTGCCTCACTTCGGTGATCCGGCCTTCGATCCGCAACGCGCCCGCATTTTCGGCATAGCCGCGCAGGAATTTCGCATAGCGGCCCGCGTCGAACTGGAAGGCGTAGGACAGCTTCGACAGCGGCGAGCGCGGATTGTCGGGGCGCGGCCAGCTGAACCGCCCTGCCTTGGCCGCGACTGCTGCAATGGAATAGTCGTCGATCCGCGCGGTTTCGCCAAGGCTCGCGCCGCGCAGGAAGAAGTGCTGGAATTCGATCCCCAGCATGTCGAGCCCGAAGCTGCCGAAGGGGTGCACGTAGCTGTGCCCCACCCGCAGCCAGTCGACGAATTCGATGCCGAGTTTGTAGGTCGCGCGGGTCTCGCGCATGAAGGTCATCTCGTCGAGGCCGAGCAGGCGGTTGAAGCCGATGATCTGGGGGATCGTCGCCTCGCCGACGCCGACGGTGCCGATCGCCTCGCTTTCGACCAGCGTGACCGAGAGGCCCGGCATCTGCCCGAGCACCCGCATGATCGCGGCCGCGGTCATCCAACCGGCGGTGCCCCCGCCGACGATGACGATCTTGCTGACCGGGGCTGCGCTCATGCGACGGCGGCTTGAGGGGCTATGTGCCAGCTGCCCGATTGCCGCAGGAAATCGCCGTGGGAGGGCAGGCGCGCGGCGACATCGGCATAGGCGGCGCGCATCTGCACCATCGCGGCGGCGACCTTGGCCTCGTCGAGCGTGTCGGCGATGGGATCGTGCATTTCGGGCCAGATGTTCTGCCCCAGCATCACCGCGACCCAGCTCGGCTGCGCGAAAAGCTCCGCATTCTCGCGGAACACGCGGCCCCGGCGACTCCACAGGTCGATCTTGCGCGCGAGGCTGTCGGGGATGCTCATGTGCTTGACGTAGCGCCAGAATTCGGAGTCCTCGCGCTGCGTCGCCTTGTAGTGGAGGATGATGAAATCGCGCACGTCCTCGTAGAGGTCGTGCATCCCGCGGTTGTATTCGTCGCGCTCAAGCGGGCTGATCGGCAGATCGGGGAACATCGCGAAGAGGCGCTGGAGGCCGTTCTGGATCAGGTGGATCGAGGTCGATTCCAAGGGTTCGATGAAGCCCGACGACAGGCCGAGCGCAACGACATTGTGGTTCCACGCCTTGCGCCGCATTCCGGTGAGGAATTTGAGCCCGCGCGGCTCGGCTAGCGGTTCGGTCTCGAGGTTGGCGAGCAGGATGTCGCGAGCCTCGTCCTCGCCCATGAATGCGCTCGAATAGACATGGCCGTTGCCGGTGCGGTGCTGGAGCGGGATGCGCCATTGCCACCCGGCGGTATGGGCGGTGGCACGGGTGAAGGGATCTGGCGGGCCGGGCGAGCGGCTCGGCACGGCGAGCGCGCGGTCCATCGGCAGCCAGTGGCTCCAGTCCTCGTAGCCGGTTTCGAGCGCCTCCTCGATCAGCAACCCACGAAAGCCCGAGCAGTCGACAAACAGATCGCCCGCGATCGTCGTGCCATTGTCGAGCGTGACGCTGGCGACATCGCCGGTCTCGCCATCGCGGGTGACATTGGTGATTTGCCCCTCGATGCGCGTCACGCCCTGGCGCTCGGCGAGGCGGCGGAGATAGACAGCGTAGAGCCCGGCGTCGAAGTGGTAGGCATAGGCGATCTCGCGCACCACCGACTGCGCGCTGGCTGCCGGCCGCGCGAATCGGCCAGCCCGCGCTGCGGCGGTGCACATCGAATAGTCGCCGATATCCCCCGCGCCCGCCAAGCCGGAGCGCGCATGTTCACGCAGCCACAACTGGTGGAACGCGATCCCGTGGAGGTCCTGGCCATAGGTGCCGAAGGGGTGGAAATAGCGATCGCCCTGCCGCCCCCAATTTATGAATTCGATCCCGAGCTTGGCCGTGCCGCGCGTCTCGCGCAGGAATTCGTCCTCCGGAATGTCGAGCATCGCGTTGAACGAGCGGATCGGTGGAATCGTCGCCTCGCCCACGCCGACCGTGCCGATGGCGTCGGATTCGATCAGCGTGACCGTTCTTTGACCGTCGTTGAAGAAGCGCGAGAGTGCCGCGGCCGCCATCCATCCGGCGGTGCCGCCGCCCACGATCACGACCCGCGCGAGGCGGTCCGCGTTACCGATACCATTGCTCTCTATCATCCCGTCCCGATCCTACCGCAGCGGGGCGTTGTTGGCAAATTGCCACACTTCCCCTGCAAAAATGCGAAGACCTATTGTCAAGCAGCCTTCGCCTCGATAATCCAAGGCCCCATAAGAGGGCAAGCTATCTGGGAATAAATGATAGCGCTAACATGGGGAGGGGTCTAATGCGCACTTCGATGCAGCCGCTTGGCGTGGGGGCCGGTGGCCGGCAGCCGTGGTACAAGAGCCTGTTGCGCGCCGGGGCTTCGGCTCTCGTGGTCGGCAGCGCGATCAGTGCCACCGCTGCCTTAGGGCAGGACCAGGCCGAGGCCGAACCCGAAGCGCAGGATACCGTCGCCGCCCAAGAGCCGATCGCCGAGATCATCGTCAGGGGTATCCGTCAGTCGCTTGCAACCGCACAGGTCATCAAGCGCGATTCCGACACCGTCGTCGACGCGATCACCGCGCAGGATATCGGCGCGCTGCCCGACCGTTCGGTTACCGAAGCGCTCCAGCGCGTGCCGGGCATCTCGATCAACCGCTTCGCCGGTTCGAACGACCCTGACCACTTCTCGGTCGAAGGTTCGGGCGTCGTGGTGCGCGGCCTCAACTTCGTGCGCTCGGAATTCAACGGTCGCACGGCCTTTGCCGCCGGTGTCGGCGGGCAGGCGCTGAACTTCGCCGACGTGCCGGCCGAACTGCTCGGCTCGGTCATCGTCAGCAAGAACGCCACCGCCGAGACGATCGAGGGCGGCCTTGCCGGCACGGTCAACCTCAACACCCGTAAGCCCTTCGACAACAAGGGCCTCAAGATCGCCTTCTCGGGTGAGGCGAACTATGGCGATTTCCGCAAGGAATGGACGCCGACGCTTTCGGGCCTCATCAGCAACACTTGGGATACCGACAAGGGCCGTTTCGGCATACTTGCCAGCGCCTCCTATTCGCGCATCAAGAGCCGCGCCGACGGCCTCCAGATCGCCAACTACCAGACCCGTGATGGCCGATTGGTCGACGCGGCCTTTGCCAATGGCGTAAAGGTGTGCCGCAATCCGCTGCCGGGCACGACCAACACCCAGCTTTTGCCCCCGCCCGGGGCGGCTTGCGGTGCTTTCGGTGCAGCGGGCGTCGACGGCTTTGCCGACTATGCTGCCAGCCGAGTGGCGCCGGTAGGCGGGCAGTTCCGCACGCAGGATTTCGACCGCGAACGATTCGGCATTGCCGCTTCGGCGCAGTTCGAATCGATTGACGGCAAGACCCTCATCACCGCCGAGTTCATCCGCTCGGCATCGACCAACAAGTGGAGCGAATACACCTTCGAGACCGCGCCCGACACGTCCGAATATACGACCTATCCGCGCGGATGCCTCCAGAACGCCGACGGGCCCAATCGCGTAAACACTGATGGTTCCCAAGGCGATTCCACGCCGCGCGCGCAATGCCCGATTGGCGGGTTCACCGACTATGTCTACGATGAGACGGGGCTGTTCCAGTCGGGTTACATCGTCAATGCCACCAATGGCTGGCGCGGCAATCCGGGCACTTCGCCCTTCGTGCCGATCGGGGGGCAGCAGCAGTCGCTCGCCCGTCGCCAAGCCGATGAAGAAGTCACCAACCAGGACTTCTCGCTCAATCTGCGCACCGAACTGACCGATCGTTTGACGGTTAGGCTTGATGCGCAATATGCCACCTCGCGCAAGCAGAACCTCGATTTCAGCGTGTTCGGCGGGTCCTTCGCTGACCAGGAGCTCGACCTGACGGGCGACCTGCCGGTCATCATTCCGCGCAAGCCGCAATTCCTCGGCTACAACTGGTCGACCCCGGGGGCCGATCTCGCCAATGCCACCGAGGCGCAGTATTTCACGGACCCGCGCTTCCAGTTCTGGCGCGCGGCGATGGATCACATCGAGGATTCGACCGGCAAGCAATATGCCTTCCAGGCCGATTTCGCCTACGAATTCGATGACGATGCGTTCGTGCGGAAGGCCAAGTGGGGCGCGCGCTATCAGGACCGTGACCAGACGGTGCGTTTCGGCAACTACAACTGGGGGATGCTGAGCGAGACCTGGTCGGGCAACCGTCCGGTCAACTTCGCCGATACGCCCGCGGACAGCACGGTGCGCTACAACTTCCCGAACTTCTTCCGCGGCAAGGTCCCCGGACCTCCGGGTGCGTTCTACTACGCGGGCGATCTGACCGGCGACTATGCCGGTTCGGTGGCGTTCTTCCAGTCGGTCCAGAACATTGCCCGCTCGCTGGGGGCGTCGCCGACGTGGGTTCCGTCCGCAGCGCGCCAGAACGTGATCGCCGGAACGAACTATCTGCCGGATGAAATCCAGCCGATCGCGCAACGGGATTCGGCCGCCTATGTGCAGTTCGACTTTGGCAGCGACGATTTGCTGGGCCCGGTGCGCCTGTCGGGCAATATCGGCCTGCGCTACGTCAACACCTCCATCCGCTCGCAAGGGTCGATCGGGGTGCCGAGCCAGCAGGCGCTCAGCATCAACCAGCCCTTTGCGGTTCGCTGCGCGGCGACGGTGCCGCCCGGTGCACCTCCCGGCACGCTGCCACAACAGCCGGGCGGGGCGTGTACTCTGGGGGCAGCGGGTTATGCCCAGCTCCAGACCTTCGCGGGCAATGGCTCCTCGTCGCTTGATGTTGCCGATGTCAGTTATGACTTCTGGCTGCCGAGCCTCAACCTGAAGTTCGGACTCAGCAATGATGTGATCTTGCGCTTTGCGGCATCCAAGGTGATGACCCGTCCGGAAAACTCCTATGTGCGCAACTTCCTCAACATCGGTCTGGGGCCGAGTGGTGAGCTGACGGCGGATGCGGGCAACCCGTTCATCAAGCCGGCCACCGCCTGGCAGTTCGATCTTACCGCCGAATGGTATTTCGATACGGTCGGCTCGCTGACTTTCAACGCCTTCTACAAGGAAATCAATGATTTCTTCTACCAGCAGGTTACGCGGCGGCAGATCACCAGCAATGGTATCACCCGCGATGTGCTGGTCCGGGGTCCGGCCAACTTCGACGATAGTGGCAAGATCAAGGGCTTCGAGCTGGCCTATCAGCAGACGTATGATTTCCTGCCCAAACCGTTCGACGGGCTGGGGATTGCGGCCAACTACACCTATCTCGACAGCAAGGGCCTGCCCAACACCTTCCTCAACACGGGTGAGCCGGTCAGTCCGTCGACGGTGCCGCCGGGCAACTTGCCGCTGGAGCAATTGTCCAAGCACAACGTCAACGCGACAGTCTTCTACGAGAAGGGTCCGATTTCGATCCGCGCTGCCTATAACTGGCGTTCGCGCTTCCTGCTGACGCCGGCGGATGTGATCTTCCCGTTCTACTCGATCTTCAACGAGTCGACCGGGCAGCTTGACGGGTCGATCTTCTTCAACCTGACCGACAATATCCGCGTTGGGGTACAGGGGGTGAACCTGCTCAACGAAGTGACCCGGACGAGCCAGGCCTATACTGGCGATCCGAACCTCCTGGCCCCGCGTTCGTTCTTCATGAACGACCGGCGCTTCTCCTTCATCGTGCGCGGCAACTTCTAAGTCGCCGCGCGGGCTCGCACAGCTCCCCAAGGAAAGGGCCTCCCGGCACATCGCCGGGGGGCCCTTTTCGTTTGTGCGGCCGGCGCATGGACAAGCCGCAGCGCGACAAAAAAGCCCGGACATCGCTGCCCAGGCCACAGGGGCAAACCGTCGGCGAGAGGATCAGCCGGCGGCCGTCAAGACGTTGGCAAGGCGGTCGCGCAAGGGTTTGGCGCGATAGGTGCTGTCATAGGGCGTGCCGCGAACCTCGAGGCCATCGGCGCGCTTGGCGGGGTCGAAGCCCTGCAGCCAGTTGAACCGATCGACCATGCCCCAGGCGAGCACGTCGTCTAGATGCGCTCGGTAATCGAGCATCACCTCGAAATAGCGCCGCGCGAAATCCGCGACCCTGTCGTCGCGCTGGGCGATATTGGCGGGGAGCGCCTTGTCCTTGACGTCGAATTCGGTGACCAGCAGGCGGTATCCCATGCCGGTGATCTCGTCGAGGAAGCGCCGCCATTCGCGTTCCGCATAGGGGCCGACGCCGGTCGCCGGGTCGATGGCGAAGATCTCGATATGCGACTGGATCCCCAGCGCATCGGCCGGCGTGCCGCGCTTGCGGAAACCCTCGAGCAGGCGCAGCACGTCGGCGCAGTGCTTCTGGTGCTGCGGCTCCCAGCTCATGTAGTCGTTGTAGACCAGCTGTTCGGTCGGCAGCTCGGCCCGCGCGGTGTGGAAGGCGAGGTCGAGGACCGCCTCGGGGCTGCCCATCGCGCGGCTGAGGCTGGTTTCGATGGGCGCATTGCGATCATGGTCGATCGCTTCGTTGACCACATCGTAGGAGCGGATCGTGCCCTTGTAACGGCGGGTCACGGTCTGGATGTGCTCGGTCAGCAGCCGCTCGGCTTCGCGAACCGGATTGGCACCGAAGTCGTAGGTGTTGAGCCAGTTCGGGAACCACTGCGGGCGGTGCCACAGCAGCGTGTGACCGCGCACCGCGAGCCCGTTGGTCTGCGCCCAGCAGACGATCTCGTCCATCCGGTCGAAATTGTAGACCGTGGGAGCGGGGCGCACGGCCTGCCACTTCATCTCGTTCTCGGGCACCACGATGCCGCATTCGCCCTTCACGATGGCCGTGTAGTCAGGGTTCTGGATCGAGCCTGCGTTGGCATTGCCGGGGGTCGAGGCAATCGCGCTCCCAAATCTGCGGCCACCGCGCGCGGCGATGGCGTTGAGCCCCGGCGAGGGCGCGCCGATGGGCGTGGGTGCGGTGCTGACGGGCGCGGGGGAGGGCGTGGTCGATCCCCCGCCGCAGCCCGCCAATGGCAGCGCGGCAAGCGTGGTGCCAATCATGCCCAATGCATCGCGGCGGGTGGAGTTCACGGCCGCACCTCCAGCTTCACCGTCTGCAATTCGGCCGAGTTCGCGCCGGTCATGATCGCGAAGGTGCCCGGCTCGGTCACGCGTTGCATATCGGCATTCCACATGGCGAAGGCGCGCGGTTCGATGGCGATGGCCACGTCGCGGGTCTCGCCCGGCTGGAGCGTCACGCGCCTGAAGCCGACCAGCTCCTTCACCGGGCGGGTCACCGAGCTGATCTCGTCGCGCAGATAGACCTGCACCACCTCGTCGCCGGCGCGGCTGCCGGTGTTGGTGACGCGCACCGTCACCATCACGCCTTCGCCCGGCTTGATCGTCGTTGCCGAAAGCTGCGGCGGGGCGAGGGTGAAGGTGGTGTAGCTGAGGCCCCAGCCGAACGGGAACAGCGGGGTGACCTCGTCGAACAGATAGCCGCGCCGGGCGGAGGGCTTGTAGTTGTAGAAGTTCGGCAGCTGGCCGACATTGCGCGCGGTCGAGACCGGCATCTTGCCACCGGGGTTGACCTTGCCGATCAGCGCGTCGGCAATCGCGGTGCCCTGCTGCTCGCCCGCATACCACGTCTCGAGGATCGCATCGGCCTCGGCAGCGATGGTGGGATAGCTCGGCGGGCGGCCGTTGATCAGCACCACCACGACCGGCTTGCCGAGCGCCTTCATCGCCTTGAACAGCGCGTTCTGCTCGCCCACGAGGTCGAGGCTGGTGCGGTCGCCAAGGTGGTTCGCGGCCCAGCCTTCGCGGCTGGTCTTTTCGGTGTCGCCGATGAACAGGACGATGGTGTCGGCTTGTCTGGCGACCTCGACCGCTTCGGCGATGCGCTGGCGGTTCTTCTCGGGGTCGGCGAGCACGACCTTGTCGTCCCACCAGTCGCTGTCCCCGTCGATGATCTCGACCCCCAATGCGTGGACAACATTGGCGCGCCCACCAACTGCCGCGCGGATACCCTGCAAGGGGGTCACGCTCGCGCGCGGTTCGCCGTAATAGCCGCCGAGGCGCGCGATATCGGCATTGGGGCCGATCACCGCGATGGTGGGCTTGGTCGCCGCCCTGGCTTCGGGCAGGGCCAGCGGCAGCGCGCCGTTGTTCTTGAGCAGCACCAGCGAGCGCTCCGCTGCCTTCCGGGCCAGTGCCACACCCGCAGGCCCGTTCGCCTGACGCGCCTTGGCGAGGTTGGGCCAGGGGTTCTCGAACAGCCCGGCGTTGAACTTCATGGTGAGCAGGCGGCGCACGGCGTTGTCGATGGCTTCCATCGACACGCGGCCTTCCTTGACGCTGGTCGCCAAGCTCTTGAACCCCGCACCTTCGGGCAGATCGACATCGACGCCTGCCTTGAGCGCAATCTCGCCCGCGCCCGCATTGTCTGCGGCGATGTGGTGGAGGCGCGCCATGTCCTCGATCGCGTAATAGTCCGAGACGACCGCGCCCTCATAGCCCCACTCGCCGCGCAGCACGTCCTGGAGCAGCCAGCGGTTGGCGTGGCTCGGCACCCCGTCGATCTCGTTATAGCTCGCCATCACCGCATCGATTTTGGTGCGCTTCACCACCAGTTCGAAGGGCGGGAAAAACATCTCGCGCAGCGTGCGCTCGCTGATCTGGGCGGGGGCGACGTTGTTGCCGCTTTCGGGCTGGCCGTGGCCGGTCATGTGCTTGAGCGTCGCCATGACCTTGCCCGGCGCGAGCTTGCGGGTGGTGCCGGTGCCCATCAGCCCTTCGACCGAGGCGACGCCCATCTCGCCGACGAGGTAGGGGTCTTCGCCGAAGGTTTCCTCGATCCGCCCCCAGCGCGGATCGCGCGCCACATCGACCACGGGAGAGAGCACGAGATGCACCCCGCGCGCCGAGGTCTCGTCGGCGATCAGGGCGTTGATCTCGCGGATGAGGTCGGGATCCCAGCTGCTGGCGAGGCCGATCGCCTGGGGGAAGGCGGTCGCATCCTTGGCCGCAAGGCCGTGGAGCGATTCCTCGTGGAATAGGATCGGGATGCCAAGCCGGGTCTTCTCCATCGCCCATTTCTGCGCGGCGATCACATAGGCGACCGACTCCCCGATGCTGCGCCGCCCGACCTGGCGGGGGCTGGAAGGCCCCCTGCGATCCGAAGGGCGGGCGATCTGGCCGATGCCGTCGGGGAAGACCGTCGCCGCCTTGGCCGGTTCGAACACGTCGCCCGGGCCCTGGATCTTGCCCTTGCTGTCCCACACGGTGATGATCTGGGCGATCTTCTCTTCAAGCGTCATGCGGGCGAGCAGATCCTCGACGCGGCTTTCGACGGGAAGGGCGGGGTTCCAGTAGGACGCGTCCTTCATAGCGCGCTCGACCTTGATCGCGGCGGGCCGCTCCCTGGCCAGAATTGGGGGCGCGGCGACCATGCCGAAAGCCGCCAGACACACCCCCGCTGCCAGCGCAGCCCGCTTGATCCGGTTCATCAGAAGTTCCTCTCCCCCGCCACGGCGGCTTGACTGGCTCCGTGTTTGTGGTAGCGCTACCATGATGAGAGGGAGAGCGCTTGTCAACGGCTTTGCATGGGTCGCTGGAGGGCGATGCGCTCGCCGACCTGCGCGCTGCTGCCCCGGTTTCGGCAGGTTCCTCCGCAGGGCCAATTCCCACGGTCAGCCCGGCCCGCAGGACTTTGGCCGCAGCCACGCCGAGGGTGCGAACATGCTCGCCGCCGGCCGAGCCGCTATGGGACTATCGGCAAGGCAGCTTCCCCGAGGCACCGGGCCAAGGAGGGGAGCAATGATAGCGCTCATCATCCTGCTTGCTGACACTCGCCCCCGCGCAGTATGGCAGGCGCCATGAGCACCAAGGCCGACACTCTCGCCCCGTCCGCAACCCAGGGCCGCAAGCGCGCCGCCCGGCGATCCAACGCCGCGCCCACGATCACCGATGTCGCGCGCGAGGCGCAGTGTTCGCCGATGACCGTGAGCCGCGTCATCAACGGCGAGGAAAACGTGCGCGAGGACACCAAGCAGAAGGTGCTGGGTGCGATCGCCAAGCTCAACTACGTCCCCAACCGCGCGGCCCGCTCGCTCGCGGCCGGCTCGCAGCTGCGCGTCGCGCTGCTGTTCGACAACCCCTCGGCCTCCTACCTCAGCG
>CAYMUJ010000075.1:0-11914 GCA_964393565.1 uncultured Stakelama sp. | reverse complement strand
CCGACGGTGCCGTTCTGGGTCTGCGCCACGCCGCTTGAATTGCGCACGTCGAGCAGCACCGCTTCGCCATTGCCCTGGACGCTCATCAGGTGCGACGTCCACAGCCACGCCGTGTCAATCTCCTGCTTCGAATAATAGACGCCGGCGGTGAACGTCGCCTTGCCGCCGCCAATGTCGAAGTCGCGCGTGGCGCGCAGATCATTGGTCAGATTGTCGAGGCTGTTGAGCCGGGTGTTGAACGTCACGATATTGGCGACCAGCCCGTTGCCGCCAAGGGTCGAGGGGTTGGTCACACGCTGGCCGGCATTCGGGCCGCTGGCATAGAATAGCTGGGCGTTGGTGCCGCCAATCGCGTCAGCAGCTGCCTGAGCGCCGGTCACGCTGGCGGGGAAGGGCGATACGAATGCACCGCTGATGTCCGAATAGCGGAACCGGTTGGTGACGGTGAAGCCGCCCACATCGAATTCGGCTTCGAACCCGATCGCCGCGACCTTGGGGTGCATGCCTTCGTCGACATTATAGGTCCGCACCTGATTATTCTGGTCCAGCGTCGTGATCGGCCCAAAGTTGGGCGAATGCAGCGACGCCGAATTGATCGAGAAATTGGCGATGCTCGAATAGACCGGATCGGCATTGGTGCCGGTTACGCGCACCGGGTTGGGCAGATAGCCGACCGAGTGGTCGTTCAGATATTTTGCGTAGACCCGGACATAGCCGCCATCGAACTTGCGCGTGATATTGGCCTTGATCTGGCCGCCGCGTGCGCCGTCGTAACCGACGTCGCGGGGTCCATCACCGATATGGCTGAAACCGCCGATATGAAAGGTCGTGTTCGCGTCGATGCGCCCGCCATAGTCAAAGTCGACGCGATATTCGCGATAGTCGAGGCCGCTGGTCAGCCCGATCGAACCGCCCTCGCGCTCGCCGGTCTTGGAAATGAAGTTGATGACGCCGCCCGGCGAGTTGGATGCAAAGGTCGAAGCCGAACCGCCACGGACGGCTTCGACCCGGGCGATGTTGTTGTCGGTGCGCAGGAAGATGTCGGCGTTGCCGAAGGTGATATCGCCGAACTCCAGGATCGGCAGGCCGTCCTCCTGAAGCTGCAGGAATTTGGCGCCGCCGGAGGCGACGGGAAGACCGCGCACCGCGATGTTGGCGTTGCCCTCGCCACCCGAGCTTTCCGAACGGATGCCGGGGATCTGGCGGATCAGTTCGGCTGACGAGCGCGGCGCGAGGTCGACCAGATCCTCGCCGCCGATCGCGCTGACCGAGACCGAGCTGTCGAGCACGTTCTGGCCGCGCGCGACTGCAGTAATGACAATCTCGCCCTCCGCTGCGGATGCGGCTTCGGTATCCTGCGGCGCCGCCGCGTCCTGTGCGACGGCAGGGGTGGCGAACGCGCAAAGCGCGACGCTGGCGACCAGTGCATAACGGATTTTCATGACGATCCTCTCCTCCAGATGTCTCGCGTCGAAAGCGCGATTCGCATTACAGATAATCGCATTGCAATCGATTGCAACAGCCGAATTGCAATCGATTGCAATTCGGCAGAAACAATGCCACCTAGGTTTGCGGAACGCCGATGCAAAGCGGCGGATGAGAGGGATCCTGTCGATGCAAATTGCTGCCAAGCCGCGTCTTTCGCTGCTGCGAATCATCGAGATGAACATCGGCTTTTTTGGTCTTCAGTTCAGCTTCGGGCTGCAACAGGCGAATATGGGCCCGATCTATGGGTTCCTCGGCGCGGACGAGGCGACGATGCCGCTGCTGTGGCTGGCAGGCCCGATGACGGGCTTGATCGTCCAGCCGATCGTCGGGGCGTTGAGTGACCGCACCTCGTCGCGGCTCGGCCGCCGTACCCCCTATTTCCTGGTCGGGGCGATCATCTGCTCGCTTGCCCTGTTCGCAATGCCCTATTCGCCGAGCTTGTGGGCGGCGGCATCGTTGTTGTGGATCCTCGACGCCGGCAACAACATCACGATGGAGCCTTACCGTGCCTATGTTTCTGACCGGCTCGCCCCGGATCAGCGGCCAGTGGGGTTTCTGATTCAAAGCGCGTTCACGGGATTGGCCCAGACGCTCAGCTACATGGCGCCGACGCTGTTGACTGCATTTGCCGCGCGGGATGTGCTGGATGACAACGGGATACCGGTCATCGTGCGGCTGGCATTTGTGATTGGCGGAATTCTGTCGATCAGCACCATCATCTGGTCGGTGTGGCGTGTGCGCGAACTCCCGCTCACCGATGCTGAGCGGAAGGAACTGGCGGAACGGCCATTGTCGGCAGGTTCGGCGCTGTCCGATATCGCAAACGCGATCCGGGAAATGCCGCGCCCGATGCGGCAGCTCGCCCTGGCAATGCTGTGCCAATGGTATGCGATGTTCGTCTACTGGCAGTATATCGCGTTCGCGGTCGGGCGTTCGCTGTACGATACCGCCGATCCGAAAAGTGCCGCGTTTCGGGAGGCGACGCTGACCGCGCAGCAGATCGGTGCATTCTACAACCTGATTGCATTCGCGTCTGCGCTGGTGCTGATTCCGATCGTGCGGCGGCTGGGCGCGCGTTCGGTTCATGCCGCCTGTCTTGTCGCATCGGGCGCCGCGATGCTGATGATTCCCGGGATCGATAGCAAGGCCGGGCTGTTCGTCGCCATGGTCGGCATCGGCATCGGCTGGGCCGGTATGATGGGCAATACCTATGTCATGCTGGCTGAGGCGATTCCGCCGGCGCGCACCGGAATCTATATGGGCATTTTCAACATGTTCATCGTGATCCCGATGCTGATCGAAACGATCACGATGCCGTTCCTGTATCAGCCGCTTCTGGGCGGAGACCCGCGCAATGCGCTGCTGCTGGCCGGAGGGTTGATGGTGCTGGGTGCGGTGGCGACGCTGTTTGTGCGCGCCGGAGGGCGTCCTGATGCCACCGATGCGGGGGCCGCATCTGCCGCTGTTCCCGTTCAGTGATGCCGTGCTAGTGGTTGCAGCGTGACCGACCGGCAGCCCTTAGAAACGCGAATCGTCGTCCGGACGCTGACCGATCTTGCGCGGATCGCCGGCGTATCGGCCGGTACGGTCAGCCGGGCGCTGGCGGGTAATAATCTGGTCAATGCCGACACGCGCGAGCGGATTGTTGCGCTTGCCCGCGAACATGGCTTTCGTCCGAACCAGATGGCAAGCGGGCTGCGGCGGCAAAAGACCGGCGTGATCGGCATTGCCATTCCGTTGGGCCATGATCAGCGTCAGCAAATCTCGGATACGTTCTTCATGACGTTGCTGGGGCATCTGGCCGATGCATTGACCGAGCGCGGCTATGATCTGATGCTGCGCAGGGTCCTTCCTGACCGGGACGAAGACTGGCTCGACCGTTTCATCGGATCCGGGATGATCGACGGGGTGCTGGTGATCGGTCAGTCGGACCAGTTCGACCGTATTGAAGATGCTGCCGATGGCTATCGGCCGATGGTTGTATGGGGCAACCATCGTGAGGGGCAGCGCCATTGTGTCGTGGGTTCGGATAACCGTTTGGGCGGACGGCTGGCGGCGGAACGGCTGATCGCCGGTGGTGCGCGGCATATCTATTTTCTGGGCGATGTCAGTGCGGTCGAGTTCGACGCGCGGTTCGCGGGCGCGGCGGATGTGGCGCAACGCATGGGCGTCGGCATCACCGCAATGTCCAGCCATTTGTCGACCGACCGGCTGGAAGCGGAAGTCGCGGCCAATCTGGATCGCAGCTTCGAACCGGGGGATGCCGTTTTCGCTGCGACCGACAGCCTGGCGGTTGCCAGCATCGCGCGTTTGCGGACGATGGGGGTCGATTGTCCGGGTCAGGTCCCTGTGGTCGGGTTCGATGACCTGCCCCTTGCCGCGCATACCACGCCCGCACTGACAACGGTGCGTCAGGACATTCGCGCCGGCGCCTTTGCCATGGTCGATCTGCTGATGCGGCGGCTCGCCGGCGAGGATACCGAGAGTATCGTCATGCCGCCGCATCTGATCGTCCGAAAATCTGCCTGACAGGCGGGATGCGTGCCGGTGTCAGGTGCGCGGCTTCAGCCTTTCCGCAACCAGCGGCGTGATCCGGCCCGCGATCTTTTCCAGCCCCTTGGGGTTGGGATGGATGCGGTCGGACAGCATCAATGCCGGGTCGGTCACCACCTGATCCAGGAAAAACGGGTACAGCACTGCGTCATAGCGCTTCGCCAGATCGCCATAGATGGCGTTGAACGCATCGGCATAATCGCGGCCCATGTTCGGCGCGGCGATCATGCCGGTCAGCATGATCGGGATGCCGCGCTTCTTCAGCTCCTCG
Source organism: uncultured Stakelama sp. (assembly GCA_964393565.1). Classification (GTDB taxonomy): domain Bacteria; phylum Pseudomonadota; class Alphaproteobacteria; order Sphingomonadales; family Sphingomonadaceae; genus Sphingomonas. The sequence continues at coordinate 7,602 of CAYMUJ010000075.1, read as the reverse complement.
CAGATCGCGGTCAGGTTCGCGCGCGTCTCGGTCGGGTCGATCCCGCGCAACATGTCGTTGCCGCCCAGATTGACCATGACCAGGTCCGGTTTGCGATCCAGCCCGTCGAGCGTGAAGCCAAGGCGGCGCAAGCCCGCCGAACTGGTATCGCCCGACACCCCGGCATTGTGCACCCGCGCGGCGATCCCCCGACCGGCAAGCGCTTTCTCAAGCTGTGCCGGAAAACTCTCCTGCGGCAATACGCCATAGCCGGCATACAGGCTGTCCCCGAAGGCGACGACCAGCCGTGTGTCGGCCGTTTCCGCACCCGCACTGGCCACTGCCAAGGGGGTCGGCGGGGTGGCCAGTGACTGGTTCGCGGTATCATTTTCACCGGAACATGCGCTCAGCCCTTGGAGGAGCAGCACCGCGCCCGCATATGGGGCAAATATTCTGATCAAGGACCTCATCTCCACCTATGTCGATCGAACCGGTGGCGGATATCGCAATCCGCGCGCGCAATGTCACCCTGACGCTTGGAACGCGCGAAGCGCCGACCGAAATTCTGAAGGGAATCGATCTCGATATCGCGCGCGGCAGCAGCGTCGCGATCCTCGGGCCGTCGGGGTCGGGCAAATCGTCGCTGATGGCGATCCTGTCGGGCCTGGAACAGGCGAGTGGCGGCAGCGTGAGCGTCGCGGGCATCGCCTATGACACGCTGGACGAGGACGGCCTCGCGCGTGCCCGGCGCGGACGGGTCGGCATCGTGCTGCAGGCGTTTCACCTGCTCCCGACGATGACCGCGCTGGAAAATGTCGCGGTGCCGCTCGAACTGGCGGGCGCGGACGACGCCTTTGCCCGCGCTGCGGCGGAGCTGGAGGCAGTCGGCCTTGGCCATCGCCTGACCCATTATCCGGTGCAGCTGTCGGGCGGCGAGCAGCAGCGCGTCGCCATCGCCCGCGCGGTAGCGGGGCGGCCGGAGATCATCTTTGCCGACGAACCGACCGGCAATCTCGATGGCACGACCAGCGGGGTGATCGTCGATCTTTTGTTCGACCGCCAGCGCGCGGCGGGGGCGACCTTGCTCATCATCACCCATGACCCGGCGCTTGCCAGCCGCTGTGACCGCGTGCTGACGATGCGCGACGGCCATATCGTTGCGGACAGCGCTGCATGAGGGCGCTCGGCTGGCGCGCGGCCTGGAACATCGCGCGGCGCGACCTGCATTCGGGTTTTCGCGGGCTGCGGCTGCTGCTCGTCTGCCTGTTTCTGGGTGTGGCGACGCTGGCGACGATCGGCAGCCTGACCGCGTCGATCACCGGCGAGATTGCGGCGCGAGGCCAGGTGCTGCTCGGCGGCGATGTCGAGGTTGCGATGACCCAGCGTCAGGCGTCGGCGCAGGAGCGCGCGGCGCTTACCGCGCTTGGCACCGTCAGCGACACGATCCGCACCCGCGCGATGGCGCGACGCGCAACATCGACCACAGGCGCGCCCGATGCGGTGCTGACCGAACTCAAGGGCGTCGATGTCCGCTATCCGCTCTACGGCAGCCTGGCGCTGGAGCAGGGCCGCTATGCGCCGCTCGCGCCCGATGCGATCCTGATCGGCAAGTCGCTGTCTGAGCGGCTGTTGCTCAAGACCGGCGACCGGGTGCGCTATGGCGATGCCGAATTCCGGATCGCCGCGCTGATTGCCGACGAACCCGACCGGGTGGGAGAGGGGTTCACGCTCGGCCCGGTCGCGATCGTCTCGCTCGACGGCATGAAACGCACCGGATTGCTGCAACCGGGCGCACTCTACGAAACCAAATACCGCATCCGCCTCAATCCCGGCGTGGCCCCGGATACGGCGGTGGACGGGCTTAAGCAGCGCTTCGCCGCCGCCGGCTTCGAATATAAGACCCGCGACCGCGCCGCCCCGGGTGCGGTGCGCTTCTTCGAGCGGATGGGACAGTTTCTGTCGCTGATCGGCCTTGCTGCGCTGGTCATCGCCGGGATCGGGGTGAGCAACGGCGTTGCCTCCTATCTCGGGCAGAAGCGCGGCGGGATTGCGACGTTCAAGATCCTCGGTGCAACCTCGGCCGATATCAGCCGCATCTATTTGCTCCAGATCGCCGCCGCTTCCGCGCTGGCGGTGGGGGCGGGGCTGGTGGTCGGTGCGGTGCTGCCGATCGCGTTCGTCGCGCTGGCGGGGGAGCTGTTGCCGGTCGCGCCGGGCTTTGCGGTCTATCCGCTGCCGCTGGTGACCAGTGCCGCTTATGGCCTGCTGATCGCCTTTGCCTTTGCCATGCCGCCGCTGGCGCGCGCGCGCACCCATCCCGCCGCCGCTCAGCTGCGTAGCGGGGTTGAAGAGACGCGCGGCATCGACCGGCGCAGCGTCGCGCTGGTCGCGCTGGCCGGGGCGCTGGTCGTGACGCTGGCGCTGGTGACGGCGCGGGAGCCGATCTTTGCCGCCGCAGTGCTGGGCGCGGTGGCGCTGGTATTGCTGGTGCTGCTCGGAATCGGCGCATCGATCCGCCGGCTCTCGGCAAAGCTGCCGCGCCCGCGCCGCCCGTTGCTGCGGCTGGCGCTGGCCAGTCTGCACCGCCCCGGCGCGCAGACTGTGGCGCTGGTGATCGCGCTCGGCCTGGCACTCACCCTGTTCGTCACGCTCGCCGCGATCCAGACCAGCCTCAATGCCGAGATCGAACGCGCGGTGCCGCAACGCGCCCCCAGCCAGTTCGTGCTCGATATTCCGTCGGAATCCCGTGATGCCTTCTCCGCATTGGTGAAGCGCGAAGCGCCCGAGGCAAAGCTCAACATCGTACCCGCGCTGCGCGGCACGATCACCGCTTATGGCAACACCCGCGTCGCCGACCTCAAGACCCTGCCCGAAGGCGCATGGTTCCTGCGCGGTGAGCGCGGCGTCACCTATTCCGACGTGCTGCCGCAGAGCAGCGATCTGGTCGCCGGGCAATGGTGGCCCAGGGACTATGCCGGTCCGCCTTTGGTATCGCTCGACCGTGAGGCGGCTGAAACCCTCAATGTCGGCGTCGGCGACACGATGACCGTCAGCATCCTGGGCCGTGAGATCCAGGCGCGGATCGCGTCGCTGCGGCAGGTCAACTGGGACACGATGGGGTTCAACTACATCCTCGTCTTCTCGCCAAACACGCTTGCCGCCGCGCCGCACAGCCTGACCGCGACGATCGACATGGAACCGAAGAGCGAGGGCAAGGTATCGCGTGCGCTGCTCGGCGCCTTCCCCTCGGCCTCGATCATCGCGGTGAACGAGGTGGTGGGTCAGGTACGCACGATCCTCGATCAGATGGCGACCGCGATCCTGCTCTCGGCGTCGGTCACGATCCTTGCCGGTATCGCGGTGCTGGTCGGCGCGATCGCCGCGTCGCGACAGGCGCGCAGCTATGACAGCGTCATCCTCAAGACCCTGGGCGCCACCCGGCGTCAGATCCTCGCGGCACAGGCGCTCGAATATGCGCTGCTCGCACTCACCCTCGCGCTGCTCGCGCTGGGGCTGGGCGGGCTGGCGGCGTGGTATGTCATCACCGGCGTGTTCGAGTTCGGCTGGGCGCCGGACTGGACCATCGTCGCTGCGACCCTGGTCCTGGGTGCGTTGCTGACGCTTGGCATTGGCCTGCTGGGGTCGCTGCCGGTCTTGTCGGTCCGGCCCGCTCAGGCGCTGCGAAGGCTCTGAGCGGGCGCAGTCCGTTCAGAACTCTTCGGTATCGATCTCCGCCTGCGTCGCCGCCGGATAGCGCGGCCCGGCAATTGCGTCGGGCGCAAAGATGCGGTCGAGTTCGGCGCGTATCGCGTCGGGCAGCGGTTCGACCGGCGCTGCGAAATTCTCGGCCAGGTGCGCGGGCGATGTGGTGCCGGGAATGGCGACGACATGCGCGCCCTGTGCGAACACCCATTGCAGGCAGAGCTGGGCCGGGGTGATCCCGCGCCCGTTCGCGATGCGCCGCAACTGCGCGAGCAGGTCGAGGTTGCGCGCAAAATTCTCCGGGCTGAAGCGCGGCATCATCCGCCGGATATCGCCCTGTTCCAGCGCATCGGGCGACGTGAGCCCATCCGCAAGAAAGCCGCGCGCCACGGGCGAGAAGGCGACCAATGTCGTGCCCAGCTCCGCACATGCCGCCAGCACCCCCAGTTCGACATTGCGCGACCATAAGGAATATTCATTCTGCACCGCCGCGATCGGATGCACCGCATGTGCGCGGCGCAGCGTCGCGGCGGACACTTCGCTCAGGCCGATCGCGCCGATCTTCCCCGCTTCGACCAGCCGCGCGAGTTCGCCGACCGACTCCTCGACCGGCACCGATTTGTCCCAGCGATGAAGATAATAAAGGTCCACGTGATCGGTGCGCAGCCGGGTCAGCGACTCCTCGATCGTCGCGCGCAGCGTTTCCGGCCGCCCGTCGATCACGCGCTTGCCGTCCACGCCGGTCATCCCGCATTTGGAGGCAAGGAAAAAGGCGTCGCGGCGATGGCCGACGGCCTCGCCGATCAGGCTCTCATTCGCGCCGAACCCGTAGAGCGCGGCGGTGTCGAGATGGTCGTACCCCAGGTCGAGCGCCTGATTGAGCAGACGGATCGCATCCTCCCGCGCCGGCGGGGTACCATAAGCGTGACTCAGCGACATGCAGCCAAGGCCCACCGGGTTGACGCTGGAAGATGCAAGACGGCGCTTCATGGAGTTCTCCGCTGGGGGTGTTTAAGCCTCACTGACGCTGGTCGGGGGGACTGGCAAGCCTCTGCGTTTCCGGCGCGGGCGCCCGCAAATCCGCCGACAAGGCCGCTGGTCAGATTGACGCGATGGATGAAATCGTGCTCACGCTCAGCACATGTCTGGGGAACAGGAACAGGTCGGCGCGCTCGGTCCGCTGGTGGGGTATCATTTGCGGCGGGCATCCGCGGCCTTTGCGGCGGACTTTGCCAATGCGGTCGACGGTACCGGCATGCGTCAGGTGCTGGTTGCGATCCTGGCCGTGGTTGAAACCAGTCCGAAAATCAATCAGGGCGCGGTCGGGCGCGTGCTGGGCATCAAGCGCGCCAACATGGTCGCGCTGATCAACGAACTGGTCGATCTGAAGCTGCTTGAGCGCGTGGTCGATGCGACCGACCGGCGCGCTTTCGCGCTCACGCTGACCGATGCCGGTCACGCGATGCTGCGTGACTGTATGAAGCGGATCGCGGCGCATGAGCGTGCGATGCTCGCCGGCTTCACCGACGCCGAACGCGCGACCTTGCTGGACCTGCTCGGCCGGATCGAACGCCGCGCATCGACGGGGGGTTAATCGGCCAGGATCAGCGCGTCGAGCGCAACGACTCCTTCGCCCTTGGGATAGACCACGACCGGGTTGAGGTCGATTTCGCGGATCGACGGCGTGCCCGCGAGCACGCGCCCCAGCCCCGCGATCAGCCGCGCCACCGCATCGACATCCAGCGCCGGCGATCCGCGATAGCCGTCGAGCAGCGCACCCTGTTTGAGCGCGCGCAACTCCGCAACGATCGCGTCATGGGTCAGGTCGTGCGGCAGCAGCCGGACATCGTGCAGCAGCTCTGCGGTCACGCCGCCAAACCCGGCCAGGATCACCGGCCCCCATTCGGGGTCGTTGCGCGCGCCGATGATCAGCTCGACCCCGCGCTTGCCCATCGCCTCGACCTGTGCGCCGTCGAGCGCGATTGTCGGGTCATAGGCCGCGACATTGCCGTACAGTCGCGTCCATGCCGCATCCAGCGCGGCATCGTCGGCGATGTTCAGGATCACGCCGCCCGCATCGCTCTTGTGGCTCAAGTCTGCCGACTGCGCCTTGATCGCGACCGGATAGCCGACCTTCGCGGCAATCGCTTTCGCTTCGTCCGCATCGGCAGCGAAACCGCCGGCGGGGAAGGGGATGCCGACCGGGGCGAGCAACTGCTTGGCGCGATATTCGGGAATGACGCCCGATGGCAGGTCGAGCGCAACCGGTGCCGCCTCCGCCGTCGCAAAATCGCGCTCGGCCAGCTTGCCCAGATGCCGCAACGCGCGGAACGCGCGGTCGGGTGAGGGGAAATAGGGCACGCCGATCGCGCGCAGCCCCGCGATATACTCGGCGGGCACCTCCGCCCCATCGTCGATGCCGGCAAAGACCACTGGCTTGTCCGGATTCAGCGCCGTCACCGCATCGATGATCGCCGGGAATTTGCGCGCGCAGGTCGCCGGATCGGTCTGGATGATCCCGAACACCAACGCCGCGAAATTATCGTCCGCCAGCAGCGGGATCAGCGTGCGGCGATACAGGTCGGGATCGACCAGCGCCTGTGCGGTCAGGTCCATCGGGTTGGACACGGGGATGAAGTCGGGGATTGAAGCGCGCATCGCCTCCGCCGTCACGCCGTCCATCGCGGGCAGGTCAAGGCCGATGCTTTCGGCCAGATCCAGCGTCAGCGCCTTGAACGCCCCGCTCTCGGTCAGCACTGCGGTGCCACCGCGCCGCACGGGCTTGGCGCGCACCACCAGCTCGACGACATCGCCCAGCGCTTCCAGGCTGTCGACCAGCACCACGCCCGCGCGCTCGACCTTGGCCTGCATCAACTGCCAGTCGCCCGCCATCGCACCGGTATGCGTCGCCGCACTCTCGCGCGCCGCGCTCGACGTGCCGGGGTGGAGCAACACGATATGCTTGCCCGCCGCGCGTGCCTTCTCGGCGAGCGCGAGGAACCGCGCAGGCTTGCGGAACTGCTCGACGATCATCGCGATTGCCGGGGTTTCGGGGTCGTCGATCAGATGTTCGACATAATCCTCGACGCCAGACGCGGCTTCGTTGCCGGTCGACACCGACACGGTGATGCCAAGCCCCTTGGTCATCAGCGTCGTGCCCAGCACCACCGCCATCGCGCCCGATTGGCTGACAATGCCGACCGCCGGTTTGCCGGTCAGGTCCAGCACCGGCGCTTCGACAAAGGTCAGCGGCACGCCCGCGCGGTAATTGACCATGCCCAGGCAGTTCGGCCCTTCGACCACCATGCCATGTTCATGCGCGATCCGGGCGACCTCGGCCTGTGCGGCCAGCCCTTCCTCGCCGCCCTCGGCAAAGCCCGCCGAAAAGATGATCGCCGCGCCCACGCCGCGCGCCGCCAGCGCCTGCACCGCGCCCAGCACTGCCGGGCCGGGGATCGCCAGCACTGCGGCATCGACGCCGTGGGGCAGCGCGTCGATCGACTTCAGGCATGGCCGTCCGTCGATTTCGTCGCGCTTGGGATTGATCAGGTGGATGTCACCCGCAAAGCCGTGCCGCTCAAGATTACGCAGCACCGAATTGCCAAGCGCGCCGGGCGTGGGGGATGCGCCCACGATCACGACCGAACGGGGAGAGAGGAGGCGGGAAAGGTCGGGCATTACTACGCTATCCTAATTCCTCCCCTGAACTTGTTCAGGGGAGGGGGACCGCCCGCGAAGCGGGGGGTGGAGGGGCCGCCGCGCAGACGGCGGGTTGGCAGGAGAGGTCCCCGCCGACTGCGTCGGCGGCCCCTCCGTCATCGCTTGCGCGATGCCACCTCCCCCAGCGAGCTGGGGGAGGAACGTGCTCACGCCTTCACGCGGTCCTTGTCATACGCGCCCAGGCCCGGCTTGTAGCTCTTC
>CAYMUJ010000074.1:8979-12018 GCA_964393565.1 uncultured Stakelama sp. | reverse complement strand
GAGCTGGTCGAATTCATGATCTCCGGCCCGGTCGTCGTGCAGGTGCTCGAGGGCGAGAACGCCATGCAGCGCAACCGCGACATCATGGGCGCGACCAACCCGGCAAACGCCGAGCCGGGCACGATCCGCGCCGAGCTGGCCGAATCGATCGAAGCCAACACCGTCCATGGTTCGGACAGCGACGAGAATGCCGCGATCGAAATCGCCTATTTCTTCAAGCCGGAAGAAATCGTCGGCTGATCGATCCGATCACCTGACCAGAACGAAGCGGGCCGGAGGCAACTCCGGCCCGTTTTGCGTTCTAGGGTGGGGGAGCGGGCCGGTGCCGCTCCGGCACAGCCGACAAACTAATGCCACACCGCCGACAGCGGATAGAGCGCGATCAGCCACACCAGGCATGCCATCACCACCCGCCGGTCGCGCGTCAGCACCGCGATCAGGCTGGCCGGGAAGAAGGAGAAGGTGATGATGAAGCTGCGCAGGTCGAGGTTGAAATCGACCAGTGAATAGGCGGTCCCGACCAGCACGACATTGCACAGCAGCACCGCGCCGATCACCGTGCGGCGATACCGGTCGAAATGCGCGTCCAGATCGCTGTCCGCATCAATCGTGTCGGGAAACACCAGCGACGCCGCGACGAAATAGACCGCCGTCACCACAAACCCGCCGAACATCACCGGCCAGCTCAGCGGCAGTTGATCGCGCATCGCCCAGCCATACATCCAGAACGTCACGACATCGCACGACACAAACAGGCCGAGCAGTGCCGTCGGCCAGCCAATCCCGCTCAAACCGCGCCGCTTGATCGCTCGCGTCAGGCCGCCCAGTCCCTCGGCAAGCGACAGGCCGAGCATCAGCCCGAACAGCGAAAAGATGAATTCAAAGCCGCTCATGGCACGTCCCCCGAGCCCGATTGGTCGGAGGAAGCGGCTGAACTGTCAACCGCTTAGCGTCCCGGCAGCGTGATCGTCGCGCACAGGCCGCCACTCTCGCGATTGGCCAGCGTGATGTCGCCCCCCGCCTCCCGCACGATCGCACGCGCCAGCGTCAGGCCAAGGCCCACCCCGCCTGTGGTGCGGTTGCGTGAGGGGTCGAGCCGGGTGAAGGGGTCGAACACCGCTGCAATCTGCTCCGCCGGAATGCCCGGTCCGCGATCGGCGACCTCGATCCGCACGCTGCCCGGATCCTGAATCAGCTTCACTTCGGCGGCACCCGCATATTTGATCGCATTCTCGATCAGGTTGCGCAGCGCGCGGCGCATCAGCGACGGGCGGATGCGGCGGATCAGGCGATGGCCATTCTCATAGTCGACCGCCGCGCCCAGATCGCGGAAATCCTCCACAACGGCGTCGATCAGCGCCGACAAATCGGTCTCGGTCGGCGGCTCGCTCGGCCGCCCCAGCCGCGCCAGTGACAATATGTCGTCCAGCGTCCGGTTCATCTCGTCGATCGTGTCGGCCATGCGTGCACGATCCTCGTCATCCTCGACCGATTCGATCCGCACGCGCAGCGCGGCCAGCGGCGTGCGCAGGTCATGGCCGATCGCGCCGAGCATCTGGTCCTTTTCGTCCAGCATCGCGGTCACGCGGCGGCGCATTAAATTATGTGCGGCGATCACCGCACGCACGTCGCCGGGTCCACGCTCTTCAATCGGTTCGGGGTCCGATCCGGGGCTGAAACCGCGCGCGGCGGCGGCGAGCGAACGCAGCGGCAGGTTGACGCGGTGCCCGACCCACAGCACGGGCACGAGCACGATTCCATAGATGATCAGGGTCTGCAGGATCAGTCGCCAGACGATGTCGATATCGCTGCGCGGCCACGCCGATGTCAGGACCAGCCAGCCTGTGCCGGGCAGCTCGACCGCGACCATCAGCTCGCCGCCCAGCCGCTTCATGCGTTCTGCGCGCAGCGCATTCATCCGGGCAAGGCGCGGGTCGGTCTGCGACACCTTTCGCACGCCGGTCACGATGCGTCCGACCGGGATGCCGGCTTCCGCCAGCGAAACGCGGATGCCTTGCTCGACTTCAGGGTTGTTGCGCAGTCCGGGCGGGATCGGATTGGTCGCTTCGATCCGCAGTCGCGCCTTGCGCCCATCCGGAGGTTCGCGGAAGCGACCGTCGCGGATGCGCTCGGCGGCATCGACCACGCGGGTGATCGCCGGCGCGGTCACCTGTTCGAAACGCAGCGAACGCCGCTCGTTCAGGATCAGCGCGAAGTTGATCGCCTGCGCCACGAACAGCGCCAGCGCGACCAGCAACGCGATCTGCCCGGTCAGGCTGCTCGGCACCAGCCGCTTGAAGAACGGCGGCGCGGTCACAGCTTGGTGACGTCGCTCGCCAGCGTGTAGCCGCCGCCCCACACTGTCTTGATCAGTGTCGGATTCCGGGCATCCGGCTCAATCTTCTTGCGCAGCCTGCTCACCTGATTGTCGATCGCGCGGTCGAACGCCGCGGCCTCGCGCCCCTGCGTCAGATCGAGCAACTGGTCGCGCGTCAGCACCGCACGCGGGCGCATGACGAGCGCCAGCAGCAGATTATACTCACCGGTCGACAGCGGCACCGACACGCCCTCCCGGTCGACCAATGCGCGCTCGCCGGTCTTGAGCACCCACCCGGAAAAGGCATAGCTGCCCGTCTCCGGCGCGGCGAGGCGCGTCCCGCCCGCCTGCATCCGGCGCAGCACCACCTTGATCCGCGCCGCCAGCTCGCGCGGGGAGAAGGGCTTCACGACATAATCGTCCGCGCCCATCTCCAGGCCCACGATCCGGTCGGTCTCCTCGCTCTTCGCGGTCAGCAGGATCACCGGCACCTCACTGGTCGCGCGGATATGACGGCACAGGCTCAGCCCGTCCTCGCCCGGCATCATGATGTCGAGCACGACCAGATCGATCGCATAGGCCGACAGCCGCGTCCGCGCAGCTTCCGCATCGGCGACCTGCGTCACGCGAAACCCCTGTTTGGTCAGATATTGCGCCAGCGGCTCGCGGATCGAACGCTCGTCATCGACGAGCAGCAAATGCGGGGTCTCGTTGGTCATCTC
>CAYMUJ010000074.1:0-8879 GCA_964393565.1 uncultured Stakelama sp. | reverse complement strand
GGATCGAACGCTCGTCATCGACGAGCAGCAAATGCGGGGTCTCGTTGGTCATCTCGTTGGAGTTAGCAGATTCCGTCCGCTCGGGAAGTGCCGGGCGGGCGCGGAGGAGGTCGCTGATCCCGCCCGGCATCACCGTCACGCGCCCTGGGGGTTGGGCGGTGGCGGCGGCATGTCGCCGTTGTGCTCACGCATCTTGCGCATCGCGTCGCGCGCCTTGTCGCGTTGCGCCTGCATCTCGGCGGCGTCGATCTTGCCGTCGCGATTGGTGTCGAGCCTGGCGAAGCGCTCGGCCGACTGGGCATCGAATTCGGCGCGGCTGATCGCGCCGTCGCCATTGGTGTCAGCCTTCTTCATCGCCATCGCCGGACCGCCCGGGCCGCCGGGGCTGTCCGGACCGTGACGCTCAGCGCCGCGCTTCCACTTGCCGCCGCGCTTTCCTTCACCCATGCCCTTGCGGCCTTCGCCGGCCTCGATGCTGCCATCCTTATCGGCGTCCATCCGGGCAAAGCGCGCCTCGACCATCGCGCGGTGTTCCGCCTTGCTGATCAGGCCATCGCCATTGGTGTCGACGCGCGCCAGCATCCGCTCGCCCATGCCGCCGCCGCCACGCCGTGCGCCGGGCATGAAGTCCTGCAGCTCGCTGCCCTTCTTCTCGGCCCCAGATCTTTCACTTTGGGCCGCACGCGCAGCCTCGGCACCCGCCTTGCGCTCCTCAGCGCTCAGCTGGCCGTCCTTGTTGGTGTCGAGCCGGTCGAACCGCGCATCGGCGCGCGCCAGCATCTCGGCCTTCGAAACTGGTTTCTTGGGCGCAGCCGGGGCGTCGCTCTGCATTGCGATTGCGGTGCCGGCGGCCAGCATCGCGCCGATCGCTGCCGTGGTGAGAAGTTTCTTCATACGGGCTCCTGTCACGCGGCAGGGGGTGCCGCAGTGATGCCCTTCTGAACCCCGCCTGTCGCACCCATTTGTCACGGGCGGGCGAATGTGTCGCAAAATGTGTCGGGCTTGGCAGAAGCCTCACCCGAACGGATCGGATCCGCCGGGTTCACCCGAAAAATGCGACGCTCTGTGTGCCCTCGGCCACCAGCGTGCCATCGGAATTCCACATCCGCATCGTCTGGCTTGAATAGCCGTTGCGTGCGCTGTCGGTCTCGGCCCCGAGCAGCCACCAGCCGTCTCGTGACGTGGGGGCCGGTTCAAGGATGTTGATCTGCCACGTAAGCGATGACAGCGGAGTCGCCTTGGGGAGCAGCCTTGCTGTTGCAGGCGGCAACGAATCCGCCACCGCCATCAGTTCTACCGCCGGGTCCAGCCCGTCCCGGTCGATCAGCCGAACCCAGCGCAGCCACTGGGCCGGCCCACATTCAGCGTGCAGATCCAGATAGTTGAAGTTGCAGGTGAAGAATCCTTCCGGACCGGTTTCCAGGGCGGCATCCGCAGCGGGTGGCAGGTGCCGTGTCGGCGTGGTCGTATCATGATCGATCGCCGATTCGATCCGGCTCATGAACACAAAATTGGTCCGCAGCCCGACACCTGCGGCGCTGACCACATCGGACTGGATGAACGCCGCATTCCGCCCGCGCCGCAGCTTGGTTGCGGTTGCGGTTACCGCGCCCGACAGTGGGCCGACAAACGCCACCTGGGCTGAACGCAGTGGCGGGAGATCGGGTTCGATCTGCTTTGCGGCCGTCAACGCCAGTGCGGAGGACAGTCCGCCATAGGCGGTACGTCCCTGCAACCAGTTTGGCGGGACCTCACTCCTGATACCGGTCTCCATATGCTCTGCGGTTGCGAGTAACTGGGGAAGCGAAATCATGCTGATGCCCTCTCCTAATCCAGGCCGCGTATCGCAGGTTTCAGCGACGCTGCTCATGCGTTGATCGCCACTGACGGCGCATCACCTGATCGCGCCTATGCGCCGCGTTCAGGCAGGGCAAGGTGCCAAATCGCCGGGTTGATGACGCATGCTGTGCACCTTCATCCCTTGAGCCGCCGCCATCGCCACGCGAATCCGATACTGGCTGCCCCATGCGATCCTTCAGTCGTGACGCGCATGCCGCCTGCCGGGCTGTGTACAAAGCCGCACCGAAATGGTGTTTCCCGCAGGGATATACGCGCAAACTGCGTCATGATGGCGTAACTTGACGCCTCAGTATATATGCAGCTTGTTATACTTGATCTATTCAATCGCCAGTGATTTAAATTCTTAAGGCGCTGAGTGGGCCAAATATTGCCGGGGCGGTATCAGTCAGAGGAGGGTGTAATGACGGATAACTTTTTGGGTGAGCTCAGGGTTTTCTCTTTTGGTCGCGTCCCAAGAGGTTGGCTCCCCTGTGAGGGCCAGCTTCTGACGATTCAGCAATATCAGGCGCTCTATGCGTTGCTCCACACCACCTATGGCGGCGATGGAACTGTCAATTTTGCGGTCCCCGACCTGCGCGGGCGCGTCGCCGTCGGGCTGGGTCAGTCGATCGGCGGCGGAACGGTGTATCAGCCCGGGCAGAAGGGGGGCAGCGAAACGGTCACGCTGACGGCGGCGCAAACCCCGCCGCACAGTCATGGAATTGTCGCGTCGCAATCGACGACGACGACGACGCAGGCGCCGGCGAACAACTATATCGGCGTTGCAACCACGGGGGCGGGCGGGGTCCAGCCATTCGACCTCTACGCCACCTCGCCGACGAACCCCAATGACCCCAATTGGGTGCCGCTGCACAGCGCGACGATTTCATCTTCGGGCGGGGGTGGCGCGCATGAGAACCGCCAGCCGATTCTCGCGCTGCAAATCTGCATCGCGACTCAGGGCATCTGGCCCTCGCGGAACTGACCGCAGCCCCCTTATTCCTTGGAGGAACCCATGGCAGATTTTTATGTTGGCGAAATTCGCCTTTTTGCCTTCAATCAATATGCTCCCGCCAATTTCCTGCCCTGTGACGGGCGGCCGTTGCTGATTTCCGACTATCAGGTGCTCTATTCGCTGATCGGCACCACTTATGGCGGCGATGGCGTCACCACCTTCAATCTTCCCGATCTGCGTACCCGCACCCCGGTCCATTATGGGCAGTTGCCTGGCGGTTCGACCTATACGCTCGGACAGCAGGCGGGCGTGGCACAGGTAACGCTGACATCGGCGACGGTGCCATCGCATTCGCACACGGTGTCGGTCACTAAGGCTCCGGCCGTGACCACGATCCCCAGCGGCGCGACCGCGCCGGCCAATGTCGGGAGCAACTTTTTCTATTGTAACCAGACACAGGCAGGGGTGGCAGTGCAAACCGCGTCAGACACCGTCGCAGTCGATGGTGGAAGCAATCAGCCGCACCCGAATATCCAGCCAAGTCTGGTCCTGGCTTACGCAATCGCTGTCAATGGACTCTATCCAGATTTCAGCAACTAAACATATTTCGGGAGGTTGTTATGGCAGACGCATTTATCGGTGAAATTCGGATGTTTCCGTTCGACTATGCACCGGTTGGTTGGCTTCCCTGCAATGGGCAGGCGGTTAATATCAGCACTCAAGCACCCTTATATGCGCTATTGGGAAGTCGCTTTGGCGGCGATCAGCAGACTTATTTCAATCTTCCCAATCTCAATGGGCGTATTCCTGTCGATGCCGGCGCGTCACCCGCAACCGGGATGAACTGCGTCTTCGCACAGGCGATCGGGCAGGAAACGGTGACGCTGAACCAGACACAGGCTCCGTCGCACAGCCACAGCTTCTCCACCCGTATCTCCAGCGCATCGACGACGGGGATGACGGGCGCCGCAAGCGCCACCAACAATGTCGGCGCGTCGTTGCTCAGCCGTGCGCTGAACAATGCGGCAAAGACGATCAATGCGTTCGACGCGCCGCCAGCCGGCCCGCTGACCCCGTTGGGGGTAAAGGTATCGCCCGCTTATGGCACGGCGCAGCTTACCGTAGAGCCGCATCCCAACATGCAGCCCTATCTCGCCATGGGCTATTACATCTGCACCGACGGCGAATATCCGGTGAATCCGAACTAGCGTTGGATTCAGCTGCGTTGAATCGCGGCACCGGCCCGCCCCCTCCGCACGCGGAGGGGGTGATCGGGCCGCTTACTCCTTCGTCACCGCCGCAGTCTGGCCGAACAGGATTTTCTTCTGTTCATCGGTCATGGTCGGGTTGCCCGGACGCAATTCCTCGCCCTTGGCATAGGCGCGCACCGTCGCCGGCCGTGCGGCGACCGCCTCGAACCAGCGCTTCACATGCGCGAAGTCATCCAGATTCTGGCTCTGCGCCTCGTACGGCACGATCCACGGATAGATCGCCATGTCGGCGATCGAATATTCTTCGCCCCCGACGAATGGCTTGCCCGCCAATTGCCGGTCGAGCACCCCGTACAGGCGGTTGGTCTCGTCGATATAGCGCTTTTGCGCATAGGGAATCTGCTCGGGTGCATAGCGGTTGAAATGGTGGTTCTGCCCCGCCATCGGCCCCAGCCCGCCCATCTGCCACATCAGCCACTCCATTTGGACGATCTTGTCGCGCTGTTCGGGACCAAAGAAACGCTCGGTCTTGTTGGCCAGGTACAGCAGGATCGCCCCGCTCTCGAACACGCTGATCGCCGCGCCGCCATCGACCGGATCATGATCGACGATTGCGGGCATGCGGTTGTTGGGCGCGATCTTCAGAAAATCCGGCTTGAACTGCTCGCCCTGCCCGATGTTGACCGGCACGATTGTGTAGGGGAGGCCGGCCTCCTCCAGGAACAGTGTGATCTTGTGGCCGTTAGGGGTCGGCCAGTAATGCAGGTCGATCATTGTTGCAGTCTCCAGCATGGGGATCAGCCCAAATGGGGCGGGGCGCGATTTGCACAACCTGCTCCGGTTCATTCCACCGCGCCGCGTTCAGAACTCCAGAACCCGGTCGTCGAACAGGCCGAACACGATGGTCGAGGCATAGAAGGCGACCGCACGCTCGCGCGGCATCGTGCTCGCCCATTTGCGCATGTCGAACGCGGCGTTCTGCAGCGCCATCATCGTCTGGCTGGCGACGAGCGGGTCGATCGCGCGGATCGATCCCTCCGCGATGCCGTCTGACAGCATGCCGGCATAGCGCCGCGCGATCCGGTTGGACCGGTCGATCAGCGCGCTACGCACTCCCAGGGGCAGCCCCGACAGCGCCGTCGTGCGGAGCAGCGGCCCGCGTTCGGAAAACTGCACGTCCAGCAGGGTGGCGATGATGCTGGTCAGCTTGCGCCAATGGTCGCCCGGCCCCTCTTCGGCCAGCCGCTGCGCGTCGGCGATCAAGTCGAAGCTGCGCTTGTAGCATTCGATCACCAGTTCGTCCTTGGCGTCGAGATGGTGGTAGAAACTGCCCTTGGTGACGTTCAGCTCGCTCGCGATCTTCTGCACCGATGCGCCGCGATAGCCGAGTTCGTTGATCAGACGTGTCGCGGCGAGCAGGAACGCCTCGCGCCCCGGCTCGGTCTCGTCATGCGTCAGGTCGAGCATGTCGGGTTTCCACATCTCGCCCGGCGTGGCGATGCCGTGGCGAAACACGTCCATCAACCGGCTCTCGACGCGCGGATATTCGTCGAGCTCATAGCGTGTGATCCACGCTGGCAGCCAGAAGGTGTTCTCCAGCAATACATGCGCCCGGCCACCGCGCAGGTCGGTTTCGGCGCGCGTGCCGCTGTCGCCCCACAAGGCGCGGGTCTTGCGGAAAATCTGTTGCCAGCGCTGCATCAGGCGCGCGCGCAGCTCACCCTCCATCGCGCGCAGGTCGGACAGGATCGCGAACGCCTTTTCCTCGCCCTGGTGGATGCGCGCCAGCCGTTCCATGTTGATCGACAGATAACGGGCGACGCGCGCTTCGGGCGTCGCTTCGCAATGCGCTTCGTCCAGCATAGCGTCGAGCCGGTCGAGCGTCACGTCGAACGCCGCCGCCGCCAGATCTTCCTTGCGCTTGAAATAATAGGTCACGCTGGTCGTGTTGAGGCCGACGCGCTGCGCGACATCGGCGAAGGTCATGCCCTTCGCGCTCTGATCGTTGATCACGTCCGCTGCCGCCGCGAGGATCGCGTCGCGCTTGGCGCGGAACCGTTTCGTTTCACCCCGCGCCTCTTCGGGCGCTATGTCCTCGGCGTTCATGGAATCTGATTAGCAGCTTTGATTCGAAGAAACAGTCCCAAAGCGTACATGGCCGATGTCGAGGGAACCGTAACTGAAAATCCGCCTACCCCTACTTTACCGAATATCGGGTATGGCCTAGTGAGCGTCTGAGCTGTGCTGGGCCGGTGCCGCCCAACTGAGCATGAAAGGGAGAGGGCGCATGGATTTCACGCTGACGGAGCGCGAAACCTATTTCCGCGATCGCGTGAAGGGATTCATCGACCAGTACATCACCCCGCGTCAGAACGAGTATCGCGATCAGGTGTATAAGGGTGAGCGCTGGAAGGTGCTTCCGGTGATCGAGGAACTGAAGCCTGTCGCGCGGGCACAGGGGCTGTGGAATTTCTTCATGCCGCCGCATTCGGGCCAGACCCATGTCGACGACAGTTTCGAGTTTGAGGGGACGCAGCTCACCAATCTCGAATATGCGCTGTGCGCCGAGGAGATGGGGCGCTCCGGTTGGGCGAGCGAGGTGTTCAACTGCTCCGCGCCCGATACCGGCAATATGGAGGTGCTGCACCGCTACGGCACGCGCGAACATAAGGAGCGCTGGCTCAAACCGCTGATGAATGGCGAGATCCGCTCCGCCTTTCTGATGACCGAGCCGGATGTCGCCTCGTCCGACGCGACAAATATCCAGACGTCGATGGTCCGCGACGGCGACCATTATGTCATCAACGGCCGCAAATGGTGGTCGTCGGGCGTGGGCGACCCGCGCTGTGCCGTCGCGATCGTGATGGGCAAGACCAATCCCGACGCCGCGCGTCATGCGCAGCAGAGCCAGATTTTGGTGCCGTTGGATACGCCGGGTGTCAGGGTGGAGCGGCTGCTTTCGGTATTCGGGTATGATCACGCGCCGCATGGCCATGGCGAGGTGGTGCTGGAGAATGTGCGCGTGCCGGTCGAGAATATCCTGCTCGGCGAAGGACGCGGGTTCGAGATCGCGCAGGGCCGCCTGGGGCCGGGGCGCATCCATCATTGCATGCGCTCGATCGGCGTTGCCGAAATGGCGCTGGAGCTGATGTGTAAGCGGCTGCTGAGCCGCGTCGCGTTCGGCAAGCGCATTGCGGATCACTCGATCTGGGAACAGCGTGTCGCCGAAGCGCGCTCGAACCTCGAAATGATGCGCCTGCTGTGCCTCAAGGCGGCGGACATGATGGACAAGGCCGGCAACAAGTCGGCGCAGGGCGAGATCGCGATGATCAAGGCGATGGGGCCGCGCATCACGCTGCAGATCCTGGACGATGCGATTCAGGCATTTGGCGGCGCGGGCGTGTCCGACGATACACCGCTTGCCGCTGCCTGGGCCAGCATGCGTACGCTGCGCTTTGCCGATGGTCCGGACGAGGTGCACAATCGCGCCATCGCGCGCAGCGAGTTCGGGAAATATGGTGAGTTCAAGGCCGATCGCCCGAGTAGCGGCGACATGGCGGTGACGCGGTAGTTCTTAAGCCCCTCCTCTGAAGGGGAGGGGCTAAGAAGGGAAAAGATGTGAAAGCAGCGCTGTTGTTCGAGGCCGGCAAGCCGCTCGAAATCCACGACATCCGCATCGACAAGCCCGGCCCGCGTGAGGTGCTGGTGCGCACCGCGGCATGCGGGGTGTGCCGGTCGGACCTGCATTTCGTCGACGGCGCCTATCCGCACGCCATGCCGACCGTGCCGGGGCATGAGGCGGCGGGCGTGGTCGAGGCGGTGGGGAGCGAGGTCACGCGGCTGAAGCCCGGCGACCATGTCATCACCTTCTTCACCGTGTTCTGCGGTGCGTGCGAATTCTGCGTCTCGGGCCGCCCGTCGCTTTGTCTGGACAATTCGACCCGCCGCCCGGCCGATGCCGCGCCGAAGCTGACGCTCGCCGATGGTACGCCGGTCAACCATTTCCTCAACCTGTCGGCCTTTGCCGAACAGATGCTGATCCACGAAAATGCCTGTGTCGCGATCAGCAAGGACATGCCGCTCGACCGTGCGGCACTGCTCGGCTGCGCGGTGCTGACCGGGGCGGGATCGATCTTCCGCGACAGCAAGGTGACGCCGGGCGAGACGGTGGCGGTGATCGGGTGCGGCGGCATCGGCCTGTCGGCGATCAACGCCGCGAAGATCGCCGGCGCGGGCAAGATCATCGCGATCGACCCCGTCGCGGAAAAGCGCGCGCTGGCGCGGAAGATGGGCGCGACGCACGATCTCGACGCGATGGCCCCCGATCTGGTCAAGCAGGTGCTCAAGCTCACCGATGGCGGCGTCCATTATGCGATCGAGGCGGTCGGGCGGCCGCAGACGGCGGAGACCGCTTGGCACGTGCTGCGCCGGGGCGGCACCGCGACGATCCTGGGCATGATCGCGCCGGGCCAGTCGGTCAGCATCCCGGGCCCGACCTTCCTGTCGGGCAAGAAGCTGCAGGGGTCGCTCGCCGGGTCGATGCAGTTCCCGATCGATCTGCCGCGGCTCGTCCAGATGTATCTCGACGGCGTGCTTGACCTCGACTCGATGGTGGCTGAGCGGATCCGGTTGGAGGACATCAACCACGCCTTCGACAATCTGCGACAGGGGGACGCGGTGCGCTCCGTGATCGAATTCGCATGACCGCGCCGGCAGGGCATCGCGGCGGACAGCCGATGGAGCAGGTCGATGACCTCGACACCGCGCGGCTCACCGCATGGATGGAGGCCAATGTCGCGGGCTTCGCAGGCCCGCTGCGCTACGCCAAATTCCCCGGCGGGCAGAGCAACCCCACCTATCGCATCGACGCGGCG